>SAUS01000022.1 GCA_004000625.1 Candidatus Cibiobacter qucibialis | reverse complement strand
TGCGCTTTTGGCTTAGCATCTGCCGCACCTCGCTCGCCGTATCGGCACTTAGAATAATGCGGTATTGCCTAAAGAAACTCTACATGGATATAACGAGAAGTGAAAAGCAGGGCAACCCAGGGAACCCTACTGGAAAATCCGCATCGCTTATTCCAGCGCTGCCTTTGCGGCGGCAATTTTGGCGTTGGCTTCAGCCAGCTGGCGGCAACAATCGTCTGTGGTGTCATCGCGCTCTAGGCGGTTGCGGTCCCCAATCAGGGCGGTCCAATACTGGCCACCGTTATATTCAAACACGACCCAATCGTACCCGTTGTATTTTTCCTTGGTGATCTGGGTAACCGGGTAGCTGCCCAGCGGCAGGTAGCCCACCACATCGTTCAGATTGGCGGTATAAAAATATTCTGTGTTGGAACCAAAAACCGTGAGCTTATATCCGCTCACGGCTGTCATGTCCGGCCCATCGCTGCCATACCCGTTAAAATTCCCGGCGCGTATCGTGGGCAGATAGTCCTGATAGCTGTAATCCAGATCCACCGCGCCGGTAATGCCGCTGACGGTGCCGGAACCGGAATACTGCCACATGCCGTACTGCCCGGTGTACCCCAGGCTGGAGCGGTAATCCGCCACCCAAAGCGGATAGTTTGCCAGCGCGGAAGCATTCATATACGAGTTGATGTAGTTGGTGTAGCTGTACCAGCCCGCGTACCATTTGCGCTGGTTCAAAATATCCATGGCGTATTTGACCAGGTTCGTCAGCTGCGGTTTGCCCAGGGTGGTCAGGCTGTTGGCCTCCACATCTACAAACACCGGGTATTCCAGCTGTAAGCCCTCCAGCGCGTTCAAAAAGGTGATCAGCTCCCCGGCAACAGCGCTTTCGGTGCGGGCATAGGTGTAATAATAAGCCCCAACCCGCAGCCCGGCGGCATGGGCACCGTTCACGTTTTGCAGAAAATAGGGGTCCACATACGTGCCGTTGTTGTTGCTGGACCCAATGCGTACAATGGCAAACTGTTTGCCCGCCGCGGCAACGGCACTCCAGTTGATGCTGCCCTGATACCGGGAAACATCGATCCCCACCTGAAACAAAGCCATACAAAAATCCCCCTCCCAGGATTGCCTGCCGTGCAGGTGTATCCTACAGCATGTTATGCTGGAAAGGAGAGGGAAGTGAATCTTATGAAATTGCTGCCGGCATATTCATGCGGCGGCGCTGAATAAGCAGGGACGCGTTAAATCACAATGCCGCCGTTTACGCCGAGCACCTGCCCGGTGATGAACCCGGCCCCGCGCCCGGCCAAAAATACCAGCGTGCGGGCAACTTCTTCCGGGGTGCCAAGGCGCTCCACGGGGGTCTCTTCCGCCAGGGCAGCTTTGTCCTCTGCGGTAAAGCTGGCCATCATGTCGGTTTCAATCACACCGGGAGCCACGCAGTTCACCGTAATGCCGGAAGGACCTTCCTCTTTGGCGAGCGCCTTGGTCAGGCCGATCACACCGGCCTTTGCGGCGGAATAGTGTACTTCGCAACTGCCGCCGGTCTGGCCCCACATGCTGCTTACCAGCAGAATGCGGCCGTATTTTTGGCGGATCATGCCAGGCAGCACGGCGCGGCATGCATAAAACACGCCGTCCAAATCTACCCCCATCATGCGTTGCCAGTCCTCATCGGTCAGGTCAGTGAAGAGCTTTTGCTGGGCAATCCCCGCACAGCACATCAGCACCTGCAGGCTGCCGAACTGCTGCAGTGCTTCCTGTACCGCGGCATTCACCTGGGCGGAATCGCTCACATCGGCGTGCAGAGCCACAAAGCGCCCGCCAGGGTTCAGCGCCTGTGCCTGCTGCACAACATCCAGGGCAGCATCTTCGCGGCTGTTCCAGGTAAAGGCAACATCGTACCCGGCACGGGCAAACTCCAAAACGGTGGCGGCACCAATGCCGCGGCTGCCGCCGGTAATCAATACATGGTCATTCATGGGGGTTCTCCTCATTTTGCAGCGGGGCTGCCTGCTGGGCGCGCTTTTCGGCTTTCAGCTTCAGCCGTTTGGCTCGCAGTCCGGCAAAAAACTCTTGTAAAAGTGCCTGGGCTTCCTCTTCCAACAGGCCCTGCTCCATAACAGGGTGGTGGTTAAATGGTAAAGCAAACAGATCCGTCAAAGAGCCGCAGCACCCGGCCTTGGGGTCGCGGGCACCATAGACTACCCGCTTTAACCGGCTGTTGATGATGGCCCCACTGCACATGGGGCAGGGCTCCAGCGTAACAAACAGCTCACATTGCCACAGCCGCCACCCGCCAAGGGCTTTGCAGGCTGCGTCGATGGCAAGCAGTTCGGCGTGGTAGATGGCATTTTTGCCGCTCTCTCGCAGGTTGTGGGCACGGGCAATGATCTCGCCATCCTTGGCAACCACCGCACCAACGGGCACTTCACCCAAAGCGGCAGCGGCGCGGGCTTCTTCCAGCGCGGCCTGCATCAGTTGTTCATCGGTCATTGCGTTACCCCACACGGTACAGGTACACCGTAAGGCCCATCAAAAACAGAACACATACGGTATACGGCAGGCTGGTAAAAACGGCCAGCGGCTCCATGCCGCCGCGCAGCCCGGCGGAAAAGCTGAACCCCTGCACTTTGACCCGCCATACCAGAAAGAGCGCCGCCAGCGGCAGGGCCACTAGCAAAATCAGCTCATACACCACGGCAAGCTGCTCCGGCGCATATTGGCGCAGATATAGGCTGAGAAACGCCAAGGTATTGTTGATGAAATGCAGCAGCATGCCGGGCAGAATACTGCCGCTGCGCTCAACCAGCCAGCCCAAAAAGATGCCGCACACCAGCGCGGTAATGCTTTGTGCCAGATCTAGGTGCAGCAACGCAAACAGCAGGGCAGGGGCAAAAATCGCCACGCTGCTGCCGCTGGGGCGCATAATGCCCTGCAGCGCCCCGCGAAAATAAATTTCCTCCAGCACAGCGGGCACTACACACAGACTGAAATAACGAATGAACAGATCCAGGCCACCGGCGGGCAGCGCGGTGCTGCTGGTGGTAACGCCCAGCCCACGGGCCAACAACCCGCCGAACAGGTTGCCCGCGTTGGCCAGCCCCAAAAACACCACCAGGCAGAACGCCGGGCTCCAGGGGGCGGGCAGCAGAATGCGCAGATCCTGCGTTTGCAGCCGGGTGGCGCGCAGCAGCCACCACAGCGGCAGCACAATAGAACCCGCTGCCACCACAATGCCCAGCAGCCCCTGCGCAGCCACGCTGAATCCGACCGGGTCGCTCAGGCTGGCACCCTGCACCCGCATACCCATCAGGGCGGAAACAAAAATAGTCAATAGATCCTGTACAAACAGATAAGCCAGCGCGGCCACCGCGCACAGCGATGCCGCCCCCCGTACACCGCGGGGATTGGAGAGTGTTGATTTTGGCAAAATACTTCCTCTTTCTTTTCACTGTACTATATACTATATAAAGATACGTTCCATATAATTCCGGCACAAAACGCGGCAGATGATACCAGTAACAATAATAACACGTTTGCGGCGCTTTTACAACGCGGCGCAGCCCGGCCTACGGAAAAACGGCAAAACAAAAACCCGCCGGTTGTGCGGACCGGCGGGTAGGAGAGGAAAATAGAGGAAGGAATGTTTTCTATACAGAGAAAACTCATCAAGGCTGTGCGGGCCTTGACTTTATGCTATTATAATAGTACAGTATTTGTGTGAAGTAAAGCTCAAAAAGTTCACATGAAAAGTGAACGAGATTCATCAATACGCATCAGAAAACAAAAAACAAAGAAAGTAAAGTTTACTTCCCAATTATAAAAGGAGCATCCGGTTCATCATGACCCTGTTAGCCTGCCAGATTTTTTCCACCATTGCGCACGAGGGCAGCTTTGCCCGCACCGCGGAGCAACTGCACCTGACCCCCTCCGCCATCAGTCATGCGGTTTCTACCATGGAGACGGAATGCGGTTTCCCACTGTTTACCCGCACCAAAAGTGGCGTTACCATGACGGCTGCCGCCGAAAACCTGCTGC
This sequence comes from Candidatus Cibiobacter qucibialis, assembly GCA_004000625.1. Lineage (GTDB taxonomy): Bacteria > Bacillota > Clostridia > Oscillospirales > Ruminococcaceae > Gemmiger > Gemmiger qucibialis. The sequence goes on along the minus strand of SAUS01000022.1, from coordinate 31,008 downwards.
CCGCCATCCAGCGGCTGCTGGCTTCCAGCGAATCCCTGGATCAGTCCATCGCCCAGATCAACGGCATGCACAAAGGCGTGCTGCGCCTGGGGGTGTTCAACTCTGCCTGCGTGACCTGGCTGCCGCAGCTGGTGCCGCAGTTCCAGCTGGATTTCCCCGGTATTGATGTGCAGATCTATCAGGGCAGCTATGCGGATATCTGCGCCTGGGTCAAAAACGGCACGGCGGAAATCGGCTTCCTTTCCAATTCCAGCGCGCTGGATTTGGATTTTGAACCGCTATATGATGACGAGCTGGTCTGCATCGCACCCGCGTCCTACCGCCCGGCCCGGCCCGGCTGTGTCAGCGCCGAGGAACTGCGCGGCCAGCCGTTCGTCAGCCAGCTGGCGGACGTGGATGCCGATATCCAGAGCTACTTCAAAACCAACGACCTGCGGGTGGACAGCCGCTGCTATATCGTGGATGACCAATCCATGATCGCTATGGTGGCCTGTGGCCGCGGCTTTGCCATTATGCCGGAGCTGATGTTCAAAACCGGAACCGACCCCCACGGCTGCCAGGTGCTGCGGCTGGAACCCGCTGCAACGCGCAGCATTGGGCTGGCCTGCCTGGCGCGGGGGGCGCTTTCCCCGGCTGCACGCCAGTTTTCCGCCCGCGCCCGCGCTTACGCCGCCAGCCTGCGGCAAAAGTGAGCGGCGGGGCGGGGAAGACGGACTTGTGCTGACTTGGCAATGTCATATCCCTCTTTTCAAAAATATAAAAAAGGTATATAATAAAGGCAACACCGCACAATTCCCGCCTTGCGGCTTAAGCACCGTTCCGGCAGCTGCGGCACGGCATCTGCGTTGCCAAAATGCTCGATAAGACATCCAGTATTATCTGCGCTTTTGGCTTAGCATCTGCCGCACCTCGCTCGCCGTATCGGCACTTAGAATTATGCGGTATTGCCTAAAGCTTCAGCAGGAAAGGAGGAGCTCAGCCTATGCCCGGTGATCTGCATACCCATTCGTCCTGTTCGGACGGTTCTACCCCCATCGAAAAGCTGCCTTGGCTGGCGGCCTGCGCGGGGTTGGATTGGCTTGCCATCAGCGACCATGATACCAACCGCTCTGTGCGTTATGCTTACGCCCACCCGGAGCAAAACGGTGTGAAGCTGATCCCGGCGGTGGAGCTGACGGCCTATGATTATGGGCGGGAACACCGCGTGCACATCCTATGCTATTACCCGGACGATTGCGAAGCTCTGGCCCGCCATACTGCAGTCATGGACAAACGCCGTTACGATGCGGTGTATCAGTCCTGCAAGGAGCTGGAGGAGATCTGCCCCCAGTTCAAGACCGAGGAAGCGTTGGAATTTGCCAAGGACAACGGCACGCTGTACAAGGCCCATGTCATGCGTGTATTGTGGCAGTATGGGCTTTCGGATGGAATGTACAACACGGTGTACCGCAGCCTGTTCGGTCTGCGCCCGGTGCGCGGCAAGATCCTGCACACGCCGGTGTATGAAACCGTGGATACCATCCTGAACCTCATCCAAGAATGCCGCGGCGTGGCGGTACTGGCCCACCCCAGCGTTTACCACAGCATGCCTTTGGCGCGGGAGCTGATTGCAGCCGGGCGGCTGGACGGCGTGGAGATCGACCACCCCCGCAACACGGAGGAGGATAAAGCCGAGCTGGAACAGCTGGCCGCGGAGTACGGCCTGATCGTGACCGGCGGCACTGACTACCACGGCATGAACACCAACACCCCGCACCCGGTTGGCACCTGCACCACCGCGGACGAACAGATCGCCCGCATCCGTGCGCTAGCCGAAGCGCGCAAAAAGTAAAGCAACCAACAGCAAAAAACAAAATGGAGCAAGAAAATAAAAAGGAGCAAACGATTATGACTTACGAACGCCGCAATAAGGGCACCTGCTCGGTGATGACCAAAGTAGAGCTGAACCTTGACCATACCATTGAATCTGTTGAGGTGCTGGGGGGCTGCAACGGCAACCTGAAAGGCATCTGCCAGCTGCTGAAAGGCATGAAAGCTGAGGACGCCATTGAGCGCATGAAAGGCACCCTGTGCGGCTCCAAGCCCACCAGCTGCCCGGACCAGATCGCCATTACGCTGGAAGAGGCCCTGCAGAAGCTGTAAGCCCTGAATATTATTTGTAAGGAAGCGCCGATATGGATTGTTTTAACTACCCGCTGGATACCGAAACGCTGCTGCGCAAAAAGCGCCGCCTGCGCAAGGAACTGCTGGCCCAAAACCCGCACCCGCTGCAAAAGCGCATCGCCATCCTGGGTGGTTCCACCACCAATGAGGTGGCAGACCAGCTGGGCCTGTTTTTGTTGCAATACGGCATTCAGGCGGAGTTCTACCAGAGCGAGTATGGCCAATATTGGCAGGACGCCATGTTCGGCACGCCGGAGCTGGATGGGTTCCACCCCGATGTCATTTATATCCACACCAACTGGCGCAACATCATCAATTTCCCCACAACGGCCACCCCGCAGGCGGAAATTGACGCCATGCTGAATGCCGAGTACAGCCGCTTTGAGCAGATGTGGCAGGCGCTGGAAGCCAAATTCCATTGCCCCGTCATCCAGAATAACTTTGACCGCCCCAACTACCGCCTGATGGGCAACCGCGATATCTGGGACCCGCATGGCCGTTCCAACTATCTCAGCCGCCTGAACCAGCGCTTTTACGCCTATGCCGCCGCGCATGAGGATTTTTATATCAATGATATTGACTATCTCAGCGCAGATTACGGCCTGACTGCCTGGGGGGATGCGTTCTTCTGGCATATGTACAAGTACGCCATGTGCCTGGATGCGATTCCGTCTTTGGCAAACAGCGTGGCAAACATCATCAAATCCCTGTATGGCCGCAACAAAAAAGCCCTGGTGCTGGATCTGGATAACACTCTCTGGGGCGGCATTGTGGGCGATGACGGTGTGGACGGCATTGCCATCGGCCCCGAAGTGCCGGAAGGCCAGGTGTACGCCGAGTTCCAGAGCTACTGCAAAGCCCTGCAGACCATCGGCGTGGTGCTGGCGGTGGATTCCAAAAATGACGAAGCCAACGCCCTGGCCGGCCTGAACCACCCGGACAGCGTGCTGCACCCGGATGATTTTGTCTGCATCAAGGCTAACTGGGATCCTAAAGATCAGAACCTGAAAGCCATCGCCGCAGAGCTCAGCCTTGGCGCCGACAGCTTTGTGTTTGCTGATGACAACCCGGCGGAGCGTGCCATTGTGGCCGCCCAGCTGCCCGGCGTGGCCACCCCGGTGCTGGATGGTGCCGAAAACTACATCAAGATGCTGGACCATGGCGGGTACTTTGAAACGACGATCCTTTCCGGCGACGACCTGAAAAAGACCGCGCAGTACCATGCCCGCGCCCAGGCCGCCCAGGCCCAGGCAGCTTTTGCCGATTACGGCCAGTATCTGGACAGCCTGGAAATGACGGCGACCATCCGCCCCTTTGAGGCGGTGTATATGCAGCGCATTGCTCAGCTGACCAACAAAAGCAACCAGTTCAACCTGACCACTCTGCGCTGCACTGAGGATGACATCCGTTCCATGGCAGAAAAGCCGGACTGGATCACCCTGTACGGCAAGCTGGTGGATAAATTTGCGGATAACGGCGTTGTTACCGTTGTGGCAGGGCAGGCTCAGGGCCAAACGCTCTGCCTGCGCCTGTGGTTGATGAGCTGCCGTGTGCTCAAGCGCGGCATGGAAGACGCCATGATGGACACCCTTGCCGCCAAAGCTGCCGCTGCAGGGTATACTGCGCTGGAGGGCTATTATTATCCCACCGCCAAAAACGCTATGGTGCGGGAATTTTATGCTGGGTACGGCTTTGAAAAAACGGCCGAGGATGCCGATGGCAACACCACTTGGCGCCTGGACCTTGCCGCTTACAATCCCCGCTGCCCCCATATAAAAATTGAAACCTGAGCCGCGGCGCATACCGCGCGGCAGATGGCAAACGTAAAGGAAGCTACATGCCCCATACAACCCCAAAACCCAGCCGCATTCCCGGCCCGCTGCACAAGGCGGGCCTGTTTGTGTTGTTTGCGGCCATCACGGCGGCGCTCTGCCTGCTGCTGAACTTTTTGCTGGTGGATGACCTGCACGCCTATTCCCGTGTGACGCTGGGGGAGTATTACGCCCAAGCGGATGCAGTGGATACTGTGTTTGTGGGTTCCTCCCACAGCTACCGCAGCTTTGACCCGGATACCATTGACCCCATTCTGGGCAGTCACAGCTTTAACCTTGGCACCAGCCAGCAGCAGCCGGATGGCTCCTATTGGCTTATTCGGGAAGCCGCCGCCAACAGCCCGCTGAAAACCGTCTATCTGGAAACCTTCTATACCGGCTATAATCAGCAAAAATCCAGCAATGTTCCGCTGGCCTGCTACCTGATCACCGATTACATGCGCGCGTCCTCGCCCTACCGTTACCAGTATCTGTGGGAGATGGGCGGTGCCGCGGCATTTGCGGATCTGGTGTTCCCGGCGCGCCATGCTATTGCTGACCCCGGTGAGCTGCCGGCCCTTTGGCGCGGCAAGCTGACCGGCGGCTATAACGCGGGGAACTATGGCTGGGTCACCTACCCGGACGAGGGCGAAGCCTACCGGGACCGCGGTTTTGTCTATACCGAGGGTACCAGCATCTGGGGGTTCGGCACCCTGATGCACGTGGATGCCAGCGCGCCAATCTCACCGTTTGGCCGGGCGAACCTGACCCGCATTGCCGAGTTCTGCAAAAAGCAGAACATCCGCCTGGTGCTGGTCACCGCCCCGCTGCCCAGCGCCTATGTGCAGGATACCCAGAACTACCAGGCCTATGTGGATGCCATGCGCAGCTTTGCCGCGGCCAACGGCACCCAGTATTGGGATTTTTCGCTCTTTAAGGATACCGACCTGCTGCCCATTGGCTTTGACGATTTTTCAGATATGCACCACCTGAACGGGCAGGGGGCAGAAACGTTCAGCAAGGCGTTCGCCACGGTGGTCGCCCGCAGCGCGGCGGGCGAGGATGTAAGCGGCCTGTTCTATGATACGGTTGCCGAAAAATTGGCCATATCGCCGGACAGCACCGTGCAGCAGGGGGAGGGCAACTGATGGTTTCTGTTACATCCCTTGGCTTTTTGCCGTTTATGGCGCTGTTTGTCTGCCTGTGGTACCGCGTGCCCCAGCCTTCCCGCTGGAAGCTGGTTCTGGCAGCCAACGCAGTGTTCTGCCTTTCCATTGATATCGGCGCGTTTTTTGCGGTAGCCCTTGCCACGGCAGTGGTGTGGCAGGCCGCGCAGCATGCGCAGCCAGAGCAGCCCAGCCGCCGCGGGTGGCTGGCACTGGGGCTGGCCGCAGCCCTGCTGCCGCTGCTGGTGCTCAAATACAGCGGCATGCTGGTGCCGGGCCTGCGGGATTTGTATAAGCCCTTTGGCCTTGCGTATTACAGCTTGCAGCTGGCGGGCTACCTGCTGGATGTGTGGCATGGCCGTACAGCACCCACGCCCAGCTATGCACGGCTGTGGTGCTATGCGAGCTTTTTCCTCTCACTCACCCAGGGGCCGTTCAACCGCTATAATACCCTGATGCCCCAGCTGGAAGCCGCCCCCAAAACGTTTGAAACCCAGCGTTTGGTCAGCGGTTTGCAGCGCAGTGCGTGGGGGTATTTCAAAAAGTTTGCCATTGCGGACCGTGCGGCCATTGTGGTCAGCGCCGCCTTTGCGGACCCGGCGTCCTTTGACCGCAGTCAGCTGATTTTTGCCACGGTTATGTATTCGTTCCAGCTGTATGCCGATTTTTCCGGCTACACGGATATTGTGCTGGGCATGGGCGAGATCCTGGGCCTGCACCTGCCGGAAAACTTCCGCCAGCCGTTTTTTTCTGCCAGCGTCAAGGAGCTGTGGGCCCGGTGGCATATCAGCCTTTCGCAGTGGTTCCGGGATTATGTGTATATCCCACTGGGCGGCAACCGCAAGGGCATTGCCCGGCGGGATGCCAACCTGCTGCTGACCTTTTTGGTCAGCGGGCTGTGGCACGGCGCCAACTGGACCTTCCTTGTCTGGGGCGGGCTGCACGGCCTGTGCCAGGTGACGGAGGACCACATGCCCGCTCCGCTGCGCAAGCGCAAATCTCTGCCGCTGCGCATCGTGGGCGTGCCGCTGACATTTGCCATCTTTGTTACAACCTTTACCATCTTCCGCACCAGCAGTTTGGGCAATGCGGCGGCATACTTTGCCGGTATCCTGCATAACCCCGGGCACGAGGTGTTTGCCCAGTACTGGCTGCTAGGCCTGACCAGCAAGCTGGAACTGCTCTTGCTGTTGTTGGGCATTGCGTTGCTGGTGCTGGTGGATGTGCTGCATGAATGCGGCCTGCACCTGCGCGCCTGGGTCAACGCCGCGCCGCGCCCGGTGCGCTGGGCTGTGTACGAATTTGCCATTTTTGCCTTTTTGCTGATGGCAAGCTTTTATTCCAATACGGGCTTTTTGTATGCCCGGTTCTGAAAAGCAACAGCCCCGGGCAGTACCCATAAAAGGTGCCGCCTGGGGCTGTTTTTGTCTGTGTGGAAAATATAAAAAGGGGACAAAGCTTTACCAAAAGCTGCTTATTCCTCGCCCTCAAATTTCATGCCCCAGGCCATGCGGATATCATACATCAGTTGGGTCAGGGCAATGCTTTGCTGCGGGGTATAAATGCTGCTGTGGTGCCTGCCAGTGGCAGCACAACGGCTTACTTCCCGAATCTGGTATTCAAAGCCGTTCACATCAAAGGGAGAATCCAGTTCCTGCGGTGGCTGGCCGTCCAGTTCCAGCGTCATATGTTCGGCGTACTGGAAGTCCGGCAGGGTAATGCGGCCCTTGGTGCCCACAATGCAGGCCATGCGGGTAAGGCGCTGGCCGATGGTTTGCACCGATTCCGCCGTGCAGCCGCTGGGGTAGGCAAGCCGCAGTTTGCTGTATTCATCGGTGCCGTATTCTGTCAGGCGCAGCTCTTCTGTCTGCACGTTCTGGGGCTGCTGGCCGGTGACCATCTGCAAAAAGCCAAGGTTATAAATGCCAATATCCAGCAAAGCGCCACCGCCCAAAGCAGAGTTGAATTTGCGCTCGCGGCGGGCGCCTTCAGTGGTAAAACCGTATTGGCAGGTGATGGTTTGCAGTGTACCGATCACCCCATCCGCCAGCATCTGCTGCAATTTGGCATACAGCGGCAAAAAGCGAATCCAGAATGCTTCCATGATAAAAAGCTGCTTTTTTTCCGCCAGGGCATACAGCTCTTTGGCCTGCTCTGCATTGATGGTGAACGGCTTTTCGCACAGAACATGCTTGCCGTGCTCAAGGCAGAGCTTGCAGTTTTCGTAATGCAGGGCGTTGGGCGTAGCAATGTAGATGGCATCTACGGCGGGATCGGCGGCAAGCTCTTCATAGCTGGCGTACCAGTGCGGGATGTTGTACTGCGCCGCAAAGGCTTTGGCACTTTCGGCCCGGCGGGAGCCGACTGCGGCAAGCCGCTCGCCCTCGGCAGCCATCGCATTGACTGTTGTGGCAAATTTGTTGGCAATGGTGCCGGTAGCTAAAATTCCCCAATTCATAAAATTACCTCCCATTAACAAGGGTTCTTTGTGCACATCGTACCACAAGCAGGAAATTGCGGCAAGGAAACACGCGCAAAACAGCAAGAAAAAACAGACCCGGCAGGGGAACAGCAAAATCCGTTCCATCATGCCGGGTCTGAACTTATTATGGGAACAGAACAGGAAAATGCGGCACTGCCTTACGGGCGTACCTTGAACTCCTGCTCACAGTAAACGCAGCGGTAGCGTCCGCTGGGGGTCAGGGCAAAGATGTGGTCGCAGCCGGTCTCCAGGGAGGTAATGCAGCGGGGGTTGGTGCACTTGATCACGTTCACCAGGCGCTTGGGCTGGTCCGGGCGCACCTTGCGGGTCACATGACCGTTCTCAATAAAGGTCAGGCTGATCTGCGGGTCCACATAACCCAGCACATCAAAATTCAAGCCGGAAATATCGCCCTCGATTTTAATAATATCCTTTTTGCCGCTTTTCTGGCTGCGCACGTTCTGCAGCAGGGCCACGCTGGCTTCGCTCAGCTTTTCCAGCTCCAGCAGGTGATACAGCGAAAGCCCGGTCCCGGCGGTAATGTGGTCAATGACCACGCCGTTCATGATTTCATCAATATTCAGCATTCAAAAGCAACCTCCCCGGTTTTGGGGTCTTTCAGCCCCAGCAGCGTCATAATCAAAGCCATGCGCACATACACGCCGTTCTGTGCCTGCTCAAAGTAGGCGGCGCGCGGGTCATCGTCCACATCCAGCGTAATTTCGTTCACACGCGGCAGGGGATGCAGCACCGCCATGTCCGCCGGGGCAAGGCTCAGCTTTTCGGCGGTCAGGATGTAGCTGTCACGCAGGCGGATGTAATCTTCCTCATTGAAAAAGCGCTCGCGCTGCACACGGGTCATGTACAAAATATCGAGGTCCGGCAGAGCACCTTCCAGGTTGCGGGTCTCAATGTAGGGGATGCCGCGGGGCTCCAGTACTTCATTGATGATGTAATCCGGCACGCGCAGTTCTTCGGGGCTGATCAGGACAAACTTTACGTTGTCATAGCGGGCCAGGCTCTTGATGAGGGAATGTACCGTGCGGCCAAACTTCAGGTCGCCGCAGAAACCAATGGTCAGGTTGTCCAAACGGCCCTTGCGGCGGCGGATGGTCATCATGTCCAACAGGGTCTGGGTGGGGTGGCTGTGGCCGCCGTCACCGGCATTGATCACCGGGATCTTGCTGTAAAGGGAAGCGCGCAGCGGGGCCCCCTCTTTGGGGTGGCGCATGGCGGCAATATCCGCATAACAGCTGATAATGCGGATGGTATCCGCAACGGTTTCACCCTTGGAAGCACTGGAAACACCGGCATCCGGGAAACCCAACACCTTGCCGCCCAAACGCAGCATCGCCGATTCAAACGAAAGGCGGGTGCGGGTGGAAGGCTCATAGAACAGTGTGGCCAGGCGCTTGCGGTCAGCTACATCCTGGTATGCTTCGGGGTCATCATGGATGCGGTCCGCAAGGTCCAGCAGCTTTTGGGTTTCTTCCTTTGTAAAGTCAAGGGGATCAATCAAATGTCTCATCAACAGCCATCCTTTCCTTATGGTGTATCTGAAAACAAAGAAAATGACGGATATTTCGCAAAAACAAGCAGGATGTAAGGCAAAGAGCCGCCGGAATCCTTTGTGGATTCCAAGGCTTTTTAACGCAAAATCTCGCTGTGTTTGTAGAAATAGACGATATTTTCGACTTTTCAGATACACCTTGGTCAAACGGTGCCATGCGCGGGGCAGGCACACGTTCGGGAAATACGTTCAAACCGGCAGTGCGGCAAAGCTGGCCGCAAACCTGGCTTATTATATCATACCTGCCCGGCAAATAAAACCCATTAACCCCCAAAAACGTCCACTTTTTTTGAGGCAATTTTACAAAAGCGGTCAAAATGCGCGGCAAAGCCGGTGCAGCCTTTACCGGACCTTTACATCCTGGTGGCTCAACAGCAGCTGGACCGCAAGCAAAATCAGCGCCAGCCAGCCAACACAGGCCAAAGTGAAGCCTAGGTAGCTGTCCGCCAGCATATCACTGCTCTGGTTAGCGTTCATGCCGCGCTGCATCAGGCAATAGGGCCAGGCGTACCAGTAGCCCCGGCTGGCCAGCAGCATGCCGGAAACACCCCCGGCCAGCCCCAAAAACACCGGCAAGGCAAAGCTGCGGATCACCATGGAAAATAGCAGCTGCGCCGCCACCACGGCCAGCCCGCCCAGTACACTGCGCACCAGGTAAAAGATGGTAATGGCCGGCGGGGGCGCTGTGAACCCGGCGAACACCCGGCCGCAGAACCAGTACAATACAAACACAAATGCCTGAGTCAGCAGTACCAGCTTTGTCACCACAAGCAACTTGGCAAGGAACAGGTAAAAGGGCGGCACCGGCTCCGCCATAATCAGGTTCCAGTTGTGGCCTATGTGCTCCAGCCGCCACAGGTACGCCGCGTATACCGCCACCATGCAGGGGAAGAAAAACAGCGAGTAAAATAGTGTGTGCTGGGTCCACAGACTGTACCAGCCGTCCCGCAAAATTTCAAGGTTTTGCAGGTAGTTGAAGGTTCCGTACCCGGCGGAAATGATGGGCAGAATAAAAAACATAAACCAGATGGGCGAAGCGTGCAGTTTGCGGTTTTCTGCACGGATACAACGCAGCAGCATGGGTCACACCTCCTTGTTCCGCATGGCATACCACGCGGCAAAAAACAAAATACCGGCCAAAACCACCGTGGCAACCAGCAGCGGCCACCGGAACGGCACAATCATGTAGGTGACTACTTTGCTGGCCTGGTCCCAGTCCGCAATCCGGTAGGTGTTCAGAGGGATAAAATACCCCCACGGCACAAAATAGCCGACCCATGCCGGCATAAAGGCACTGAACAGTCCCAGCAGCGTGCCAAGAATGCCCACACACAAAGCGGGCAGGGGATTGGCCAGCAGCACTGTCAAAAGCAGCTCAGAGAAAAAAATCATGCAGTCCACGGCAAAGGTGCAGCCCCAGAGATAGGCAGCCTGGCCTGCGGCGGGGTAGGGCTGCGTGTAATGCTGCAAGTGCCCGATCAGCGGGGCGCCCGCAGCTTCCAGCGTGACGATCAAAAAGATCTCCGCCAGCCCCAGCGCTGCCTTTGCGGCAAACAGGCTGCGGCGGCTTTGCAGGGTATACAGCAGTTTGGGCGTACAGCCTTTGACTTCCACATCCCAAAGCCTGCTTGCCAGAATCGCCATGGCCAACGGCATTAAAATGGTATTGATGATAGGCAGGCTGTAAAACAGGGCACTATAAGCGGATGCCAGCTCGTCAGCACCGGTCGGCGCAGCGGACTGGCACCAAAGCAGCGCCATGACCGGCACCAGCAGGCAGACAATCAGATCATGCCGGCGGCAGGCCTTTTGCAGCTCGGCGCGGATGCTTGTGTACATGTCAGCCCACCTCCTTGCCGGTTTGCGTGTTGGTCAGGCTCAGGAAAATTTCTTCCAGATTCTTGGTCTGCCGCTCCACGCCAACCACCCCGGCCCCCTCGGCGGCAAGATCCTGCACCAGCGCGGCCAGGCGGGCATCCTCCATGGTGGGCAGCAGGCAGCCGTTGTCCGCAGGCTGCGGGGTCAGGCCGTAGCGGCGCAGCACGGCGGCCCCGCGGTCCGGAGCCAGCAGGCGCAGAACAACATTGCCGCGGCTGTGGCGCTGCAATTCCGCCAGCGGGCCTTCAAACAGCAGCTGGCCGTGGTTGATGATGCCCACCTGGCTCACAATCTGCTCCATCTCGCCCAGCAAATGGCTGGAAATCAGCACCGTGGCACCGCAGGCATCTGGCATATCGTGGATCAATGCACGCATTTCCTGGATGCCAGCCGGGTCAAGACCGTTGGTGGGTTCATCCAGGATCAGCAGCCTGGGGCTGCCCAGCAGAGCCATGGCAATGCCCAGGCGCTGTTTCATGCCAAGGGAATACTGCCCCACCTTGCGCTTTCGGTCTGCCTGCAGGTGTACAATTTCCAGCACGCGGTCGATGTCTTTGTAGGGCACGCCTTTCAGGTCGGCTACAATTTCAAGGTTTTCCTGCGCAGTAAGGTGCAGGTAGCCGGATGGCGACTCAATCAAACTGCCGGTCTGGCGCAGCAGCTCCAGCCGGGTACGCTCCGTCAATGTGCGGCCCAGCAGAGCCACGCTGCCCGCCGTGGGGTGAACCAGCCCCAGCAGCATTTTCATGCTGGTAGATTTACCCGCGCCATTTGGCCCAATAAAACCATACACACACCCCTGCGGAACATGCAGGTCCAGATTGTGAACCACGGTGCGGCCACCATAGGTTTTGCACAGCCGTTTTGTTTCAATTACATATTGCATGGCTAACACTCCTTTGTTCATCTTTTGGGAACAAAGGCATGGTAACACGCCGACCTTAACCTGCCACAAAGCCCAGCTTAAGTTTAGCTTAATTCTGCCCGGCGGCTCTATCGGCAGCCCGGTGCTCGTATTATAATAAAAGCACAAAGGGGGGCGCACCCATGCAAACCATTTATGATGCTAAAATTTTGATTGTGGATGACAACCAGGATCTGCTGAACCTTGTTACCACGGCGCTGCGCAGCACCGGCTACAACCAGCTGACCGCCTGCACCGGCTGCGCAGCGGCCCAAGCGGCATTTGCCGCCAACCGCCCGGACCTGATGATTTTGGACATCAACCTGCCGGATGGGGACGGCTTTACCCTGTTCCGCACGCTGCACAGCATGGCGGATATCCCGGCGCTTTTTCTTTCTGCCCGCGATGCTGACGCCGACCGGCTGTTTGGTCTGGGCCTGGGCGCGGACGACTACCTGACCAAGCCGTTTTTAACGCAGGAGCTTTTGCTGCGCATCCAGCGCATTTTGCAGCGCTGCTATCGGGGCGAACTGTGGCGGGCTGCCGCAAAAACGCTCCAGCTGGGCCAGCGCACGGTGTATCTGGCCGATGCTTTGGTCCGCCTGCCGGATGGCACCGCCCAGCCCCTGACGGCCACCGAGCGCGCTCTGCTGCAAAAGCTGGCCGAAAACCGCGGCCATATCGTTACTTATGACGCGGTGTGCGAAGCCGTGTGGGGGGCAGACTATTACGGGTACGAGAACAGCCTGAATGTTCACATCCGCCACCTGCGGGAAAAGCTGGAACCCAACCCCAGCAAGCCGCAGTACCTTTTAACGGTGCGGGGCATCGGCTATAAATTGGCAGAGGAGAGCGCACAATGAAAACTTTTGCAGCCCTGATCCGCCGCTATGTGCTGGCTACAGCCGCTATTGTGTTGCTGGTGGGCGGTTTGCTGGTGGGGCAGATTTTTTATGTGGGGTTCAAGTCCAACGCGGTGGATGCAACAGGCTACCGGGTCGGCGCCTTGGCTGATGCCCTAAAGCAAACCGAAACCGGCCTGCAATGGGGTCGGGAACATACCCCGGCGGAATGGATGCAGGGCTATGCCTGGGCCATGGTGCTGGACGATAATGGCAATGTCATCTGGCAGCAAGACCTGCCGCAAAAGCTGAATCACCGGTACACGGCATCGGAAGTTGCCGTGTTCTCCCACTGGTACCTGGCCGATTACCCCGTGCAGTGCTGGGCGGCGGATTACGGGCTGTTTGTTGTGGCGGAACCGGTTGGAACCTGCTGGAAGTATAACATCGACATGAAGCAAAAAATGATAGTGATGCTGGCCAAAAGCATTCAGCCCACCATGGTGGAGCTCCTGCTGGTGGTGTTGGGGTGCTGCCTGTTCTTCAGCTGGCGCGGGATCAAAAGCCTGCAAACCGTAACAGCCGGGCTGGATACCTTGGCGCAGGGCGGTACGGTCAGCCTGCCTGCCGCCGGCTTTGCGGGGGAGCTTGCCCAAAAGCTGAACGAAACCAGCGAGCAGCTGCGCCGCCGCAATGAGATCATTGCTCGGCGGGATACCGCCCGAACCGAGTGGATCGCCGGGGTCAGCCATGATATCCGCACTCCGCTGGCACTGATCCTGGGCTGGGCGGAACAGCTGCAGCGGGATGCCACCCTGCCCGCAGCAGCCAGACAGAAAGCGGGCGGCATCTGCACCCAGTGCGAAAAAATCCGCAGCCTGATTGAGGACCTGAACCTGACCAGCAAGCTGCAATACGGCGCCCAGCCCCTGCGCCGCCGGTCCACCCAGGCGGGGCCGTTTTTGCGCCGGGTGGTGGCGGCTTTTTGTGAGAACCCCCTGGCCGCCCGCTGCACACTGGATTGCAGCATTACCCCGGCAGTAGAAACCGCCATCCTGCACGCTGATGCCGCTCTGCTGACCCGTGCGCTGGAAAATGTGCTGCAAAACGCCGTGCGCCATAATGCGGGGCCGATCACGCTGGCTTTCCACGCGGATGCCGACGAAACAACGCTGCACCTGACCATACAGGATGACGGCACCGGCTACCCGCAAAGCGTGCTGGCCGTGCTGAACGGCGAACCGGAAGGGGAGAACGCCCCGCATATTCTGGGCCTGCATGTGGTGGAGCAAATCATAAACGCCCACGGCGGCAGCGTGCAGTTTGTCAACCGGGACCCCCACGGTGCAAAAGTGATGATGCAGCTGCCACTGGCCAAGGACGAAAACGAAAAATAATACCCAAAAAACAAATCCCCCGCCGGGCAAAGCACTTTGCAGCACCGCCCGGCGGGGGATTGTTATGCTATGGCAATACCGCATAATTCTAAGTGCCGATACGGCGAGCGAGGCACGGCAGCTGCTAAGCCAAAAGCGCAGATAATACTGGATGTATTATCGAGCATTTTGACAACGCAGATGCCGTGCCGCAGCCGCCGGAGCGGTGCTTAAGCCGTCAGGCGGGAATTGTGCGGTGTTGCCTTAGATTGTCTGGCATAAAGCCTGGCTGCCATTACTTCATCAGGTCGCAGACCAGCTGTGCGTAGGCAACGGGGTCTTCCAGCGGCAGGCCCTCAATCAGCAGGGCCTGGTCGTACAGCAGCTCGGCGTACTTATTGATCTTGTCGGTGTCACCGGCCTCATGAGCGGCTTTCAGCGCACCGAACACGGCGTGGTTGGGGTTCAGCTCCAGCACCTTGGTGCTCTCCATGCCCTCGCCGCCGGCAGGCATCTTGCGCAGGATCTTTTCCATCTCCATGGAAATACCGCCCTCGCTGGAAAGCGATACCGGGTGATCCTGCAAAGTCGGGTTGACCTTCACATCTTTGATCTTGCCGTTCAGGGCCTTCTTGATCTCCTCAAACAGGTCCTTGTTTTCGGTTGCGGTCTCCTCGGCAGCCTTCTTTTCATCCTCGGTTTCCAGGCCCAGATCGCCGGAGTTGATGTTTTTGAATTCCTTTTCCTTGTAGTCGTGCATGATCTGCAGGCAGAATTCATCCACATCCTCGCTGCACAGCAGCAGGTCATAGCCCTTGCTCAGCACCAGCTGTGCGTTGGGCAGTTTGCCCAGGCGGGCCGCCTCGTCACCGGCGGCAAAGTAAATGGCCTTCTGGCCTTCCGGCATCTTCTCAATGTATTCATCCAGCGTGATGAGCTTCTGCTCCTTGGCAGAGTAGAACATCAGCAGGTCGGAAAGCAGGTCTTTGTGCATGCCGTAATCGCCGTAAATACCAAACTTGATCTGGCGGCCAAATGCTTTCCAGAAGGTTTCGTACTTTTCGCGGTCGTTCACCAGCATGGCGTGCAGTTCGTTCTTGATCTTCTTTTCCAGGCTGTTGCGGATCAGCTTTACCTGGCCGTCCTTCTGCAGCGTTTCACGGCTGATGTTCAGGCTCAGGTCCTCGCTGTCCACAACGCCCTTGATAAAGCTGAAGTAATCCGGCAGCAGGTCAGCGCATTTTTCCATGATCATAACGCCGGAAGCATACAGGGCCAGACCCTTTTCGTACTCCTTGGTGTAGTAATCATACGGCGTCTGGCCGGGCACAAACAGCAGGGCGGTGTAGGTTGCGGTGCCCTCGGTGCGGCTGGTAATCACGCGCAGCGGGTCGGAATAATCCATGAACTTGCTCTTGTAGAACTCGTTGTATTCTTCCGGCTTTACATCTTTCTTATCGCGCTTCCAGATGGGCACCATGCTGTTCAGGGTTTCCAGCTCGGTGTAGGTTTCGTACTCCGGCTTATAGTCGTCACCGGCGTCCTCCGGCTTCGGCTTCTGGCGGCTCTTCTCGCGGTACATGGTAATGGGGTAGCGGATGTAATCGCTGTACTTCTTGACCAGGCCGGAGATGGTGTACTCGTCCAGATATTCGCTGTATTTGTCGGTTTCGGTGTCCTCTTTCAGCACCAGGGTGATCTCGGTGCCAACTTCCGGCTTTTCGGCTTCGGTCAGGGTGTATCCCTCCACGCCGGAGGACGACCACTGCCAGGTTTCCTCGCTGCCCTCCGCACGGGAAACAACGGTCACCTTGCTGGCAACCATGAAAGCGGAGTAGAAGCCAACGCCGAACTGACCGATGATGTCAATATTCTCGTTCTGATTGTTTGCCTTAAAGTCCTGGCTGCCGGAGCGGGCAATGGTGCCAAGGTTCTTTTCCAGCTCATCCTTAGTCATGCCAATGCCGTTATCGCTGATGGTCAGGGTGCGGTTCTCTTTGTCGGCTGCAATATGAATGTGCAGGTCTTCTTTTTTTACGTTGATGGAGGTGTCCGTCAGGCTCTTGAAATACAGCTTGTCGCAGGCATCCGATGCGTTGGAGATCAGCTCGCGCAGGAAGATCTCGCGGTTGGTATAAATAGAATTGATCATCAGGTCAAGCAGCTTTTTGCTCTCGGCCTTAAACTGATGCATTGCCATAGTTACAATGACCTCACTTTTATATATTTTATGGTTTAGCACTCGCGTGCTTTAAGTGCTAAGCATATATTAGCACTCTTACCCGCAAAGTGCAAGCCCTGATTGCCCTTTTTACAAAAAGTTAAAAAACTGTATGTAAAATACAGAAAAAGGCTTTTCAAAGCACATTTTTTGCGCTATCCTAATAACTGTATCTTCATATTTATTATTAGGAGCCTGATGTTATGAAATTTGTAGAACATAAACTTGCCACCGGTGCCATGCTGACCGGCTACCTGCGTGACGAAACCACCGAAATGCCCAGCTACAACACCCGCCCGGCGGTGCTGATCCTGCCCGGCGGCGGCTACCGCTACTGCTCCCCGCGCGAAGCGGACCCTGTTGCCGTCCAGTTTTTGCAGGCCGGCTACCATGTGTTCACCCTGATTTATTCCACCGGCCACGCCCCGCTGCTGTGGCAGCCGCTGACCGAAGCCGCGTCCGCCATCCTGTACCTGCGCCGGAATGCGGCGGACCTGCGCATTGCGGCGGATAAGATCACCATCGTTGGCTTTTCTGCCGGTGCCCACCTGGCGGCTTCCACCGCCCTGCTGTGGGATGCAGCTCCCGTGCAGCAGGCCCTTGGTATTACCGGAACCGAAGCCCGCCCCAATGCGGTGGTGCTGGGGTACCCCGTTATCACCAGCGGCAAGTTTGCCCACCGCGGTTCTTTTGAGAACCTGTGCGGCGCGGATGAAGCCCTGCTGCAGACCATGAGCCTGGAAAACCAGGTGCGCCCCGATGTGCCGCCTTTCTTCATCTGGCACACCGTGGAAGATCAGGCTGTACCCGTGGAAAACAGCCTGCTGCTGGCAGGCGCCCTGAAAGAGAACAACGTGCCGTTTGAGCTGCACCTGTTCACCCATGGCGGCCATGGCTCCAGCACCTGCACCAACGAGGTCAACACCCCTAACAAGCATAACAACGCCTGGCTGCCCCTGTGCATGGGCTGGCTGGGGGAGACCCTGGATTTTACCCTGTGATTTGAGCAGCCCCATGAAGAAGCCGTTTTTGTAACCCTATTATTAAGGAGGTTGTACCATGAAGATCATGTTTTATGCCCTCCGTCCTTTCGACGAGCAAGCCTATTGTGAGCCATACAGCAAACAGTACGGCATTGATTATGCCTATACCGCAGCGGTCCCCACGCCGGATAACCTGGAACTTGCCAAAGGCTGCGATGCCGTCAGCACCAACCCCTGCCTGATCACGCCGGAATATCTGGAAGCCTGGGCCGCGATGGGGGTCAAATTCCTGCCCTGCCGCAGCATTGGCTATGACCATATCCCGCAGCAGAAAGCCAAGGAGCTTGGCATGCGCATCTCCCATTCCTGGTATCCGCCGGCAGGTGTGGCCGATTATGCCATTATGCTGATGCTGATGTGCAACCGCAAAGTGGGCCAGATTCTGCGCCGTGCTGATGCCCAGGATTATTCACTGAACGGCAAGATGGGCCGCGACATCACCCGTATGACGGTGGGTGTGATCGGCACCGGCAACATTGGCCGCACTGTGCTGCGCCACTTAAGCGGCTTTGGCTGCAAGCTGCTGGCTTACGACCTGTACCCCAACGATGAAGCCCGCCAGTATGCCGAGTATGTGGATCTGGATACCCTGTACAAGAGCTGTGATATCATCACCCTGCACACCAACGCCACCGCCGCCAACCGCCATATGATCGATGCCAACGCTATTGCCAAGATGAAAAACGGCGTTGTGCTGATCAACACCGCCCGCGGTACCCTGATTGATCCGGAAGCGCTGGTAAACGGGCTGGAAAGCGGCAAGATCGGCGCAGCCGGCCTGGACGTTGTGGAAAATGAGAACGGCCTGTTCTACTTTAACCATATGGGCGATGCGTTGCAGAACCGCGAACTTGCCATGCTGCGCAGCTTCCCGAATGTGATCTTTACCCCGCATACCGCGTTTTATACCGATGTGAACGTGGCCAGCATGGTGGAAAGCGCCTTTAAGGCTGTGCGCGCCATGGCGGATGGCGAACAGACCCCACTGGAGGTGCGCCTGTGACAGAACCGGGTCGTGCCGAATCTGCCGCTGCGCTGGCCCAGTGCCCGCGGCTGGCGGCAGGGGAGCCATTTGACTTTGTCTGTGCAGGCTGCGGGGACTGCTGCCGTAACCGGCGGGACCTGGTGCTTTCCGGTTATGACCTGTACCGCATTGCCCGCCGCCTGGGCCTGCCCCCGCGCTTGACGGCGGATGCTTTTTGCAAGCAGGAGTTTGCCCCGCAGACCCTTTTGCCTGCCGTGGTGCTGCGCCCCAATGCCCGCACAGGCAACTGCCCCTTTTTTGAGGCCGATGCCTGCACCATCCACGCCGCCCGCCCGCTGGCCTGCGCCCTTTACCCGCTGGGCCAGGCCATTGACCCGGCAACAGCCGCCATGGAATATTACGTGCAGCTGCCATTGTGCGGTGCCCGCGTATCCGCGCAGGAACAGCGCACCCTGCAAAATTACCTGGACGATGCCGCCATCACCGCCCGCGCCGGGATTGACGCCCGGTGGGCTGTGGTGTGTACCCAGCTTTCGGATAAGCTGCAGCAGGCAGGCGGACGCGAAAACCCGCGCTACCTGCCCGCCGCCCGCCGCATTGCACGCGCCCTGTATTTTGATTATTCCATCCAGGATGATTTTTACCCCCAGTTCAACGCCAACACCCAGGCGCTTTGGCCGCTGCTGGATAAAATGCTGTGAGATCAACCATCAGCGGCTCGGTAAGCGAGACATTGATGTATGCAAGAACAGAAAATAAAATGTATTACGAAGAGGAGGGAAAACTATGGAACCCAAACTGTTATGCGGCCTGCTGCTGACGTTGGTTGGCCTTGTGTTTTCTTCGATCTGCTTTATCTATGCCGTTATGAACCCCTGGAACTATAATGGCATTAACGGCCTGCTGGGCAGCTTTTTGGGTACCCAAACGCTGGTGCCGTTCATCATCTCCACAGCGGCCATGTGCGCGGGGCTCATCCTCTGCTTCTATGTGGCGTTCCACAAGGACAATAAGGATAAATAACCTGAAGGCATAATAAAATCATAAAGCAGCAGCCCCCGCACCGATGATTTTGTGCGCACATCGGTACGGGGGCTGCTGTCTATTATAAAACGGATGTTAAGAAAATGGCTTGTTACAGGTTGGTGTAGCCCATCAGGCTCTTATCCACCTCGGCGGCGGCATCGCGGCCTTCGCGCAGGGCCCAAACAACAAGGCTCTGGCCGCGGCGCATATCGCCGCAGGTAAATACATGGGGCACGTTGGTGGCGTACTTAGTATCGGCAACGGTGCCGCGCTTGGTCAGGTCAACGCCAAACGCTTCGGCCACATAGGGCTGGCAGCCGGTAAAACCGGCGGCAATCAGCACCAGGTCGCACTCGATGGCAAATTCTTCGCCGGTGGGCACCATGGCGCGGCGGCCGGTGGCTTCATCCACCACTTTACTTTCCAGCTTGGCAATCAGAGCACCGCAAACCTGACCGGCTTCATTCTTATAGAACTCTTTGACCGTGGTCTGGTAAATGCGCGGGTCGCTGCCAAACACGGCAATGGCTTCCTGCTGGCCGTAATCGGTTTTCAGCACCTTGGGCCATTCGGGCCAGGCGTTGGCGGCGGTGCGTTCTGTGGGCGGGCAGGGCATCATTTCCAGCTGGGTCACGCTTGCGCAGCCCTGGCGGATGGCGGTGCCGACACAGTCGTTGCCGGTATCGCCGCCGCCGATGACTAACACCTTTTTGTCCTTGGCACTCACGGCCTTGCCATCGGAAAAGCCGGAATCCAGCAGGCTGCGGGTCACGCTGGTCAGGTAATCCACGGCAAAGTAGATCCCCTGTGCATCGCGCCCCGGGGCGTTGATGTCACGCGCCTGCTTGGCACCGCAGGCCAGCACAACGGCATCGTGTGCATCCAGCACATCCTGGGCAGGGGTGCTGCCGCCAACATCGGCGCAGGTTACAAAGTCAATGCCCTCGGCCTTCATGATGTTCACGCGGCGGTCGATGACCTGCTTTTCCAGCTTCATGTTGGGGATGCCGTACATCAGCAGGCCGCCCACGCGGTCCTCACGCTCGTACACGGTCACTTTGTGGCCGCGCTTGTTCAGGTAATCGGCAACCGCAAGGCCGGCAGGGCCGGCACCTACCACGGCAACGGTTTTGCCGGTGCGGGTCGGGGGCGGGCAGGCGGTCAGTAGGCCGGATTCATAGCCATATTCTACAATGGCGTGCTCGTTCTCCTTCACGGTAACAGGGCTGCCGGTGGTGTAGCCGCAGGTGCAGGCAGCTTCGCACAGAGCGGGGCATACCCGGCTGGTAAACTCCGGGAAGCGGTTGGTGGCGCGCAGGCGATGTACAGCCAGATCCCACTTGCCCTGGTAGACCAGGTCGTTCCATTCGGGGATCAGGTTGTTCAGCGGGCAGCCGCTTGCCATGCCGCCAATCATCATGCCAGCCTGGCAGAACGGTACGCCGCAATCCATGCAGCGGGCACCCTGCGCCTGCTGTTCATCCTGCGGCAGCGGGATGTGAAATTCGTTAAAGTTCTGAATGCGTTCTTCGGGCGGCAGCTCCGTGCTGGTCTGCCGGGCAATTTCCATAAATCCTGTCGGTTTTCCCATCGTTTGCGCCTCCCTTATTTGTTAGCAGCGTTCTTCATTGCATAGAACGCTTCGATCTGTGCCTGCTCGCTGTCTTCGCCTTTTTCTTCCATCTGGGCAATCAGGCGCAGCATTTTGTCATAGTCATGGGGCAGGACCTTTTTGAACTTGGGCAGATACTCGCCAAAGTTATCCAGGATTTCCTTGCCGCGGGGGGAGCCGGTGGCTTCCACATGCTCGCGGATCAAATCCTTCAGCAGCGAAACATCATACTTGTGTTCCACCGGCTCCAGGCTGACCATGTCTTTATTGACGCGGGTGTAGAAATCCCAGTCCTCATCCAGCACATAGGCGATGCCGCCGCTCATGCCGGCTGCAAAGTTTTTGCCGGTCTTGCCCAGCACCACCACGGTGCCGCCGGTCATATATTCGCAGCCGTGGTCGCCAACGCCCTCCACAACAGCGGTAGCGCCGGAGTTGCGCACGCAGAAACGCTCGCCAGCCACACCGTTGATGAACGCTTTACCAGCGGTTGCACCGTACAGGGCAACGTTGCCAATGACAATGTTCTCGCTGCGGTCATAGGTGACATCCTTGGGTGGGTAAACGATCAGCTTGCCGCCGGAAAGGCCCTTGCCCATATAGTCGTTGGAATCGCCAACCAGTTCCAAGGTCAGGCCAGCGGGGATAAAGGCACCAAAGCTCTGGCCGCCGTACCCGTTGCAGATCACATGGAAGGTATCTTCCGGCAGGGTGTTGCCAAACTTGCGGGTGATCTCACTGCCAAAAATCGTGCCGAACGCGCGGTCGGTGTTGCCAACTTCCAGTTCAACGGTCATCGGCTTGGACTCTGCCATGTCAAAGCTCTTCTTGAACTTCTTCATCAGCACGCGCATATCTGGCGTTTTTTCCAGGCCGAAGTTGTAAACATCCTTGGCGTTGAAGTGTACGCTGCTGTTTTCCACCAGCGGGTTTTTCAACAGGGCAGTCAGGTCCATCTCGCTTGCGCGGGAACCAGCCGGGACATCCTTGACTTTCAGCAGGTCGGTGCGGCCAACCAGTTCATCCACGGTATGCACGCCCAGGCGGGCCATGTATTCGCGCAGATCCTCGGCCATAAAACGCATAAAGTTGATGATGTATTCCGGCTTGCCCTTAAAGCGCTTGCGCAGCTCGGGGTTCTGGGTGCAGATGCCCATGGGGCAGGTGTCCAGGTTGCACACGCGCATCATCACGCAGCCCATGGCAACCAGCGGGCCGGTGCCAAAGCCGAACTCTTCAGCGCCCAGCATGGCGGCAATGGCCACATCGCGGCCGCTCATCAGCTTGCTGTCGGCTTCAATGCGCACGCGGGAACGCAGGCCGTTCATGATCAGGCTCTGGTGTGCTTCGGCAAGGCCCAGCTCCCACGGCAGGCCGGCATTGTGGATGGAATTGCGCGGTGCAGCGCCGGTACCGCCGTCAAAACCGGAAATCAAAATCACTTCGGCGCCGGCCTTGGCAACGCCGGCGGCAATGGTGCCAACACCGGCTTCGCTGACTAGCTTGACGTTGATGGCAGCCTTGCGGTTGGAGCATTTCAGGTCATAGATCAGCTGGGCCAGGTCCTCAATGGAGTAGATATCATGGTGCGGCGGGGGAGAGATCAGGCCCACGCCGGTAGTGGAGTGGCGGGTCTTGGCGACCCAGGGGTAAACCTTGCCGCCGGGCAGCTGGCCGCCCTCGCCGGGCTTTGCGCCCTGTGCCATCTTGATCTGAATCTCACTGGCGGAAACCAGATACTTGCTGGTCACGCCAAAACGGGCGGATGCCACCTGCTTGATGGCGCTGTTGCGCTCGGTGCCAAAACGGTCTTCGGCTTCGCCGCCTTCGCCGGTGTTGCTCTTGCCGCCGATGCGGTTCATGGCAACGGCCATGCACTCGTGGGCTTCCTCAGAAAGGGCACCATAGCTCATTGCAGCGGTCTTGAAGCGGTGTACGATGGAATCCGCGCTTTCCACTTCGTCCAGCGGGATACCGGCATCAGGATAATTGAAGTCCAGCAGGCTGCGCAGGTGCATGGCATCGCCGCCCTCGGCGTTCACGGCATCGGTATAAGCCTTGAACTTGTTGTAATCGCCGGTCCAGCAGGCCTGCTGCAGCAGGTGGATGGTCAGCGGGTTGTACAGATGATCTTCAGCCAGCTTGCCGCTGCGGAGCTTGTGCTCGCCCAGGCTGGTCAGCTCCATGTTGATATCCAGGCCCAGAGGATCGAATGCCTGTTTGTGGCGGGCTTCCAGGTCGTTCTGGATGTCGCGGATGGTAATGCCGCCCACACGGCTGACGGTGTTGGTAAAGTACTTATCCACTACCTCGTTGCTCAGGCCCAGCGCTTCAAAAATCTGGCTGCCCTGGTAGGACTGGATGGTGGAAATACCCATCTTGGAGGCAATCTTGACGATGCCGGCCAGAACGGCTTTATTGTAGTCGTTCACGGCGGCATAGTAATCTTTGTCCAGCAGACCCTCATTGATCAGCTCGCCGATGGTCTCCTGTGCCAGATAGGGGTTGATGGCGCAGGCACCGTAGCCCAGCAGGGTGGCAAAATCATGAACCTTGCGGGGCTCACCGCTTTCCAGGATCAGGGCCATGGCGGTGCGCTTGCGGGTACGAACCAGATACTTGGAAACTGCGCCCACAGCCAGAAGGCTGGGGATGGCGACATGGTACTCATCAATTTCGCGGTCAGACAAAATCAGGATGTTGGCACCATCGCGGTAGGCGCGGTCCACATCAACGAACAGGCGGTCAATGGCCTTTTCCAGGTCGGTGTTCTTATAGTAGCAGATGGAGATGGTTTCCACCTTAAAGCCGGGAACCTTCATGGCCTTGATCTTCATCAGGTCGGTTTCGGTCAAAATGGGGTTGGTGATTTTCAGCACCTTGCAGTTCTCGGCGTCCTCTTCCAATAGGTTGCCCTGTGCGCCAACGTATACGGTGGTGGAGGTCACGACCTTCTCGCGCAGGGCGTCGATGGGCGGGTTGGTGACCTGGGCAAACATCTGCTTAAAATACTCAAACAGTGGGGGATGGGTGTGGCTCAAAACGGCCAGCGGGGTATCGCTGCCCATGGCACCGGCGGGCTCGGAGCCGTTCTTTGCCATCGGCAGGATCATGGTGGAAACATCCTCGTACTGGTAGCCGAATGCTTTCTGCAGCCGCACCAGCTCGTCATGCTCGTGGCTGGGTACGCGCTCGTTGGGAATCTTCAAATCGGCCAGGTTGACCAGGTTGCGGTCCAGCCATTCGCCGTAAGGCTCGCGGCTGGCGTAATCGGCTTTCAGGCTTTCATCGTCCACCAGCTCACCCCTGGCGGTATCCACCAGCAGCATTTTGCCGGGGCGCAGGCGGTCCTTGCGCACGATTTCTTCGGCGGGAATATCCAGCACGCCGACTTCACTGGAAAGGATCAGGCGGCCGTCTTTGGTGATATAGTAGCGGCTGGGGCGCAGACCGTTGCGGTCCAGCACAGCGCCCATCACATCGCCGTCACTGAACAGGATGGAAGCAGGGCCGTCCCACGGTTCCAGCATGGTGGCGTAATACTGATAGAACGCACGCTTTTTGGGGTCCATACTATGGTTGTTTTCCCACGGTTCGGGGATAGTGACCATAACAGCCAGCGGCAGCTCCATGCCGTTCATAACCATAAACTCCAGCGTGTTATCCAGCATGGCGGAGTCGGAACCACCCTGGTTCACAATGGGCAGAACCTTGGTCATATCCTCTTTCAGGTAGTTGGAACCAATGGTTTCCTCGCGGGCCAGCATGGTATCCACGTTGCCGCGGATGGTGTTGATCTCGCCGTTATGCAGGATAAAGCGGTTGGGGTGGGCACGGTTCCAGCTGGGTGCCGTGTTGGTAGAAAAACGGCTGTGCACCATGCCGATGGCAGATTCATAATCTTCGCTCTGCAAATCGGGATAGAACAGGCGCAGTTCTTTAACCAGGAACATGCCCTTGTACACAATGGTGCGGCTGGAAAGACTGCACACATAAGTATCCTGGCTGGACTGTTCAAACACGCGGCGGGCAACATAAAGCTTGCGGTCAAAGTCAATGCCGGGCTTTACGCGGGCCGGGCGTTCCACAAATGCCTGCCAGATGCTGGGCATGCAGGAACGTGCCTTGTGGCCCAAAATTTCCGGGCAGGTGGGCACTTCGCGCCAGCCAAGGAAGTTGAGCCCCTCTTTTTTGCAGATGATCTCAAACAGCTTTTTGTCCTGGTTGCGGTTCAACTCTTCCTGTGGGAAAAAGAACATGCCAATGCCGTAGTCACGCTCGTTGCCCAGCGTAATGCCGGCTTCTTCGGCAGCTTTTTTGAAGAACTTGTGGCCGATCTGCAGCAGGATACCGACACCATCGCCGGTTTTGCCTTCGGCATCCTTACCGGCACGGTGTTCCAGGTGCTCCACGATCTGCAAAGCATCGTCGATCGTTTTGTGGGTTTTGCGGCCCTTGATATCCACAACTGCACCAATGCCGCAGTTGTCATGTTCAAACCGCGGATCATACAGCCCGGCGGGGGCCTTGCGCTCTGTAAAGTATTCCATCCGTTTTTTGCTCCTTCCCGTAATTTCCTGCGGGGCCGGGCGGGAACGCACATTTCCCACCCTGGCATAGATACGAAAAAAGACGTTCCCCAACGGGTACACTAACCCGTTTGTGGGAACGTCTTTGTTCTTGGCAATACTATACCACACCAATAGGGAAATGGCAATCATCAAACAAAAGATTTTTATGAAATTAACGCAAAGACCTTATTTGCTTTGCTTTACAAGGACTAAACTTAATAAAATTAAGCTGCGGCAATAACTGCCGGGCAAAACGGTGTGTTATTTGCCGTTTGCAGCCTGCTGCTCTTTCAAAACAGCCAGGATCTCGGTCAGCAGCTCCTCCTGCGTCGGGGCCTTAGGGGCTTCCGGCTCGGCGGGCTTTTCTTCTTCATGCTTGCCCAGGTCCATGAGCTTGTTCATGGCTTTCAGCATACAGAACAGAACGAATGCCAGAATGATAAAGTTAATGACGGCAGAGATGAATGCACCGATGCCCAGGTTGATGTCAAACGGCAGGTGCAGCACAACATCACTGAAATCTGTCTGGAACAAAATGCCAATGATGGGGTTAATGATGTTGTCCGTCAAAGAAGTGACCAGCGTGGAGAATGCGCCGCCGATGAGAACACCGATGGCCATGTCCATCATGTTGCCTTTCAGGGCAAAAGCTTTGAACTCTTCCAGGAACTTTTTCATAATGTGTTTCCTCCTGTATGGACAAATTTTTCAGGGCCATGCCCCCACACAGGCTGCAAACGGGGCATGGTGCCCGGATTCCAAAATAAAAAGTTACTTCAGCAGCTTGGCTACAGCGTCTGCTGCGCCGTCCAGATAATCCCCGGCAAAGGTTTCAATCATGCCGGCGTCCGCCTCTTTGGCAAATTCGGGGTTCAGCGGCATTTTGGCCAGCACGGGCAGGTGGTACTTCTTGCCGGTCTCGTCCACATGGCTGTCGCCAAACACGTTGATATGCTTGCCGCAGTCCGGGCAGAGCACATAGCTCATGTTTTCCACAATGCCAAGGATGGGAACCTTCATCATTTCGGCCATCTGCACAGCCTTGCCAACGATCATGCCGACCAGCTCCTGCGGACTGGATACAATAATGATGCCGTCTACCGGCAGGGTCTGGAACACGGTCAGCGGCACATCGCCGGTTCCCGGAGGCATATCGACAAACAAAAAGTCAACGTCGTCCCAGATCACTTCCTGCCAGAACTGCTTGACCGCACCGGCAATCACGGGGCCGCGCCACACAACGGGGGCTTCCTCATCTTCCAGCAGCAGGTTGATGGACATGATCTTGATGCCGGTGTGGCTTTCCACCGGGTTGATGCCGTCCTCGGTGCCCATGGCCGGGCCATGAACGCCGAACAATTTGGGGATGGAAGGGCCGGTAATGTCAGCATCCAGCACGCCGACCTTGTAGCCTTTGCGGCGCATGGAAACAGCCATCATGGCGCTGGTCATGCTTTTGCCAACGCCGCCCTTGCCGGAAACAACGCCGATCACTTTTTTGATGTGGCTTTTTGCGTGCGGCGGTTCATGCTGCGGCGCACGGCTGGAACAGTCAGCGTGGCAGTTGCTGCAATCGTGGGTACATGCTTCACTCATGTGGGTATAGCTCCTTTTATCTGTGCCGGGCGGGGCGCTGCAACTGCCCCGCTTCGGCACCGTTCTCCGTTTTGCGGCATGGGCCGCACTTTATTAGTGTACCGCGTCAGAGCACAAAATGCAAGTACTATCAAAACGAATAGCACGCCAAACCAGCAAAAATGTCCGAATTGTATGGGTGATACTTCTTCATGGAACCCTGCCATAAACCGCAGCAATGCAGAATATACTGGCTTTATACGGGCAAAGGGGGCGGCAAAAACGGCACTGCGGGGGAAAACCTATCTGAAAAATGCAGCATTGCTGACAGTGGCGGGCTTTGCGCTGCGGGCGCTGGGCATGGTGTTCCGGGTGTTTGTGGCTGCGCGCCTGGGGCCGGAGGGTATGGGCCTGTATCAGCTGATCTTATCCGTCTATATGGTGTTTGTTTCGCTGGCTTCGGCGGGCATCAATGTGGCGTCCACACGGCTGGGTGCGCAGTGCCTGACCCGTGGACGCGGCATGGCCCCGACGCTGCGCAGCCTTGCGGCAACAGCGGCCGTATTGGGCACCGCCGCCATGCTGGCGCAGCTGGCGCTGGCGGACCCTTTGGCCCGCTTTGCCCTGCATGATTCCCGCGCGGAGCTGGGGCTGTGTACGCTGGCCCCCAGCCTGCCGTTTATTGCGGCGGCCGGGGCGCTGCGGGGGTGCTTTTTGGCGCGGCGAAGGGTGGAACCGAATATCATTGCCCAACTGGTGGAGCAGACCGTGCGGATGGCCGTGGCCGCATTGGCACTGGTAAAGCTGGTCCACTGGGGCGCGGCTTACGCTTGCTGTGCGGTGCTCATCGGCAATACTGTCAGCGAGGCGGTCTCCTGCGGCATTATGGCGCTGTTTGCCCGGCAGGAACCGAGCTTCCGCCCATGCGCCGATGACCCGCCCCGCGGCTATACCAGCCGGGAGCTGTGGGAAATTGTGCTGCCCGTGACCGGCAGCCGGTTGGTGGCCAGCATTTTGCAGGCAGGGGAAAGCGTGCTGATCCCCGCCTGTCTTGCCGCTTACCTTGGCACCCGCGCCGAAGCCGTGGCGCAGTATGGTTCCTTAAAAGGCATGGCACTGCCGCTTATCTTTTTTCCGTTCTCGGTGCTGGCGGCACTTTCCGGCCTGCTGATGCCGGAGATCACCCGTGCCCACACCGCCCGGGATACCGCTGCCCTGCGCCGCCTTGTGCGGCTTGCCATGGGGTTGACGGGTGGGTTCTCGCTGTTGGTGGGGGCCGCGCTGGTGCTGTTTGGCAAGGATGCCGCCATTTTGCTCTATCACGATGCCCAGGCGGGCCGCTATGTGCAGGTACTGGGCTTTGTGGCACCCTTTATGTACCTGGAAAGCATGGTGGATGCGATCTTAAAAGGCATGGGGGAGCAGCTGGCGACCTTCCGCTATTCGGTGCTGGATTCCATTTTGCGCATTGCAGGCATTTTGTGGCTGATGCCGCAATACGGTATGCCGGGCTTTCTGGCGGTCATGACAGCCTCTAACCTGCTGACCTGCGGGCTGAATACGGGGAGAATGGTGAGGCAATTAGGAGGGAGGAAGTCGGAACTGAGAGGAAAATTAGGAATTCGAAATGAGGAATTAGAAATTGGGCGGAGAGGAGACGGGAAAAAATAAATAATAATGAATAATGGTGGTGGATCGCGGTGTGCCGCTCAGAAAATATTGGGTTTGTTATGTGTTGGAAACAGGCGGCAGATAATAGAACGCTCAAAACCGTTCCCTATAAAATCACAAAAATCACCCCGCCGCGGGAAACTTCTGCCCCAACGGCGGGGTGGCTCTGCATTATATTTATATATTTTATATCGGAACAAAGCGGCATAGCGTCCGCTTTTCCATCACAGCGTCTGCCCGCTGACCAGCCCGTTCCACAGGCGGTAATAAATGCCTTTCTTTGCCAGCAATTCCTCGTGGCGGCCCTCTTCCTCAATGCCGGATTTGCCCAGCACCAGAATGCGGTCAGCGTTTTTGATGGTGGTCAGGCGGTGGGCAATCGTCAGCGTGGTGCGGCCCTTGGCCAGCTTATCCAGGCTTTGCCCAACCAGAATCTCACTCTCGTTGTCCAGCGCGCTTGTGGCTTCGTCCAGCAGCAGGATGGGCGGGTTCTTCAAAAATACCCGCGCAATGCTGATGCGCTGTTTCTGCCCGCCGGAAAGCTTGACCCCGCGTTCGCCTACATAGGTATCATACCCGTCTTTCAGCTCCCGCACAAAGCCATCAGCACCGGCCAGCCTGGCGGCGGCAATGATCTCCTCCCGCGTGGCACCCGGCTTGCCGTAAGCGATGTTTTCGGCCACCGTGCCGCTGAACAGGTAAACATCCTGCTGCACCACGCCAACGGCATTGCGCAGGCTGCTCAGGGTAACATGGCGGATGTCCTGCCCGTCAATCAAAATCTCGCCGCCGGTCACATCATAAAAGCGAGGGATCAGGTTGCACAGGGTGGTTTTGCCGCCGCCGGAAGGCCCAACCAGCGCCAGATTCTCGCCGGGGCGGATGTTCAGGTTTACATGACGCAGCACCTTGTTGTGGTCGTCCGGGTATTCAAAGCTCACATCGCGGAACTCAATGCCGCCTTTTTCCACCTGCAGCAGTTTGGCGTCGGGGGCGTCAGTGATCTCAACGGGGGTATCGATAATGTCAAAAAAGCGCTCAATGCCGGTCACGCCGCGCTGGAACTGCTCGGCAAACTCCACAATGCGGCGGATGGTGGCAATCAGAGTGGAAACATACAGCACATAGGCAACCAGATCGCCAGCGCTGATGGTGCCATATACCAGCGAAAGGCCGCCTGCCACAATGACCACCAGATACATCAACCCGTCAAACAGCCGGGTGGAGGTGTTGAACGCGGCCATGGCATGGTAGGTTTTCTTCTTGATGGTCTGGAACGCGGTGTTGCCCTGCTCGAACTTTTTGTTCTCTTCCTCTTCCGCGGCGAACGCCTTCACAACCCGCTGGCCCAGCAGGCTGTCCTCAATCGAAGCGTTCAGCTCGCCGATCTGGAACCGCTGGCGGCGGAACGCGGCGCGAAGCTTCAGGTTCAGCTTGATGGATACAACCGCCATCAAGGGCACGCAGGCAAACACCACCAAAGTCAGCGGTATGCTGGCCCCGCACAGGATGATGAACGAAGCCGCAATTTTGATGCCCGCAATAAAAAATTCTTCCGGGCAGTGGTGGGCGAATTCGGTCACATCAAACAGGTCGTTGGTAATGCGGCCCATGATCTGCCCAACTTTGGTATTGGAATAATAGGTGTGGCTCAACCGCTGCAGGTGGGCAAAGGCATCCCGCCGCATATCGGTCTCAATGTAAACGCCCATGATGTGGCCGGTGCCAGACATAAAATACTGTGCGGCACCATCAATCAGCCGCAAAATGAGATACAGCAGGGCGAGCTTTAACACCGCATCAACCGTCAGCACAATGCCGGGATTGGTGGCGGCGTTGGTTAGGTAGCTCATAATTTTAGGCAGCACGATATCACACAAAGTGGTCAGTGCGGCACAGAACAAATCAAAAATCAAAATGCGTTTGTATCGCATCAGGTAAGGGGCAAACCGGCGGATCAGCGCCGGAGTGCCAATGTGCTGCTGGCTGGGGTCATTCATAAGATTAAGTTCCTCTTCTTTTCAAAAAATCAAAAATAAATGCAATCAAAAAATCAAGGCAATACCGCATAATTCTAAGTGCCGATACGGCGAGCGAGGTGCGGCAGATGCC
>SAUS01000021.1 GCA_004000625.1 Candidatus Cibiobacter qucibialis | reverse complement strand
GGTACCGCAACCCGACATTATCGAGCATTTTGGCAACGCAGATGCCGTGCCGCAGCTACCGGAGCGGTGCTTAAGCCGCAAGGCGGGAATTGTGCGGTGTTGCCATAAATTTATCTTATAATTTTGGGTGCTTTTGTCTCGCTATCCCGCAACCTTACTGCGCGTGGTTGATGGGTTCCATGATGGCGTGTACCACAAAGCGCTGGTTGTTGGAAGCATAGGCGGAGCGGCAGGTGGAAAGCGTCAGGATATGGCTGCCGCTGGGAACATCCACGCCGGTATCATACAGCGAAAGTTCTTTCAGATACCGCAAAAAAGCATCGTAATCTTCGCCCTCACTGTAATCCAGCGCATAGCACGGGTCATCCGATTTGGCATCGTGTGCCGAGAAGATGCGGCACAGGTAGTCGCCATCCGGCGTGTACAGGGTAAACGTTGGGTTTGCGCTGTAAAAATCCTGCTTGCGGTAAGCATCCAGCTTGCCGAACATGGCGCCGTTATGGATGTTGTGGCCATGGATCACATGGCACAGACCGTCCGCCCAGCTGGTGGAATCCCACGAAGGGCGGATCAGACAGCCATCGTTGCTGCTTGCACCGGAAAAGCTGCGGCGCAGGTAATAGTTGGAATCTTCGTTCTGCACCACCGGCAGCGAAAGTTCCAGCCCCGGCACACTGAGCCATGCGGTAACGTCCGGGTTCTGCTCTTTCAACGCGGTAAAGTCCAGGCGGGAAGCCGGGGCGTTATCGCCGCCGGTGCTGGTATCCATCCAGACAAGCTGGGCGCGCAGGGTCTGGTATTCTTCATCACTTTTCTGGTAGCTTGTCCACTGCCAGAAGAACAACAGCAGGAACACCACCGCGGCAGCCAGCAGCGCCGGTACAATAAACTTGGAAAGCTGCGCTGCCGTTACGCCATCCGTACTGCGCCGACGGCGCGGCTTGGGGTCTTTCTCCGGCGGCTCACGGTACATGGTGTACTGCTTTCTGCTGGATTTGTGGTGGGTACTGCTGCCTGTGGAGCGGCGGGGCTGCCCGCTATAAGAGGGATTTTGTCTGCTCATGCTTACCCCCTGTCGGAATGCGAGGCATCATCGCCGTTTTCTTTCTTTTTGCGCACCACGGTCACACCAACAGCCGCGCCAATACATACAACTGCCAGCGCCAGGAAGATCCACATCACCGGGCTGTCTCCGGTGGGCAGCCCGTACTGACCGTTTGTAAAAGCCGGAACATTCGGCGGGGCCGTGGGGCTAATCTTGGGGGTATCACCATCGCCATTGGGTATTGCACCAGGGTTACCCAGCGTATTCGGGTCATCGCCGGGTTCACCCGGGGTCGGATCTCCATCCGGGTTGGGCGTTTTGTCCGGGTTCTCCGAAGGATTGCTCGGTGTCGGCGTTGCGCTCGGCTGGTCCACCATCTTGACCAGGTGGTAGCCACAGTTGGGGATGGTGCCGTCACCGTTAAAGTAGAACTCTACATCCGCGGCCTGAGCATAGCCCTCCGGGGCGCTTTCCTCGTGCATGATGTAAGTATGACCTGCCACCAGCACCTCGCCGGTGTTGCCGGTCATCACCAGCTTTTCCGGTTCTGTACCGGAAACCCAACTGTGAACCAGCTTGCCGGTGTTCTTATCCGTCAACGTCATGGAAGCCCCTGCCAGAGAGTTGCCGTTGGGGTCCACCTTGGAAAGCTTGACTTCCAGTGGCTGGTCAATAACAGTCAATGTCTGGCCATCCAGCTTGCCGGATTTGGAAGTTACGGCAACGGTAAAATCCGAATTGATGGTAAAGGTAATATCGCTGGTCATGGCATAGCCTGCCGGAGCGTAAGTTTCGCGCAGCAGGTAGTTGCCGGACGAAAGCTGCATCTCGTGCGGAGTGCTTTCGGTCTTCCAGCTGTCGATCTCGCTCTGGGTGCCATCGGAGCCTACGCTGTAAACCACCAGTTTTGCGCCGGGCAGTTCATCGCTGCCGGTGGCGGACTTTTTGCTCACGATCAGCTTTTGCCGCTTGGCGTTGGTAAAGGTAAAGGTTTTGTTGTCATCGCTGGTGGTCATGGTGGAAACATAGCCATCCAGGCCGGTCATATCCTCGCTGATGTTGCAGTTGGTCATGCCCTGGCGGATATCAAAGTAAGCGGTGCCATCCCCCGTGATGGTACGGGTGGCGCTGCGCTGCTGGCCATCCTGGGTATAGGTCAGCACAATTCTGGCCGGGCCGTGGTTGCTGTCATCGGTAATCCACTTTTTCTTGACCGTGATGCGGCCATAGCTGCTGATGTTGCCGGAGTAACTGTTTTCCACATGTTCCTTGACCATAACGTACACGATCCAGCTGGTACGAGAACCAAAAAAACAGTTGGGTACTGGGATGGTAATGCTGTCCATCGTGCGGGAAAGGGTTGTGGTAATGGTAAAGTAGCCATTTTCGGCATAGGTATCATTGCCGATGCCGTGCGGGAAGTAAACATACAGATAGCGGTTGTTTTCGCCGCCCTGATAGAAGCTGACGTTGCCATCCGTATACTCGATATTATAGTTGCCGGGGCAGGCATCCAGCAGCCAGCCGATATCCATACGCAGGTAGCTGTTGCCCTTGGTGGTGTTTTCTTTCATCAGGCTGGAGTCATCCAGGATTGCCTGGCTGCCCGCTGCCACCGTTGTGCCATCCAGCATGGTTGTATCATGGGTATAGGTCACATAGGTCGAATTGGACTCATCCACCAGCGTAGCGTCGTTCGGGTCATAAGCGCGGCCCTGCAAACCGAACAGCACGTTGAAGGAGATGGTATCGCCAACCTGCATGGTCAGCGGGGTTCCCTGCTGGCGCATCTGGTCCAGTTGGTTCAGGGTATAGTCCACACCATTGACCGTAACGGTAACACGCTTGACGTAATTCATCAAGTCCACACATCCATTGGCCGATGCATCGTAATTGGGATAATAATAATCATCCTGTGCCGCATGGGCACCTGTTGCAAAGGCAAGCACCAACAAAATCAGCAACAGGCAGTACCGCACGCCGTTCCGTAAGTATTCCATCTTCTGGTTCAACGTTTTCAACCTCAATCACCTGACATCCTTGTTTTTTTACAGACGCTACAATGTATTTTATCATTTTATAACGTCTGTTCGTTTATCTTGTTCCTTTAACTATGTAGTTTATTTTATCATATCCTTGTGTGGCTTTCAACCTGCAAAGCTTCCAAATTTACACTTTTTTGTCACAGATTCCTTGGGTGCATCTGCTATTTGTTTCCCCTGTCACTATTAAAATTATGAGCTGCTCATAATTTAGCACATATCTTGTTGATTGCGTGCTGCTCCAGTATAATGGCGCCCGAAATGGCCGATTGGCCAGCACATATTTTGATTGGAGGCTGTTATGATGAACGAATCTGTAAAGAAACTGCTGAAAGCAAGCATGTGGGACCTAGCCACCTGTGCAAACGGTGGGCCGAACGTTGTGCCCGTTGCCTTCAAAGATGTAACCTCGGACGGCAAACTGGTGGTTGGCGATGTGTTCCTTGACACAACCCTGAAAAACCTGGCCGCAGACGGCGGTAAAATTGCCATCTCTATTTACGATGCAAAGTCTCTGGAAGGCTATCAGATCAAGGGCACTGCTGAGTATGTGACCGAAGGCGATACCGTTAAAACCTTCAAAACGATGGTTGAGCAGATGTTCAATGGCGGCGCTACCGCAAAGGGTGCCCTGATCATCACCCCGGAAAAGATCATTGTTACCACTCCCGGTGCGGACAACAAGAAAGAGCTGTAACCCAGCTTTACGGGCACGGATGCTGCTTCCGTGCCCAATTTTTATACTCATAAATTTTATAGTAACTTCCGTATTGCGACGCAATCTGCTAAACTAGGAGTAAAGGGAGGCAACCTTATGTATCAAAAAAGCTGGGAAAAGACATCCGCTGCCATCCAGATCTGCAATTATTCTGACAAACGATAAAACAAACAGGAGGTCCTTTATGAAAATCGCAATTCCTTATGAATACGGCCAGGTGTTCCAGCACTTTGGCCGCTCGGCACAATTCAAAATCTACGATGCAGAAAACGGCCTAATTTTGAGCAGCGAGGTTGTTTTCACCAACGGGCAGGGCCATGGTGCGCTGGTAGGCTTCCTGGTTCAGCATCAGGTCAATGTGGTTTTATGCGGCGGGATTGGTGCCGGTGCCCAGGCCGCCCTTGCGCAGGCTGGCATCCAACTGTTTGGCGGTATTTCCGGCAGTGCGGATGCCGCTGCCGCAGATTATCTGGCTGGTCGGCTTGTTTTTGACCCCAACGCCCACTGCAATCATCATGCCCACGAAGCAGAGCACGCCTGCGGCTCCCATTCCTGCCACGAGGACAAAGGCGGCTGTGCCGGGAGCTGCCACTGACCAAAAGAGTTAAAAAGTGCCGCGTCCCGAGAAAAAAATCGAGATGCAGCACTCATTTGTATCTTCATTTTTGATTGTTGAAGAAAACCAAAAATCCGAACCCTCTCCCCTGTCGAGAAAAGGTTCGGATTTTTATTATTCAGTGCGGATAACAGGACTTGAACCTGCACGTCGTAGACACTGGACCCTAAAACCAGCGCGTCTGCCAATTCCGCCATATCCGCTCAAAATACCTTTGTATTTTAGCAGGTATCACGCTTTTTGTCAATGCAGGCAGACGGGTCATATTAGGTTTCGTATCAGGTCAGGCTTTGCAGGTATGCCTGCGGGCCGGACTGGTACAGGTCGCCGCCATGGGCATCCAGCAGAACGGTAAGGGGCATATCCACCACTTCCAGGCGGCGGACAGCCTCGCACCCAAGGTCCGGCCAAGCGATGATCTCGCAGCTTTTTACGCTGCCAGCCATCAGGGCACCTGCCCCGCCAATGGCTGCCAGGTACACAGCACCGTTGCGCACAACGGCGGCCTTTACGGCTTCATCCCGCTTGCCCTTGCCGATCATACAGGCAAGGCCCAGGTCCAGCAGGCGCGGGGTAAACTTATCCATGCGGCCGGATGTCGTGGGACCCGCCGCACCAATGGCACAGCCGGGGCGCTCCGGTGTGGGGCCGACATAATAGATGGCCGCGCCTTTGATATCGAACGGCAGCGGTTCCCCACGGTCCAGCGCTTCGTTCATACGGGCGTGGGCGGCATCGCGGGCGGTATATACGGTGCCGGTCAGCAGTACGGTATCCCCCGCGTGCAGCGGGGCAAGCTCCTGCCGTGTAAGCGGCGTTGTTAAACGTACCTGCATATAAAAATCACCCTTCCTGCTGCACGCGCGCGCGGCGGTGCTGCTCCCTGACTTCCTCATGGTGGCGGTTTACAATTTCCATTTCAGTTTGCAAAATCTGCCCCGGTGCCGGGTCCGGCTGCAGCTTGGGCGGCTGGTCGTCATCCAAGGAGATATCGATTTTACTGCCCGGTTTATGCTGAGCCGATTCCCCCAGTGGGATATCAATTTGCGGTTTGTTTGCCAATTTGATCTCTTCCTTAAAAATTTGTGTCTTGCTTTGGGGCAGCATGTTATGATGCTGTTTCCCCTGTTTTGGGTTTTGGTGGCTTAGCTCACATCGCATTTCGCAGTTGATGCTGCCCACATTTCATTGTTTCGCCGTTTTTTTCCACCGTTTATTCCTATATTGTTCAAAGTTTCTGCTTCCTTCTTTTCAAAGAAGGGACAACAATGCCCGTAAAAAGTCCTTACACCTCAGCGCTGGCGCGGCGGGTAACGTGGCAGCTTACGTTGACTGCCACCGGCAGGCAGGCCACATGGGTGGGCAGCTGTTCAATGCAGACGCCCAGGCAGGTGGTTGCACCGCCAAAGCCCTGCGGGCCAAAGCCGGTTGCATTGATGGCATCCAACAGCTCTTTTTCCAGCGCGGCATAATAGGGGTCCGCGTTGGGCTGGTCCAGCGGGCGCAGCAGTGCCTTTTTGGCCAGAGCTGCGCATTTATCAAAGCTGCCGCCAATACCAATGCCCAGCACAATGGGCGGGCAGGGGTTGGCCCCCGCCTGCTTGACGGTTTCCATCACAAAGTCTTTTACGCCCTGCACGCCATCGGCAGGTTTGAGCATGGTCAGGCGGCTCATATTCTCGCTGCCTGCGCCCTTGGGGGCTACGGTAATTTTGCAGACATCCCCCGGCACAAGATGTACCGTTAAAAACGCCGGGGTGTTATCCCCCGTGTTCACGCGCTGCAAGGGGTCCGCGGTGATGGACTTGCGCAGGTAGGCTTTCTCATACCCGCGGCGCACGCCCTCGTTCACAGCTTCGTCCAGATTGCCGTTGATATGCACATCCTGGCCAAGCTCAATGAACACGCAGGCCATGCCGGTATCCTGGCAGATCGGCAGGTCTTTTTCTGCAGCAACACAAAGGTTTTGCTGCAGCAGTTCCAGCGTCTGGCGAGCCAGCGGCCAGGGTTCGGCGGCATGGGCGTTATCCAGCGCCTGCTTCACATCCGGCGGCAGCTGGGTGTTGGCACGGATGCACAGTTCTTCCACCGCATCGGTAATGGCGATGGCGTTTACTTCCCGGATGCTCATACCCGCGCCACGCCGCTTTCCCGTGCAGCTTGCGCCACAGCGTCAGCCACAGCCGGTGCCACACGCGGGTCAAAGGCCTTGGGCAGAATGTTTTCCTCGTTCAGCTCGTCCTCCGGGATCAGGCCGGCGATGGCCTTCGCGGCGGCCATCTTCATCTGGGGGTTGATGTCCCGTGCGCGGACGGAAAGTGCGCCCTTGAAGATGCCGGGGAACGCCAGAACATTGTTGACCTGGTTGGGGAAATCGCTGCGGCCGGTGCCGATGACCCGCACACCGGCTGCCTTGGCGGCATCGGGCATGATCTCCGGGTTGGGGTTGGCCATGGCGAACACAATGGCATCCGGTGCCATGGTGGCGGCCATCTCGGTGGTCAGCGCACCGGCAACGGAGGTGCCGATAAAGACATCTGCACCGCGCACGGCATCGGCCAGGGTGCCAGTCAGGCGTTCGGGGTTGGTCACGGTTGCCAGCCATTCCTTATGGTCGGCAAGGCCCGCCGGGCGGCCGGGGTACAGGATACCGTGTTCATCCACAGCAACAATGTTTTTGGCACCGGCAACCTGCAGCATCTTGATGATGGCCGTACCGGCAGCGCCGGGGCCGTTCTGCACGATCTTGACATCTTCCAGCCGCTTGCCAACAACCTTGAGGGCGTTGAGCACGCCGGCCAGCACGATAATCGCGGTGCCGTGCTGGTCGTCATGGAATACAGGGATATCCAGGTCGCGCTCCAACTCCGCTTCAATATCAAAGCACTCCGGGCTGCGGATATCCTCCAGGTTGATGCCGCCAAAAGTCGGAGCGATGGCCTTGACAGCGGCAATAACTTCCTCGCGGGTGGAAGCATTCAGGCAGATGGGGAACGCATCGACACCGCCGAACTCCTTAAACAGAACGCACTTGCCTTCCATGACCGGCAGACCAGCTTCGGGGCCGATGTTGCCCAGGCCCAGCACAGCGGTACCGTTTGTGACAACTGCCACGGTGCGGCCCTTGAAGGTGTATTTATACACATCGTCCGGGTTCGCCTTGATCTGGCGGCAGGGCTCCGCAACGCCGGGGGTGTAGGCAGTGGACAAGGCGTCACGGTCCTTGACTTCAAACAGGCTGTTGACCGTCAGCTTGCCGGGGTATTTTGCGTGCATTTCAAGTGCGGCGGCATTGTAATCCATGGTAGTTGCTCCTTTGTTCGTATTCCTGTATTGATTTTGGGCAATACCGCATAATTCTAAGTGCCGATACGGCGAGCGAGGTGCGGCAGATGCCAAGCCAAAAGCGCAGATAATACTGGATGTCTTATCGAGCATTTTGGCAACGCAGATGCCGTGCCGCAGCTGCCGGAGCGGTGCTTAAGCCGCAAGGCGGGAATTGTGCGGTGTTGCCTTTGTTTTTATTTCAGTTTTGCATAAATCGGTTCCAGCTGGATCACGCAGAAATGGTCCGGCCAACGGTCCGATACCGCTTTGCGCAAAGCAGCCGGGATTTTGTTGGCGCGGTGGTCCTTGGCGGCCAGCCAGTCTGCGGGAACGGCACAATCAAAAATCACATTGGTATGGGTGGGGCCGGGTACAATGCGCAGGTCGTGGATATCCGCTTCCGGCGCAATTTCAGCCAGCTGTTCTTTCAAGAATTTCCGCAGTTCGTTGATATGCGGGTCATCCGTCACCACGGGGTCAAAGTGGATCGTGACCAGCAGATGGTCGTGCACCTGAAAATCCCGCTCGATAGAGTCGATCAGGTCATGGCTTTTCATCACATCACTGTCGGCGGAAAGCTCAATATGGAAGCTGACCAGCTTGCTGCCAGGCCCGTAATCATGCACCATCAAATCATGGATGCCCAGCACACCAGGGTAACTCAGGGCTTTTTTCTCAATGTAATCGATCAGTTCCGGGTCAGGGGCCGCACCCAGCAGCGGGCTGATGGTATCCCGCACCAGGCCGACGCCGCTCCACAGGATAAACAGCGCCACGCCAACACCCATCAGGCCATCAATGCGGTCAATGCCAGTCAGGTGAGCCAGAATGGTAGCGGCCAGAACCGCGGCAGTGGTGACCACATCGTTGCGGGCATCCGCCGCAGTGGCCATGAGCGTTTCGGACTTGATGCGGCTGCCAACGCTGCGGTTGAAGCTGCTCATCCACAGTTTGACCAGGATGGACACCACCAGCACCGCTATGGTCAGCGCACTAAGGGTGACCGGCGTGGGGTGCAGCACCTTGAGGAAGCTTTCTTTCAGCAGCTCAATGCCGATGACCAGTATCATGACCGAAACCGCCAGCCCCGCCAGGTATTCGTACCGTGCATGGCCGTAAGGGTGCTCATCATCGGCAGGTTTTGACCCCAGGCGGAAGCCCACCAGGCTGACCACGTTGGAGCTTGCATCGGACAGGTTGTTCAATGCGTCCGCCGCAATGGCCATACTGCCAAACAGGGTGCCCACCGTAAACTTGCCCGCAAACAGCAGCACATTGCACACAATCCCCACCATGCAGGCCAGGTTGCCGTAAGCAGTGCGCACGGTGCGGTCCTGGATATTGGCCGGATCACGGATAAAAAG
The DNA here is from genome assembly GCA_004000625.1 of Candidatus Cibiobacter qucibialis. GTDB lineage: Bacteria > Bacillota > Clostridia > Oscillospirales > Ruminococcaceae > Gemmiger > Gemmiger qucibialis. Next base: position 26,697 of record SAUS01000021.1, on the reverse strand, counting down.
TCTGATCAGAAGTTTTGTCAAGAATTGCTCTTCCCTTCCCCTACAGATATGGATATTCGGAATTGAAGTTTCCTGCTGGGGCGTTGTATCCGACAAAACCCACAGACAGATAATTTACAAAAATGGCGGACCGATGGGGGTCCGCCATTTATCATTTCAGGTTCAAGCAGCGTTCCTGCTGACCATCTTATGCAGATCAGTCACGAATGATGCAGGCATCGCGCTCCGGGCCAACGGAGATATACTTGATCTTGCAGCCAACGGCCTTTTCCAGATATTCCACATAGCCGCGGGCAGCTTCCGGCAGGTCCTCGTACTTGCGCACGGAGGTGATATCGCAGTGCCAGCCCGGCAGCTTGACGACAACCGGCTGTGCATCGTCCAAAGTCTTGCCGGTCGGGAAGCGGTCGGTCACAGTGCCGTCAGCCAGCTTGTACTGGGCAACAACGGGAACTTCTTCCATATAATCCAGAACGTCAAACAGGGTCAGGGCCAGCTCGTCACAGCCCTGGCACTGAACGCCGTAACGGGAAGCAACCACATCAAACGGGCCAACGCGGCGCGGGCGGCCGGTGGCAGCGCCGTATTCATGGCCGGCTTCACGCAGCAGGTGCTTTTCTTCCTCGGTCATAGCCAGCTCGGTGGTAAAGGGGCCGTCACCCACGCAGGAAGAATAAGCCTTCATGATACCGATGGACTTGTTCAGCTTGCGGCCGGGGATGCCAGCGCCGATGGGTGCATAAGCGCCGATGGTGTTGGAGGAAGTGGTGTAGGGATAAATGCCGTAGTCGATATCACGCAGGGCTCCCAGCTGGGCCTCAAACATGATCTTCTTGCCGGCATCGTCAGCATCTGCCAGGTACTGGCCGACATCGCAGATGTAAGCGCTGAACACTTCCTGGAAGTGCTTGCACCAGTTCCACATATCGTCCACGCTGACAGGCTTCTGGTTATAAATGTTGACCATGGTCAGGTTCTTGGATTCCACCAGGGTTTCCAGGCGCTTGCGCACACTGGCATCCATGTGGACCAAATCGCCCATGCGCAGGGTTTTCTTCATGTACTTATCACCATAGGTGTAAGCAATGCCGCGCTTGGTGGAACCAAACTGTGCGCCCGTTTTGGCAAGGCGGGCCTCCTCCAGGCCATCCTGCTCCACATGGAACGGCATGGTGATGGTAGCACGGTCAGAAATTTTCAGGTTGTCCGGGGTAATCTTAACACCCTGTTCGCGCAGGGCGGCGATCTCTTTTTCGAGATGTTCCGGGTCAATGACCATACCGCCGCCCATAACACAGACAATGCTGGGGTGCAGGATGCCGGAGGGCACCAGGTTCAGTACGAACTTGCCGCACTCGTTTTTGACGGTGTGGCCGGCGTTGTCGCCGCCCTGGTAACGGGCAACGATGTCATAATCGCGGCAGAGCAGGTCCACCATACGGCCCTTGCCCTCGTCGCCCCAGTTGATACCGGTAATTGCAGTAAGCATGAAAAATAACCTCGCTTTGGCAAAATGTACAGCCTTTTCCGTTCAGCCTGCCGGGTGGCTGGCTGATTTCTTGTAGCCGGGATTCGCCGCCAGCTATATTATAGCAAACCCGCTTGCAAATTCCAATACCCCGGCACAATTTTGTGCAAATCACACAGCCCCGCGCCAGCCGGGCCGCCACTTTGAACAGGGGATCAGTGGCGCACCTGCAGCTTGCGGCGGGTGCCGTCCGGCTCAATCACCGTGGTGTGCTCCAGCTGGTCAATCATGGATGCGCGGATATCGGCCAGGTATTCCTGCCGCAGGGCGTCACGCTCCGCCAGTTCGGCTTCCGTCAGGCCAGAAGTTTTTGCTTTATGAGCCAGCGCATTGATGCGCGCGATTTTTTCTTTTTCCATAGGGTTCTGTTCCTTTCCTTATATAAGGATATCCGGGCAACAGGTCTGCCGCCCATGGCAGAGCATTGGGTGCTCTGCCACGGGTATTATAACACACCCGCTTCCCTTTTGTGAATGCAGGACTGTACTTTTTGCAAAAAAGCTGTATAATAGAAAAGTATCCGCTTTTGACGGGGGTATTTTTCCCTGCTGCGGTACGCGATGTATTTTTTCAAAAAAGACAGGAGACAACCCATGAAAAACACCAACCTGACCCGCGCTGCTGCCAGCCTGCTGGCATGCGGCATGGTTTTTGGCCTGACTGCCTGCAGTTCCAGCGCATCCTCCAGCGAAGCAACCGCCGAGAGCGCAGCTTCCAGCGAAGCTGCCAGTGAAAGCACTGTTCCTGACGACGCTACCGCAGAAAGCGCCGCCGATGATTATTCTTATCTGGCTGATTTTTCTTTCAGTGATGCCTATGACGAGAACGGCTACCTGAAAGGCATCACCGCGCTGGATTACGTCACGCTGCCGGATACTGAGAGCTTTACCCTTTCGGACGATGCCACCACCGTGAGCGACAGTGATATTGACAATTACATTTCCAACAACATTCTTTCCAACTATAAGACCACCAACGAGATCACCAACCGCGCCGCCGAAAACGGTGACACTGTGAACATTGACTTTGCCGGTTCCATTGACGGCGTTGCCTTTGACGGCGGCACCGGCAGCGATTATGATCTGACCCTGGGCAGCGGCACCTTTATTGACGGCTTCGAGGATCAGATCGTTGGCCACATGCCCGGCGAAACCTTTGATGTGAATGTCACCTTCCCGGATGACTACCAGGCCACCAACCTGGCCGGCAAGGACGCAGTGTTCGCCACCACGCTGAACTACATCAACGAGGATGTGACCCCCGACCTGACTGATGATTGGGTCAGCAGCAACCTGGCCGAGTCCATGGGCATGAACAATGTGGCTGAGCTGAAAACTTTTGTCAGCAACAGCCTGCTGTTCAATCAGGAAGCCAATGAGCTGTACGGCCAGCTGTACGATGCTGCTGAAGTCAATACCGATACCCTGCCCGAAGATGTGCAGCAGTATTTCACCAATACCGTGCTGTACCAGCCGTACCTGTACGCCCAGATGCGCGGCGTTTCGCTGGAGGCCATGCTGAGCCAGGCCGGTTACAGCAGTGTGGATGAATACCTGGAAAACAGCGAAAGCTCCAAGCAGAACATGATCAAGCAGATCCTGATCATGCAGGCTTTGGCGGAGAAGAACAACATTGTATGCGATACCGACATTCTGAACGCTGAGTTCTCCCGCTACTTTGGCTCCACCGATATGACCAGCTATGTGAACGCTTACGGCGAAAACTACGTGAAAACCAACATTCTGCACGACATTGTGATGCAGAACCAGATCGACAACGTTGCCTAAGCTGCCCAAGCTGTTTGGCTACCCCCTGATTTTAACCGTACCACCCGCGCCCGCTTGACAAAGCCGTGTGCGAGTGGTATATTAGGGCCATAATATTTAGACGTTTATCTAAATATGTAATTCTTGTGGTTTTCTGAAAGGGTATATGGTATGAACACGATGATTTCTTTGCAGACCATTTTGTGGAGCGCCTTGGCCGCCGCAGCCGGTATCGGGCTGCCGGTTCTGGTTCTTTTGGTATGGAAGTTCAAATTCTGCCGGGGTGCAAAGCTGTTTCCTGCTGTTGTCGGCGCGGTGACCTTCGTTGTTTTCGCCCAGGTATTGGAAGGTGTGCCCAAGGCCATTTTCTTTGGCGGCGGCACCGGCGTTTCGCAGTATGTGCTGACCCATGCGTGGGCTTACACCCTGATCGGCTGTCTGCTGGCGGGCGTGTTTGAGGAAGTCGGGCGCTATCTTGCGTTTCGCTTTCTGCTCAAGCGCTATACCAACCGGCGGGACGCCGTAACCTATGGCATCGGCCACGGCGGGATCGAGGCAATCCTGGTTCTGGGGCTCACCGCCATCAATAATATTGCGATTGCGCAGCTTGTCAACAGCGGCAGCATTGAAACCATAACCAATGGGCTGACCAGCGTGCAGCTGGACCAGGTACAGGCACAGATCGCCGCCGTTGCCAGCTTTGGGGCCGCCAACCTGCTGCTGGGGCTGGCTGAACGCGCGATTGCCATGACGCTGCACATTTCCCTCTCGGTGGTTGTATTCCGGGCTGTCCGGCAGCGCAAGGCCGGGTATCTGGGATTGGCGGTGGCGCTGCATGCGCTGTTCGATGTTCCCGCCGCTTTATTCCAGTGCGGCGTGCTGCACAGTACCTGGCTGGTGGAAGCACTGCTGCTGGTGCTCTGCCTGGGCTGCGCGGCTTACGCCAAAAAGCAGTATTGTGCATTGCAAGAACCGGAACAGCAGACGTTATCAGATAGGGAGGAAAGCTGACCTATGGTAGGCGATGCGTTTAAGGCTTTGGGGGACCCCACCCGGCGGCGCATTCTGGAACTGTTGAGCGAAGGCGAGATGAGTGCCGGTGATATTGCTGCGCACTTTGATATGGCAAAGCCATCCGTAAGCCACCACCTGAACATTTTGAAAAATGCCGGGCTGGTAACGGATGAGCGCCGCGGCCAGAACATTGTGTACTGCCTGAACCTGACCGTGTTCCAGGAAGCTGTTAAGTGGTTTTTCGATTTTGGCTTTGTGAAAGGTGGACCTGATGATGAAACGAAATAAACTGTTTTGGGGGCTGCTGATTTTTTGCGCCATCAACTTTGCGGCGCACCTCTGCTTTTATGGCTCCCTGCCGGATGTTGTGCCCACCCACTGGGGCGCGGACGGCCAGGCCAACGGCTGGGGGCCAAAATCCACTGTGCTGATTATGGCAGCCCTGCCCGCCCTGATGCTGATTTTGATGGCAGCGCTGCCCCGCATTGACCCCAAGCACCAGAATTATGAAAAGTTCAAGGGCGTCTGGAACGCCTCCCTCACTGCCCTTACAATATTTATGTCAGCTATGAGCTGGTTTTCGGAGCTGAGCGTGTTCGGCTTGATTCCGGAGGGCAGCAGCCTGGTCGGTATTCTGGGCTGCGGCGGCTGCGGGGTGCTGTTCATCTTTTTGGGCAACTATATGCCGCGCATCAAGCAGAACTATATGTTCGGCTGCAAAACTCCCTGGGCGTTGAACAACGAACACAACTGGAACCGCACCCAGCGCATGGGCGGCATTGTGTTTGTTGTTATGGGTGCTGCTTTGATTGTAATTTCACTGCTGGCCACCATTTTGGGCGATGTCGCCACCATGATCTTGCTGCTGGCCGTTGTCTTTGGCGGCTGCGCCTGGATCTACCTCTACTCCTACCTCGTCTACATCGGCAAAATGAAGTAAGTAAACCACCCCCACCCGGAGCCGTACTCTTTATCCTGCATCGCGCCTAATATCCAAAAAAGGCGCACAGCGCCCACCCCCCTTCTGCTTTATTCTTTATTCATTACAAAACACTCCCCTCTCCATGCAGTTCTCTTATGCACGGGGCGGGGAGTGTTCTATTTTTATTCCTGTGTTTTCTTTTCGGCGCGTTCCGCTTTCATGCGGATGCGCTCGCGCTGGGATTTTTCCAACTTTTTGTAGCGGGAATAGCTTTCGGGGCGCACGGTCTCAATGCAGCGGGCAAAGTTCCAATGCAGGCCGTCGCGGCGGTTCAGCTTAAAGCGCAGGAACCACGGGCCGTGGTCTGGGCAGGTGGCTTCGGTATAATAACCGGTGTTGCCGCGCTTGAGCCAGATATCGTTCAGCACCAGCGGCTTGCCGCAGAACGGGCAGCCCACCTGATACAGCGCAGGGTCATTTTTGTAGGCATCGTGGTCCAGGCGGTCAAAGTAGGTTTGGATATCGTACGTTTCGGTATCGGTATTGTTCAGCAGGGCGGCTGTCAGCTGGGCGGCGGGGTCCGGGTATTCGGCAATGCCCTGGGCCAGCGGCAGGCGGCGGCAGATTTTTGTGGTGTACAGGGCATCGTCCAGCGCATTGTGGAAATCGCCGTCATGCTCAATGCCAAGGCGGTCCACCACGCTTTCCAGCGTCAGCCCCTCGCCTTCCCCGCGGGGAAAATTTTTCAAAAAGATCTGCTGCAGGTCATACCAGCGGGTGGGCCAGCTTTCGTCCATATTATAAAGGAACAGGTTCTGTTTCAGCACCGGCACATCGTCCAGGCCCCACTCGGCAAATTCGGCATCGGGGCCGGCCCATTTCTGGAACCGCCGCAGGCCTTCGGCAATGGGCACCCCGGCTTCCAGATCGCCCTGGCTCAGGCCAGTCACCTCCGCAATGCGCCAATGCAGCTTGCGGAAAATGCGGGGGCGCAGGGTCATCTCAAAGGTATCCAATACATCGCCATTCTCGTCCACCCGCACTGCACCGATCTGGATGATCTCACCCCGCAGGGTCAGCTCCGCCCCATGATAATTAAAGGTTTTGGGCGCATTGCCCATGTTCCATTCCAAGTCAAAAACGATCAGGTTCACTGCGGGTCCTCCAAGATGAATTTTTCAACGGCCAGCCCTACCCCGTCATGCTCATTATCTGCGGTGACGTATTTGGCTGCCTGTTTTACTTCCGGCACAGCATTGCCCATGGCAACGCCCATGCCCGCATAGCGGATCATGGGCAGGTCGTTCCAGCCATCGCCGCAGGCCATCAGGTTTTCGGGGCCAAGGCCCATATTTTTCAGCAGCAGTGCCAGCGAGGCGGATTTTTCCACCCCCAGGGGCATCGTTTCAATAAAGAACGGCGCCGAGCGGTAGATGGAAAGCTTGCCCGCAAACTTTTGCTGCATCAGCTCTTCCACATGGGGCATATCCACAGGGTCGCCAACCAGCAGCAGCTTGTTGATGGGCCACTGGATCTCGGCGGGCAGGTTTTCCACCTGGCGGGCCGGGATTTTGTTGATGCGGGCTTCCTCGCCAACATAGGGGTTGGCGGCATCCTCGGTCACAATGCCTTTGGCATCATAGGTCAGCGGCATCACGTTCCAGTAGCGGGCAAAGGTGCACACCGGGTCGATCAGCTCCGGCGGGAACTCATGCTGCACCAGCGTTTCGCCGGTTTTGCAGTCAATGATCTTACCGCCGTTATAGCTCAGGATGCAGCCGCCGCGGCGGTCCAGCTCCAGCTCTTTGGCAAGCGGCTCAATGCCCACGGTGGGGCGGCCGCTGGCCAGCACAATGCGCACGCCGCGGTCCGCCGCTGCCTGCAGGGCAGCTTTGGTGCGTGGGGTAATGACTTTGGCATTGTTGGTCAGTGTGCCATCCAGATCCAGTGCCAGAACTTTGTATTGCATAATATCCCCTGTTTCTTTGTTTTTTCGTCTTTTTATTTTACCCTATCAGCCGCCATTGCGCAAGGGGGCGGTAAAGATTCCGGTTATTTCTGCCTGCATTGCTCTTTGGAGCGCAGCAGGGCTGATTTTGCGGTGCAGCACACCCATTTTTGTGGCAAAACCCGGAAAATGACCGGAATTTTAGTGGTTAGCAATAACTAACGCATTGACAACAAATTTTCCGCATGGTACACTATTCAGGCAATAAGGGAGTAGTCGGCGCGGCACTGGGCAAGAGCAGCCGTGCAGTTTTGCCAACACAATGAGCTAACAGCAAAGGCTCTGGCACTACTTGAAATGACGAGACTTATCCGCACAGGGTTCACCTGCATGCTGTGTGCAGGTGCTGGGCGGATAGGTCTTTTTTGTTTGCCCGGCTCTGCCCTTGGATTTGAGGCAACACCGCACAATTCCCGCCTTACGGCTTAAGCACCGCTCCGGCAGCTGCGGCACGGCATCTGCGTTGCCAAAATGCTCGATAAGACATCCAGTATTATCTGCGCTTTTGGCTTGGCATCTGCCGCACCTCGCTCGCCGTATCGGCACTTAGAATTATGCGGTATTGCCTTGATTTGGAGGTATTGGGGTATGAGTTTGTTTGACTTGATCATGATCGGCATCAGCCTTTCGATGGATGCGTTTGCGGTTTCCATCTGCAAGGGGCTTTCGGTGCGCAAAGTACAGCTGTCCCACGCGCTGATCTGCGGTGCCTGGTTCGGCGCGTTCCAGGCCATTATGCCGTCCTTTGGCTACTTCCTCGGTTCCCGGTTCGAGCACCTGCTCAACAGCGTTGGCCCTTGGGTTGCCTTTATCCTGCTGGCTGTGATCGGCGTAAACATGGTGCAGGAAAGCTTTGGCGGCGATGAAACTGTGGACAACGATTTTTCCGCCAAAGCCATGCTGCCGCTGGCCGTTGCAACCTCCATTGACGCCTTTGCCGTTGGCGTTGGCTTTGCCGCAATGGAAGCCAACATTGTGGTTGCTGCCCTGCTGATCGGCTGCACCACCTTTACCCTGTCTGCCATCGGCGTTAAGGTTGGTGCCGTGTTTGGCGATAAGTACCGCGCCGTTTCGGAGCGCATTGGCGGCCTTGTGCTGATTTTGATCGGCCTGAAAACCTTGATCCAGAGCTTCCTGTAAAATTTGGCTTTCTCTTATTTCCGTTATTCTGATAAAACAGCTGCCCGCATCCTTTCCGGTTTTTGGCCGGAGTGATACGGGCAGTTTTCTTTGGGATTGATCCTGCACAAAAAAGTCCTGCCCGGCAGCGGGGGGTGCTGCGGGCGGGACTTATTTTTTATCAGGGGGTATTCTGACGCTTTAAAATAAATTACTTTCTGCTGCGCTTTTTGCGGGAGTTTTTGCCCTTTACAGCAGGCTTAGCAGCCTCAACAACGGGCTTAGCAGCCTCAACAACGGGCTTTGCAGCTTCCACAACGGTCTTAACGGCTTCGTCAGCGGCCTTGGCGGCAGCCTTGACAGCAGGCTTCTCGGCAACTTCCTTCACGGCCTTGTCGGCAGCTTTCACAGCAGCCTTGACAGCGGGCTTTTCGGCAACTTCTTTTACAGCCTTCACAGCTTCATCGGCAGCGGCCTTAACGGCGGGCTTTTCAGCAACTTCCTTGACAGCGTCGGTGGCCACGGCAGCAACGGCAGTGGCAGCCTCGGCTGCCTTCTTTGCGGTGGTCACAGCAGCCTCGGCAGCCTTTTTGGTGCTGGTCTTGCAGGCGGCCTTCTTGGCGGTCTTAACAACCTCAGCGGCGGTTTCGGCAACCGGCTTATCGGCAGAAGCCTTCACGGCGTCAACAACCTCGGTAGCAACTTCGGCAGCAGCCTTGGCAGCGGCGTCAACGGTCTTGGCAGCGCTTTCAGCGGCAGCCTTCACTTCAGCCTTTGCTTTAGCGGCGGTAGCCTTGGCGCTGGTCTTGGGCTTGCGGGTCACTTCGTTGATGGTCCAGTACTGGTTATCGCCGTTCACATCGGCCCAGATCTGCAGGACTGCACCGTTTTCGGTGTTCATGTTGACCAGGTCCAGGCACTTGCCGGCCAGGTTGGACTTGATCTTTACGCGGCCATCATTGGCGGGCTCCACGATCCACAGCTGGCTGGAAGCGTTAGCGCCTTCCCACTGGTGAACATGGGTGCCATCGGTCACGCCGGAGCAATCCAGGTCCATCATCTTGCCGGTGAAACGGTTCTTGATGCGGTACACGCCCTCGCCGGCGCGCACAAAGCTCCACTGCTGCCATTCGGCGTTGGCATTATCCCATAGCTGGATCTGAGCGCCGTTCTCAGTGTTGTAATCCTTTACTTCAACAACCTTGCCGTTTGCAGCGGCGATGGTATAAAACTTATCCTCAGTAATAACGGTCTGAGCAATTTTCTTGGTAGCCATGTATAAGCTCTCCTCTCAGTTTATCGTGTTGGTTGGTCAGTTTTGTACGCCTGCGGCTGGCAGTGTTCTGCGCAGCCCCCCTCCAAAGCGTCATCTATATAAAAAGGAGTGCTGTGTTGGTTCAGCCTCCTTGTGTTCCCCTCTATTATAGCCAATTATTCCCACATCGTCAAGTTTTGTGCGGCGTGACGGCATTTTACACAAAAACGCCGGGAAGGGTGGAATCCTTCCCGGTATTTTTATGGGGATTTTCCGTTTTTATGCCGATTGCGCTTTTGTTGCGCACTTATCCGGCAGAAAGGCTATTTCAGGAGTTTTCCGCAAAATTGCCGGTGTACAGGCGGTAGTAACGGCCCTTTTGGGCAATCAACTCATCGTGGGTGCCGCGCTCAATAATGCGGCCCTGTTCCAGCACCATGATGCAGTCCGAGTTGCGCACGGTGGAAAGGCGGTGGGCGATAACAAAGGTGGTGCGGCCATACATCAGGCCGTCCATGCCCTGCTGCACCAGGCGCTCGGTGCGGGTATCAATGCTGGAGGTTGCTTCGTCCAGGATCAGTACCGGCGGGTCCGCAACAGTGGCACGGGCAATGGCAAGCAGCTGGCGCTGGCCCTGGCTCAGGTTGGTGCCGTCGCCGGTCAGCGTGGTGTTATAGCCATCCGGCAGGTGGCGGATGAACTCATCGGCGTTGGCCAGCTTGGCGGCGGCGCGGCATTCCTCGTCCGTTGCATCCAGACGGCCATAGCGGATGTTATCCATAACCGTACCGGTAAACAGGTGGGTATCCTGCAGAACAATGCCTAAGGATGCGCGCAGGTCGTCTTTATGAATATGGGTCACATCAATGCCGTCATACTCAATGGTGCCCTTCTGGATATCATAGAAGCGGTTGATGAGGTTGGTGATGGTGGTTTTGCCTGCGCCGGTGGAACCGACGAAGGCGATCTTCTGGCCCGGACGGCCATACAGGTTGATATCATGCAGGACGATCTTGCCCGGATCATAGCCAAAGTCTACATCCTTAAAGACGATATCTCCCTTCAGTTCACGGTAGTCTGCGCTGCCATCGGCGTTCACACGCTTCCAGGCCCACAGGTTGGTGCGCTCCTTGGTTTCGGTCACAGAATCATCCGGCAGGCGTTTGGCGTTGACCAGCATGACCTTGCCCTCGTCCACTTCCGGCTTTTCGTCCAGCAGGTCAAAGATACGCTGGCCGCCGGCCAGAGCCATGATGATGGCGTTGAACTGCATGGAGATCTGGCTGATGGGCATGTTCAGGGTGCGGTTGAAGGTCAAAAAGCTGGCCAGCTTGCCCAGGGTCAGGCCTGTCATGCCAGACAGAGCCAGCGCACCGCCGATCATGGCGCAGAACACATAGGAAAGGTTGCCCAGCTGGGTGTTAGCCGGACCGCCGAGGTTGGAGTAACGGTTGGCCTTATCCGCGCTTTCAAACAACTGGTCATTGAGCTTATCAAACTGCTCAATGGCTTCTTCCTCGTGGCAGAACACCTTAACGACCTTCTGGCCGTTCATCATCTCTTCAATGTAGCCGTTCACCGCACCAATATCACGCTGCTGGGAAACAAAGTACTTGGAAGAGTTGGTGGTAAGATACTTGGTGACCAGCAGCATAATCCCGACCATGACCAGGGTGAGCACCGTCAGCGGCACGCTGAGTACAACCATGGAAACCAGCACGCTGACAACGGTAATAGCGCTGTTCAGCAGCTGCGGCATGCTCTGGCTGATCATCTGGCGCAGGGTATCAATATCGTTGGTATACAGCGACATGATATCGCCGTGGGCGTTGCGGTCAAAGTATTTGATGGGCAGCGTCTGCATATGGGTAAACATTTCATCGCGCAGGCGCTTCAGGGTGCCCTGGGTAACGTAAGCCATCATACGGGCCTGGGCAAAGGCGGTAACAATGCCGATGCCGTAAAAGCCTGCCGTGCGGGCGATGGCATGGGCCAGGCCGGAAAAATCACTGCTCTGCTCTTTCAGCAGGGGCAGGATGTAGCCATCGATCAAGGTCTGCATGAACAAAGTGCCCTGCACGTTGGCAAACACGCTGACAAAAATGCAGATGACGACCGCAACGACCTGAATGCGGTAGCATTCCATCACATAGCGCAGGATGCGCATGAAGATCTTGCCGGGGTTCTGGACTTTGGGGCGCGGGCCGCGGGGGCCACCGCGGCCAACCTTAACCACTTTTGCTTTCTGCTCAGCCATTGTTATCGCCTCCCTTTTCGTCAAAGTCGCCGGAGCCTTTGGTCTGGCTGTTATAAACTTCCTGATAGATGGGGTTGGTGGCCAGCATTTCGGCCGGGGTACCGTAACCACTGATCCTGCCGTTATCCAGCACGATCACATGGTCGGCGTTTTCCACGCTGGAAATACGCTGGGCAATGATGAACACCGTGGTGCCGGGAATCTTTTCGGCAAAGCTCTTGCGGATCTTGGCGTCGGTGCCGGTATCCACAGCGGAGGTAGAGTCGTCCAGAATCAGGATGCGGGGCTTTTTCAGCAGAGCACGGGCAATGCAAAGGCGCTGCTTCTGGCCGCCGGAAACGTTAGTGCCGCCCTGGTCAATGTGGGTGTTGTATTTATCGGGGAAGCGCTCAATAAATTCATCGGCGCAGGCCTGCTTGCATGCCTCCTCGATCTCGGCATCGGTGGCATCCTTATTGCCCCAGCGCAGATTTTCGGCAATGGTGCCGCTGAACAGTTCGTTTTTCTGCAGCACCATGGCAACGCTGTTGCGCAGGATCTCCAGGTCGTAATCGCGTACATCCACGCCGCCAATGTACACATGACCGGCGGTGGTATCATACAGGCGGGGCAGCAGCTGCACCAGGCTGGTTTTTGCGCTGCCGGTGCCGCCGATGATGCCGATGGTCTCGCCGGAACGGATGTTCAGGTTGATATCAGACAGCACATCGCGGCCATCGGCCTTATAGCGGAAGCAGACATGATCAAAGCGGACAGCGCCGTTCTTGACTTCCATAACCGGGTTTTCGCCGTTGGACAGGGTGCTTTCTTCTTCCAGCACTTCAGCCACACGCTTGGCGGAAGCGGCGGACATGGAGATCATGATGAACACCATGGACAGCATCATCAGGCTGGTCAGGATGTTGGTGCAGTAAGTCAGCATGCTCATCAGCTCGCCGGTGGTAAAGCTGGTAGCACCGGACAGCACGATCATGCGGGCACCCAGCCAGGAAATCAGCAGGATGCAGGTGTAAACGGTGGCCATCATCAGCGGAGAGTTGAAGGAAAGAACTTTTTCAGCACGCAGCAGCAGATCCTGCACATTGCCGGATGCCTTTTTGAACTTTTCACTCTCGTAATCTTCGCGCACATACGCTTTGACCACGCGGATGGCGGAAACATTTTCCTGCACGCTCTCGTTCAGGTCATCGTACTTTTTGAATGCGGCGGAGAAGTAGTTGCTGGCGCGGGACATGATGAGCACCAGGCAGCCACCCAGAATGATGACCGCCACCAGATAGATGGAAGCCAGCTTGGCGTTGATGGTGAACGCCATGATCATGGCAATGACCATGCTGGACGGCGCACGGATGGCCATACGCAAAATCATCTGGTAAGCGTTCTGGATGTTGGTCACGTCGGTGGTCATACGGGTGACCAGACCGGCGGTGGAATATTTATCGATATTGGCAAAGCTGAATGTTTGGATATTGCGGTACATGGAGCGGCGCAGATTGCGGGCGTAACCGGTGGAAGCACGCGCACCAAACACACCGCCCAGCACGCCGAACAGCAGGCCAAAGGCCGCTGCCACGATCATCCAGCCGCCAATGCGGTAAATGTGGGAAAGATTGCCGGCGGTAACGCCATCATCAATGATGGAGGACATCAGCTTGGGGATGATCATTTCCATCACCACTTCGCCGATCATGCACAAAGGGGTCAGGATGGAAACCAGCCGGAATCCCTCTGTTTCTTTGTAAAGTGACTTAAACATATGGTATCTCCTGTTTGGCTGCCCGGGGGCAGCGCCTGAACTTCTTAAGCCAAAGCATTGCGGAACACTTTAGGGTGTATCTGAAAACAAAGAAAATAACGGATATTTCGCAAACACAAGCAGGATTTAAGGCAAGGAGCCGCAGGAATCCTTTATGGATCCCAAGGGCGATACCGCATAATTCTAAGTGCCGATACGGCGAGCGAGGTGCGGTGTTGCCCAAGGCTTTTTAACACAAAATCCGGTTGCGCTTATAGAAATAGACCAAATTTTTGACTTTTCAGATACGCCTTAATTTTTGCCGCGGATGGCTTTTGCATTTTCAATCAGCTTGTGCAGGGTGCCCTGGATAGCTTCCAGTTCCTGCGCGCTGACCCCGTTTTGCAGGTCATGCTCAAAATCCGAAATGCACTGGTGGATGGCGGCGGCGCATTGGCGGCCTTTCTCGGTCGGAACCAGGCTTTTGAGCCGGGCGTCTTTGGCGACAACTTCCCGCGTGATAAAGCCGGACTGCTCCATGCCCTGCAGCATGGTGGTAATGCTGGAACGGTTGGTGTGGAACCGGGCTTCCAGATCACGCTGGTAGATTTGCTTGCCGCTTTCCGTTTCCTGCATCAAAAACCCCAGCACCATGCCGCGCATACCGGTCAGCTCCGGGCTGACCCTGGTGCTGATGTACGCATCCAGTGCGCAGGAAATTTCCCGCGCGGCATAGTTTAAGGTGCGGCCCACATGCACAAAGCCGTGGTCATCCTGTTGGTTGCGGTTCTGCGTTTGGATCACCTCACTTTCCAATTCGTTTGATTGTTAATTGTTTGAATTGAAACAGTTTGATTTACAACAGTACGATTATAAACAAGTCCCGCCGGTTTGTCAACCAGCGGGATGTAATTATTTTCAAAGAAAATTGTGAAAAGTTTGTGACGGCTTATTTTTTATGGGAATGCCGCAAATCCGCACGCCTGGCGCATGGCTTCATCGCTGGCGAAACCGTAAATCTTTACGGTTTCATCCTCATAGATCAGCGCATCCTCCGGCATGGCATCGGCAAGGGCCTGGGTAGTGGGCTGGCGCTCGCCGTATGCTTCCCATTTGGAGATAACAAAGAAAATTTTACCCTGCGGAGGGGTTTGCAGATGGCTGGTGACCTGCAGCCAAGGGCGCAGCTCCGGCACACTGTTTGGGGTCAGGGTCCACACGTTCAGGGTGCCGTCCGTCAACTCGGTCATCACATTACCGTCCCAAAAAGAAGCGTACCCGTCCCGGTAGCCGTTCTGCACCAGGAACTGTGCCGCCCCTTGGTTGGGGTTGGTTGCCACTGCCGCTGCGCGGTAGTCTGTTCCGGCGCGCAGCAGTAATATCGCCGCCAGCAGGGCCGTCAGACCACGGGCATCCGGGCGGTGTCGGGGGGTGCAGTCCGCCAGCATGATTTCCAGCAGCGGTACAAATAAAATTGCCAGTGGCAGCAGGTAGCGGTCCGAATGGCCGCTGTTGGTCAGGCCGTACAGCAGTGCAAAGCAGACGGCCCCGGCCAGGAAAAACGCCCCCACCAGCCGGTGCCCCAGCGGGTAGCGTGCTTTGCCGCGCACCAGCCAAACAGAAAACACAAAGCAGAAAAGGATCAACGCTGCAGCCGCCAGGTTAAACAGCGCGGCCAGAGAAAACACTTTGCCCTCCTGCCAGCCAAAGGAAGCCAGCAGCGCGTTGACAAACCATTGCAGACGGTCCAGGTTCAGCCCGGTAAATGCCACATACCCCTGGTCCTGGAAGTGATATTTTTCCGCCAGCACCTTTGCGTTGACCAGGTACCCCGCCAGCGCGGCGGCATCCGCCGCAAGGGTGGGCACCAGCAACGCCCCTCCGGGGGTGCGCCAGGCATTGGCCAGCTTTTGGCGCAGGGTATCCGCAGGCGGAGCATCCAGCCAGCAGAGCAGCGCTGCCGCCACGGTAAGCGGAATGTTCAAGATGAACAGCTGCCGCGGCCCGCCCAGCGCTGCAGCAAAGCTGAACAGCGCCATGCCCGCCGCCGGGGCCAGCCGCCGCCCGCCGCGCAGAATGCGCACCGCGCACCCCAGCACCACAAAGCTGATGGCAATGTGCGGAATATAGTAAAGGCCCTCCAGCACATACTGGCGGTACAGCGCGCCATAAGGCAACACCAGCAGCCCGGCCCCCAGCAGGCCGCCGTATTTCAGCTTTGCACTGCGCCCGAACCAGAACCACGCCGCGAGATACAAAAGGATCAGCACCACGCTGCCCACCACGCGCACAGTATGCCAGCTGGTGAACAGCCGGAACAGCGGTGCCATGACCAGCTGGGTGTTGAGCACCCGCAGCTCAGTGGAATAGTACCAGTTGGTGCTCATCACGCCGCCCTCCTGCGCCAGCAGGTTGGCAAGCAGTTGTTCGGACGCCATGTCGGCGTCCAGCCGGTTGGGTGCCCAGCAGCACCAGTCCACCACCAGCAGGGCAAAGCAGACCGCCGCCCAGAGCAGCAGTATCATATAGGTGATTCGTTTTTGTTTTGCGCCGTTTGTTTGCAGCTTTGGCAAGCGGCTCCCCTCCCCTTTTTGGGATAAATTTTATATTATTGTATCGCAAATGGGGCGGGGGTGCAACCACTCGGCGTTATCCTTCGTCCGCTGCGGGGTCCAGCTGGCCGGTGGTGTCCAGCTGGATGGCGGAGCCGCGCCGCACGGTGGTGCCTGCCCGCGGGTACTGGCTGACGACCCGCTCCCCCTGCCCCAGCACATCCGCAGTCAGGGTATACTCGCTCAGCTTTTGGGCCGCAGCGGGGGCTTTCCAGCCGATCACATCGGGCACGGTGGTAAAATATTTTGCCTGTTCTGCTTCGGTATAGCTGGGCTGGATGCCCAGCCGCGGCAGGCTTTTTTGCAGCACTTCCGCCGCCACAGGGCCGGAAAGCGCGCCGCCGCTGGTGGTCCAGCTGTGGGGTTCATCCAGGCAGATGAGGACTGCGATTTTTGGGTTTTCGATCGGTGCCACTGCCACAAAGCTGGCAATGCGGGCGCGCTCATTCTCGCTGTCCAGCTTTTGGCTGGTGCCGGTTTTGCCGCCCACACGGTAGCCCGCCACAGCACCGTTTTTGCCGGTGCCGGTGGTCACAACACCCTCCATCAATTCGCGCATGACGGCGCTGGTTTCGGGCCGGATGACCTGCGCTTTTACGGTGGGCTCCACCTGCTGCACGGTATTGCGCTCGGCATAGTGGATGGACTGCACCACATGGGGCTGCATCAGCTTGCCGCCGTTGACCACCGCGCAGACGGCTGTGATCATTTGCAGGTAGCTCACCTTGCTGCTTTGCCCGAAGGAGCAGGAAGCCAGCTCCACCGGGCCCATGCGGTCGGCGGTATAGTATTCGCTGCGCTTGATCTCGCCGGGCAGGTCAATACCGGTTGCGGCGCGCAGGCCAAAGGCGGCAAAGTAATCGCAAAAGTTCTGTTTGCCCAGCCGCGCCCCCACCTGGATAAAGCAGGGGTTGCAGGATACCGCCAGCCCCTGGGCCAAGGTTTCACTGCCATGGATATGCCCGTTTGCGCAGCGAAAATTTGTGCCCGCCACATTGATCTTGCCCGCGCAGACAAAGCGGCTGTTCCGCGTGACTGCACCGGTATCCAGTGCCGCAGCGCAGGTGATGAGCTTGAACACACTGCCGGGTTCGTACAAATCGGAAATTGCCTTGTTGCGCCACTGGGCCTGCTGGGCGGTCTGCAAGGCTTTGCTGCGTTCTTCCCCGCTCAGGGCGTTCACCTGCTGGCGGATGGTTTCATCCACAATGGTGCGCGGATCGTTGGGGTCGTAATCCGGCTTGGTGGACATGGCAAGGATCGCGCCGGTATCGACCTCCATCACAATGCCCACCGCACGGGCCGCCACATGATGCTCCGCCACGGCGGCACTGAGCGCACTTTCCAGATAGTGCTGGATGTCCGCCCGGATGGTCAGAGTGATATCATTTCCCGGCACGGCATCCTGCAGGGTACTGTAATGGGTGGGCATATCGTACCCCCAGGCATTTTTTGCAGTCAGGATGGTTCCGTTCCGGCCGGTCAACTGGGCGTCATATTGCAGTTCCAGCCCCCAAAGGCCCTGATTATCCACATCGGTAAAGCCCAGCAGACAGCCCATAAAGTTGCCCTGCGGGTAAACGCGCTTGGTATCCTGCAAAATCTGGATGCCCTGGGCGTTGTTCTGCGCGCACCAGGCCCGCACGGCGTCCGCCAGATCGGCATCCACCCGGCGGCTGAGCAGGCAGTCATTGCTGGTGCGCTTGCTCAGCTTTTGCAGGGTAGCGTCATAATCAATATCCAAAATTTCGCTCAGCGCTTTGGCGGCGGGCTGCACCAGCTCATCCGCCAGTTCCCGCGGGGAGGCCCGGATGGTCCAGCAGGTTTTGCTGGCGGCCAGGGTAACGCCATCGGCGGAATAAATTTCGCCGCGGGCGGCGGGCAGCGTGGTATCCCGCAGCTGCTGGGCCGCGGCACGGTTGGCGTAACCGCTGGGGTCCAGTATTTGCAGGGTAAACAGCCGGGCCAGCAGCCCGCCAAAGCACAAAACCGCCACCAGCCCGGCCAGCACACGGGTGCGCCGCCGCATGTGGCGGTTCTGCGCAGGGTAAATGCTGCGCGGCGGGCGGTGGGTCTGTTTCATGGCGGTCTGCCTCCCCCTGTATTTTCTTCCACACACAAGCGTATGTGCTGGCGGGGCGGTTTATCCCGGTTTCGTGCGCCAGTATTGCAAGATTGTTTCCTTGCCGCACTGAAATTGCCCGGTGTTTCACGCTGGATTTTGCCATTAGTCGATATTTGTTTTTATCTTTTTCCTTTTCTTTCAGAGCAAATTTCGCTCAAGCGCTGTTTTCATCGTTGCTTTTCGTTTCAGATATCCATGCAAAATTCATTCTTTTTTTGTTTTTTGAAAGCGAAATTGCTCATTTGCAAGGACAATATCGTTTCAATTCGCACAGATATTGCTTTTCTGCTTTTCTCGTCTTATAATGATAAACATGTAAATGTTTCGTAAAGCAAATAAGGAGTATAGGAAACGAATGAGCAACACAAAAAGCGCTGAATCCACCCTGTCGGAGTCGATTTTTAACCGCCAGGCATTGGTTCGGCTGATTTTGCCGCTGCTGGCGGAGCAGTTTTTGTCGGTAGCCATGGGCATGGCGGATACCCTTATGGTATCCGGCGTGGGCGAAGCCGCTGTGTCCAGCGTGAGCCTGGTGGACAGCCTGAATATTTTGATCATCCAGATCCTGTCCGCCCTGGCAACTGGCGGCGCGGTCATCAGCAGCCAGTACCTTGGCCGGCGCGATGGTGAAAAAGCCGCCAAAAGCGCCGCACAGCTGTACACCGTTCTTGCGGTCAGCACCATCGCTGTCATGCTGGTCATTCTGGTGCTCAGCCGCCCCATCCTGCGCATTGTTTTCGGCCGCATTGATGACGATGTGATGAGCTTTTCGCAGACCTACTTTTTGATCAGCGCCATCTCCTACCCCTTTATCGGGTTTTACAACGCCGGGGCCGCTTTGTTCCGTGCGCAGGGCAACAGCCGCATTTCCATGCTGGCCAGCCTGGTCATGAACATCATCAATATCTGCTTCAACGCCCTGTTCATTTATGGGCTGGGCATGGGGGTACTGGGCGCTGCGCTGGCCACCCTGCTGGGGCGCGTGTTTGCCGCGGCGTGGGTGTTCTGGCAGCAGCAGCAAATTGAAAACCCGCTCTGCATCCGCCATATTGCGGATATGAAGCCGGACGGCGACCTGATTCGCCGCATCCTTGGCATTGGCATTCCCTCCGGTTTGGAGAACGGCATGTTCCAGATTGGCAAGCTGTGCGTCAGCAGCTTGACTTCCACCCTGGGCACCTCCGCCATTGCGGCCAACGCGGTGGCCAACACCATCAGCGGCATTGCCAACATTCCCGGCAGCACCATGGGCCTTGCCATGATCCCTGTCGTCAGCCGCTGCCTTGGCGCAGGAGACAAAAAACAGGCCAAGCATTACGCCAAGATGTTTATCCTGATGGCAATGCTCGGTTTGTTCTGCACCAACGCCTGCCTGTTTTTTACGATTCCTTACATTGCACGGCTGTTCAGCCTTTCGGATACTGCGCTCAACATGTGCGTTACCGTTATGCACTGGTTCTCTTTGTTCAGCGTTGTCTGCTGGGCCACCAGTTTTACGCTGCCCAACGCCCTGCGCAGCGGCGGCGATGCCCGCTACACCATGACGGTGAGCATTTTCAGCATGTGGCTGTTCCGCGTAATTTTGAGCTACATCTTTGTGCTCAAGCTCAACATGGGGCTGACCGGCGTGTGGTTCGGTATGTTCATTGACTGGATCTGCCGCAGCGTGTTCTTCATGATCCGCTTTGTCAGCAACAAGTGGATGGACCACAACGTAATCTGATACTATTTCTGCTTTAAGTTTCCTTAGCTCACATTCTAAGGCAATACCGCATAATTCTAAGTGCCGATACGGCGAGCGAGGTGCGGCAGATGCCAAGCCAAAAGCGCAGATAATACTGGATGTCTTATCGAGCATTTTGGCAACGCAGATGCCGTGCCACAGCTGCCGGAGCGGTGCTTAAGCCGCAAGGCGGGAATTGTGCGGTGTTGCCCTAAATAACATCAAAAAGCGGCGCAGAGCCGGGCGTTATCTCCTCCGGTTCTGCGCCGTTTTTTTATTTTTATGTGATAATGAACGATTTACAGGATATCCCACTGCACGGGGGTCAGGAACAGCTTTTCCGCCTCGGCACGGTCGGTGGTCTGGCCCAGCACCCACATCAGTTTGACTGCGGTGGCTTCGGGGGTCATATCGTGCGCTTCCAGCACACCGGGCAGGGCTTTGGCCGCGCGGCCAACTTCGTACACGGCAAGGTCGCTGCCCTCATGCGGTACCTGGGTGGTGAACACAGCCAGGTGCCCCGCGCCGCACCAGTCCCGCACGGCGGCAAACATGGCACCATCATCCCCGCCGGGCAGGCCGCCCACGCCAAAGCTTTCCAGCACCAGGGCGCGGTAACGGCCCTCCAACATGGGGATGATATCCGCCCGCATGCCCGGCACCAGCCGCAGCACAAACACATTGGGGTCCAGCGCGGTACTGAACACCGCATGGGTATACTCCGCCGGGCGCTGCAGGAACTGGATCAGGCGGCGGTCCCGGAACATGGCAGTTTCGGGATAATCAATGCTGGAAAACGCGTTAAAACTCTTGGTTCGGGTTTTGCGGGCGCGGGTGCCCAAAATCACCTGATTGTCAAACACGATCTGCACGCCCCAGGCATCCGGATGGCAGGCATAAGCCACGGCGCGCCACAGGTTGTTGCGGGCATCCGTATCGCGGTTATAAATCGATTTCTGGCTGCCGGTCAGCACCACCGGCTTGGGGCTTTTCTGGATCATGTAGCTGAGTGCCGCGGCGGTATAGCCCATCGTGTCCGTGCCATGGGTGATGACAAAACCATCATAGCGGTCATAGTTTTCCTGCACAGCAGCGGCAATGCCCTGCCACTGTTCGGGGCCCATGTTGGTGGAATCCAGGTTATACAGCTGGATGGCATCAATGCGGCAGAATTCCGCCAGTTCCGGCACGCAGGAAAGCAGCTCTTGCGAGGTGATAGCCGGGGCAAGCCCGCCCGCCGCCGTTGGGCGCGAAGCAATGGTGCCGCCGGTTGCAATCAGCAGGATCGTTCTCATAAATTAGAGTTCTCCTTTTATTTTTCACTGCACGGTGCCTTGGCGCAGGGGCGTGGCACCCTTGTGCATAATATTCATAAGTGCGCTTATTATACCATCTGTGTGCGCTCAAGGCAAACATTTTTTACAGGGGTTGACAAGTTTGGTCTATTGTTATAGACTAGGTTTATAGCAATAGACCAAATGAGAGAAGGAGCACCCCGAAATGGAACAGGATTACCGCCTTGCGGAAGGCGAATACCGCTTTGCCTGCCTGGTGTGGGCCAACGAGCCGCTGGGCAGCGGCCAACTGGTAGCGCTGGCAAATGAAGCCCTTGGCTGGAAGAAAAGCACCACCTATACCGTGCTGAAAAAGCTGTGTGAGCGCGGTATATTACACAATGCAAACGGCACCGTAACGGCACTGGTCAAACAGGCCCAGGTTCAACAGGAAGAAAGCGCCGCCATCGTGCAAAAAAGCTTTGGTGGCAGCCTGCCCCGCTTTGTGGCCGCTTTTTTGAACACCAGCTCCATCAGCGAGGAAGAAGCCGCCGCCATCCGTGCCATGCTGGATGACGCCCGCCGCCAGGACAGCGACGCCTGAATGCTGCTTGCTTACTGCTTAACGGAAAGGAAAAACGCCATGATGTTCAGCATCCGTTCTTTTGTGCTGTATGCCGTTGGCACCAGTATGTGCGGCGGCCTGCTGGTACTGCTCTGCCTACCGTTGTGCGCGCTGCTGCGCAGGCTGCGGGCACCCAGCAAACTGTTGTGCCTGCTTTGGCTGGCGGTCGGGCTGCGGTTTCTGCTGCCGGGCGGCATCCCGGTATCCATCCGGCAGCCGGGTCATGCGGCTCCCATCCGCCAGGCAACCGCCGCGGTGCAGGCACTCACGGTGCCCGCGGCGCTGCCTGCACAGGCTTTGCCGGGTGCGGCAGGCAGTGCCACCCTGCCCGGCAGCACCTTTAACATTTGGGTACTGCTGGCAGCAGTCTGGGCCGCCGGGGTTGTGGTTTTACTGGTGCGTGCGGCGGCTGGCTATTGCCGCCTGCGCCGCATGGTGACCCTTGCCTGCAAAACGCCGGATGGCTGCTACACCTGCGCCGCGGTTGCCACGCCGTTCACACTTGGCGTGCTGCACTCCCGCATTTATATGCCGCAAAGCCTGCAGGGTTCCCCACGCCGTGCGGTACTGCTGCATGAACGCACCCACATCCGCCGGGGTGACCCCATTACCAAGCCGCTGTACTATCTGGCCGCCTGCCTGCACTGGTGGAACCCGCTGGCGTGGCTGGCGTTCCGCCAATTTGAGCAATACATGGAACTTGCCTGTGACGAAGCCGCCATCGGCACCGCTCCCGCTGCCGAACGCGCTGATTACTGCGAAAGCATTCTGCGCTTTGCCACGGTGCGCCAGATGCCCGGTGCCCTCGCCTTTGGGCAGGGCCAGGTGACCAAGCGGGTGGCCCACTTGCTGAAATACCGCAAACCCGCCCCGCTGCTGTTAGCCCTTGGCTGTGTGCTGGTTGCGCTGGGCTGCGGTGCCTGCGCCCTGCGGCCCCAGGCGGAAACCATAACACCACAGGCCGAACCCGTTTCCGCTGCGGCAGAACCCACGCCGGAACCTGCCACTCCTGCTGATGATACGCTGACCAACAGCGCCGCGGAACCCACCGCACAGCCGGAGCAGCCCCAGGCCACGGCAGAGCCGCTGGTTTTTGGCTGGCCGGTGGCGGATTTCCATTACATTGCCCGCTTTGTATCAGACTATCACCGCGGGGCGGATTATAGCGCCACCAAGGGCACGCCGGTGTTGGCGGTGTACGGCGGCACAGTGGCGGTTGCCAACTACAACCACCCCAGTTATGGCAATCATGTGGTCATCGACCACGGCACCCTGCCGGACGGCCACAATTACCGCACGCTGTATGCCCACCTGGATACCCTGAGCGTGGCAGCTGGCGACACTGTAACCCAGGGCCAGCAGCTTGGCACGGTGGGTTCCACCGGCGCATCAACCGGCAACCACCTGCACCTGGAGCTGTTTGTGGATGGAGCCTTGACCGATACCCGCACGATGATTCCTTACGATAACACCACCTCCCCGGACCTGCATTTGACCACCACGCTGGATTTTATCTGCCCGTTGGAAAGCTACACGGCAATTTCTGCCCCCTTCCGCACCGATGATTCCGATACACCGCCCCACCTTGGCGTGGATTTTGCCGCTGCGGGCGGCACACCGGTCCAGGCTGCGCAGAGCGGCGTTGTGACCCAGGCAGGCTGGGATGATGACCACGGTTACTTTGTAACCATCTACCACGGTGCAAACGCCGCTGCCAACGATGACGGCACTTACCCTGCCAACTATGCCACCAGCTATGCTCACCTGCAAAGCAAGCCCGCCGTGCAGGTGGGGCAGCGGGTCGCGCAGGGGGATGTGATCGGCTATGTGGGCAGCACAGGCAGTTCCACCGGCAACCACCTGCACTTCCAGCTGCTGGTAAACGGCACCCCCGTTGACCCGCTGGCCATGCTGCCGCAATAAGAGAAGCCAAATGAAACTGAAAACATTCTATGTACGGGCTGCTGCAGCTGCGGCGGCAGCCCTGCTTTTTTTGTACCCATTCCCCGCCCATGCAGCAGATTCCGCTGCCTTGCAGGGCCAGGTGAGCGCGGCGCAGCGCGAATATGAAAGCGCCGCCAGCACACTGGACAGCATGCAGCAGCAAGCCAGTGACACCCGCCAGCAGGTCAACGACTTGCAAAGCCAAACCGACGCACTGCGCGGCCAACTGGGCAGCATTGTGGCCCAGCTGGAGCAAAGCCGCACCGAGCTGGCCGAAGCCCAGAACCAAGCAACCGCTGCGGCCAAGGCGCTGGAAGAAAAGCAGGCTGCGTTCAGCGCCCGATATGACAGCTGCAAGCAGCAGCTGACCGCCATGCAGCTGCTGAACGAAGGCGGGGAAATCAGCCTGTTGATGCAGGCGGATGATTTGTACGAACTGCTGACCTTTTGGCAGGTGCTGAACGATTTGACCGAGCACAATAAACAGCTGCTGGACGAGTTGGATGCGGAAGCTCAGGCTCTGGACACCCAACGCCAGCAGGCCGAAGCCGCTGCAACGCAGGCCGAACAGGCCGCCCAAGCCCTGCAGGCGCGCCAGGATGAACTGACCCAGACGCAGATCCAGCTGAAACAGGCCTTGCAGCAGGCCAGCACGGAACTGGACAGCCAGCAGGCAGCCGCCGAAGCCCAGGCCGCCGTGACCGAAGAAAAACGCAAGGCCTATGAACAGGCCACCGCCGCGCTGGATGCCTACTTAAAAGCGCAGAGCCAGAAATACCAGAATCCCGCCCGCCATTGCAGTTTGGATTTCACCTGTCCCCTGCCCAGCGTGGGGCGCATCAGCACCTACTTTGGGGAGCCGGATGCTGTATACAACAAGCCGCACACAGGGGCCGACATGCCCGCCGCCAGCGGCACCCCCATTTACGCCGTGGCGGATGGCGTAGTCAGCGCGGCTTCTGCCCGGCCCAGTTATGGCAACTGTGTGCAGATCGACCACGGCACCGCGGATGACGGCAGCAGCTATGCCACCCTGTATGCGCACATGTCCAGCTTTTGCGTCAGCGCGGGGCAGACGGTGCATAAGGGCGATGTGATCGGCTATGTGGGCAACACCGGGGATGTGCGCGGTGCCAACGGCGGCTACCACCTGCATTTGGAGCTGCGCATCAACGGCACCCGCACCGACCCGCTGCAATACATCCCGCACTGAACGGAGAATGTCGATTGACCGGCTAACGTACAAAACAAACACACTATGGTTGAACTGCAACACAAAACACCGCGCCCCCCCCCGCCGCACCAACCTGCGCCGGCTGCCCGGCTGGCACAGAACTGGCGAGATTTTTTATGCCGTCGGCTTTTTAACAGAATATTGGCTCATCTGCCTGGGCCGCAAGGCTGCCGCCGCGGCGCACGCTGCGCGGGATGCTGCGCTTTATCTTATCTGGCTGCTGCTTGCCCCGGTGTTGGAGCTGGGGCAGGCATTCTGCACCGCGCTGGCCGGGCCGCACCCGCTGCGGCAGCTGGTGCCATGGCTTGCCCCCTGCGCCGCCGGGGTAATACTTTGGGCTGTGGTTGCCCATGGGCTGAACCTGCACTTTACCCTGCAGGTGGAAGTAAACGGCACCGTGGTTGGTAGCGTTGCCACCGAGCAGAACTTTGATACCGCCCGCGCAGACCTCCAGGCCCGCCTTACCGCCGCACGGCAGCTGGCGGATTCCGATACCGCCGCCCTGCCGGTGCTGGAGCCAACCTATACCCTGCACATCGGCGGTACCCCCATGACGGAATTGCAGCTGACGGATGCTATTCTGCGCGCCAGCGGCAGCTCCATTGTGGAAGGCACCGCAGTGTATCTGGATGGCAGCCTTGCTTTTGTTACGGTAGAGGGCGACCACCTGCGCTGCTTTTTCAACCAGCTGCAGCGGCCCTGGCGCGCCCCCAGGCAAAGCAATGTGCGCACCGCATTTCTGCACGAGCTCCGGCTGGTGGATGGCATCTATCTGGCGGGTTCGGTGCAGCCTTATGGCGAGATCGTTCAGCAGCTGCAAAGCCGCGATCTGCTGCAGGTCAAAACTGTGTACACCCGCGTGTATCAGGAGCCGATCCCCTATGACCAGCAGACGGTGGAACGCAGCGATCTTGGCTTTGGCGTGGTGGAAACCATCCAGCAGGGTGTTGACGGCACCCAGCAGCTGACTGAGGAGGTCACCTATGTGAACGGCGTGCAAACTGCCGCCGAGGTGGTACATATTGATATATTGACCCCCGCAGTGCCGGAGATCACTGCCCGCGGCACCCATCTTGCGCCGGGCATGACGGCGGAGCTGGATGGGCACACCTTCATCTGGCCGGTGCCGCAGTACAAGCATGTAAGCCGCTGGATGGGTGGCAGCGACAACCACAAGGGCGCGGATATTGCCGCGCCGCGCGGCACCCCCATCATTGCCTCAGCAAGCGGCACGGTGGTAACGGCCACCTACCACAACAGCGTTTTCAGCTATGGCAACTATGTCATTCTGGACCACGGGGATGGCTACCGAACCTTGTATGCCCACATGAGCGCTTTTGCCGTCAAGCAGGGCGATGTGGTGCAGCAGGGCCAAATAATTGGCTATGTGGGGGATACCGGGTATGCTTTCGGCTGCCACTGCCACTTTGAAATGTTTGGTCCCTGCGGGCGGTTCAGCGCGCAGCTGCTGTTCCCCACTTTATAGTGCAGCAGCTTTCCATTTTTAGGGCAATACCGCATAATTCTAAGTGCCGATACGGCGAGCGAGGTGCGGC
>SAUS01000020.1 GCA_004000625.1 Candidatus Cibiobacter qucibialis | reverse complement strand
AGCATCTGCCGCACCTCGCTCGCCGTATCGGCACTTAGAATTATGCGGTATTGCCTTAGGGAGCACAGTTTTTTATTTTGTCATCATGCTCCGAAGCGTCAAAAAGGCTGTCGGACAGCCCTGCAGATGAGCAGGGCGGGCGATACTTTATAAAATCAGGCATAGTATTGAATATTAATATGTAAATGGTGCGGGAACATAGGGATACTCTGCTGCCGGGTTGAGCATATGAAATGCGGGTACAGCACTGTGACATGGCGTTGCAGGGAAAAATGCAGCCGGAATGGGCGTAACATACAAAAACGGAACACAAAGATGTTGCAATATGTCAAACACGTACAAAATTCTGCAACTATTTTAGTCAAAATGCGCCTTGCTTTTCCTCCGGTTTTGCTATACCATAAAAACAATGAGCGGGAGCGAAAGCAGCATCCCGACATATAAAGAAGGAGAACCATTATGAAAAAAACATTAGCATTGACCTTGGCAGCTGCAATGACCTTGAGCCTGGCTGCCTGCGGCAGTAGTGCATCCAGTGCCTCCAGTGCCGCAACATCCACGGAAAGCACATCTACCGATACTTCGGCAGCTACCTCTACGGCTGCTGAAAGCGGTACCGTTGAAAATAAGGATAAGCCGCTGGTGTGGTTTAACCGTCAGCCTTCCAACAGCACCACAGGCGAGCTGGATACGGAAGCGCTGAACTTTAACGGCAATACTTATTATGTCGGTTTCGATGCCAACCAGGGTGCTGAACTGCAGGGCAAGATGATCGCAGATTACATTAAAGCACATGCTGACACCATCGACCGCAACGGCGACGGCGTTATCGGCTATGTTCTGGCAATCGGCGATATCGGCCATAATGACTCGATTGCCCGTACCCGTGGTGTTCGTAGCGCTTTGGGCACCGCAGTGGAAGGCAGCAACGGCATTGTTTCTGATCCTGTCGGCACCAATGCGGATGGTTCCGCTACCCAGGTTCAGGACGGCACCATTGATGTGAATGGCACGACCTTCGCCGTTCGTGAGCTTGCTTCTCAGGAAATGAAGAATTCCGCCGGCGCTACCTGGGATGCAGGCACCGCCAGCAACGCCATCAGCGCCTGGGCTTCTGCTTTGGGAGATTCCATCGATATCGTTATTTCCAACAATGACGGCATGGGCATGGCAATGTTTAACTCCTGGTCGCAGGAAAATGGCGTTCCCACCTTTGGCTACGATGCAAACACTGACGCAGTTGCTGCCATTGCCGACGGTTACGGCGGAACGATCAGCCAGCACGCTGACGTGCAGGCTTACCTGACCCTGCGCCTGCTGCGCAATGCGCTGGACGGCGTGGACATCAACACCGGTATTGCCACTCCGGATGCCGCAGGCAATGTCCTGAGCAGCGATGTTTACTATTACAATGAGGACGAGCGTTCCTACTATGCTTTGAATGTGGCAGTCACGGCAGACAACTACACGGACTTCACCGACTCTACCAAGCCGTATGGGCCTGTTTCCAACCAGCTGGATGCCACTACCAGCCCGGAAAAGAGCGTTTGGCTGAATATCTACAACGCCGCGGATAACTTCCTGAGCGCTACTTACCAGCCCCTGCTGGAGAAATATGATGATCTGCTGAACCTGAAGGTTGACTACATCGGCGGCGACGGCCAGACCGAGGCCAACATCACCAACCGCCTGGGCAATCCCAGCGCATACGATGCCTTTGCCATCAATATGGTTAAGACCGATAACGCTGCTTCGTACACTTCTCTGCTGAACCAGTGATCCAACGGCAACAGCAATAACTGACAGTTAAGTAACGGCAACGCTATTAGGGAGAATGTATTTCTCCATAGGGGAGAATGAAGTTTTCCCTAATAGCGTTTTTTTATGAAAACAGGTGAGCAGCCGCAGGGCAGTTTGCCAATTTGCAAGACGGGAGTGACGAGAATGGCAGAAGCGAAAGACGATATTGTCTTGTCAATTCGCGGTATGTGCAAGTCGTTTGGCCGCAACCGAGTACTTGATCATATCAATCTGGATGTAAAACGCGGTACAGTTATGGGGCTTATGGGCGAAAACGGCGCCGGTAAGTCTACCATGATGAAATGTCTGTTCGGTACTTATCAAAAGGATGAGGGCAAGATTTTCCTCAATGGCAAGGAGATCAGTTTTTCCGGCCCGAAAGACGCGCTGGAAAACGGAATTGCAATGGTGCATCAGGAACTGAACCAGTGCCTGGAGCGCAGTGTGATTGATAACCTGTTCCTGGGGCGGTACCCGGTCAACTCTATGGGCGTGGTTGACGAAGGGCAGATGAAGAAGAAAGCAGCCGATCTGTTCCGCAAGTTGGGCATGACTGTCAATCTGACCCAGCCCATGCGCAATATGTCGGTTTCGCAGCGGCAGATGTGTGAAATTGCCAAAGCTATCTCTTACAATGCCCAGGTCATCGTTCTGGATGAGCCGACTTCTTCGCTGACGGTGCAGGAAGTGAATAAACTCTTTGAGATGATGCGCATGCTGAAAGAACAGGGCATTGCGCTGATATACATCTCACATAAGATGGACGAAATTTTTGAAATTTGTGACCAGGTTTCGGTCCTGCGTGACGGCAACCTGGTTATGACCAAGGACAGCAAGGACACCAACATGGGCGAGCTGATCACCGCCATGGTTGGCCGTTCGCTGGAAAGCCGCTTCCCGCCGGTGGACAATATCCCCGGGGATACGATCTTGTCCGTCCAGCATCTGTCCACCAAATATGCGCCTTATCTGCAGGATATCAGCTTTGATGTGCGCGAGGGCGAAATTTTTGGTCTGTATGGCCTGGTGGGTGCCGGACGTACAGAGCTGCTGGAAACCATTTTCGGCGTGCGTACCCGTGCGGCAGGTCGTGTGTATTTCCGCGACCACCTGATGAACTTCAACAATGCCCGCGAAGCGATCGAGCATGGATTTGCCCTGATTACCGAGGAACGCAAGGCAAACGGCCTGTTCCTGAAGAGCGATTTGACATTCAATACTACCATTGCCAACCTGGACCAGTACAAAGGTGGCCTTGGGCTGTCAATGCCCAAAATGGTAAAAGCCACAAACAAGGAGATCAAGGTCATGCACACCAAGTGCATGGGACCTGACGATATGATCACCAGTTTGTCCGGCGGCAACCAGCAAAAGGTCATTTTTGGCAAATGGCTGGAACGCGAACCCCAGGTCTTTATGATGGATGAACCTACGCGCGGTATAGACGTTGGCGCAAAGTACGAAATCTATGAGCTGATCATCAAGATGGCCAAACAGGGAAAGACGATTATTGTTGTTTCCTCTGAAATGCCTGAGATTCTGGGTATCACCAACCGGATCGGCGTTATGTCCAACGGACATCTTTCCGGCATTGTGAATACCAAGGAAACAAATCAGGAAGAGCTTTTGAGACTCAGCGCAAAATACCTGTAATGGGGGATAATGATCTATGGCAACTGCAACACAAACTTCAAAAATTCTTTCGGCGGAGCAGGAAGCCAAGCTTCGCCAGCCAATCGATGAATATGTTGGGAAAATCCAGGCGCAGATCGATGAACTTCGTACTGACGGTACTGAAAAAGCTGTCAATATCCAGAATGAGCTGGATAACCTGAAGCGCGACCGCATCTATACCGCGCAGGAAAAAACGGAACGTGAGACCAAACTGAAGGCTGAATTGGCAGCGGCCAAGGCAGTTGAAGAAAAAAACAAGGGCCAGATCAACAAGCTGATCGCTGATGCCGAAGCCTATTTGAAAGCCCATTATGACAGCGACTATTACCAGGCGGTGGTGGCCAGCTGCAAGCAGGAAAAGGTACAAGCCCAGCAGAAATATCAGGCAACTGTAGAACAGCTGAAAAAGGAACACGAGACGGCGCTTTCCAAGCTGAGCAATCAGCAGGAAATCAAGGACGAAAAGTATGTCCACAAGAACCGCCTGTTCGACGCCAAAATGCAGTTGGATAAGGACTGCCAGGCAATCAAGGACCGCCGGCATGCCGCGTTTGATTACAAATATCACCTGATCGATATGCTGCGCCTGTCCAAGTTTACGGTTGGCGAGTCTCTGGCGCAAAAGTGGGAAAACTACAAGTACACATTTAATCGCCGTGACTTTTTGCTGCGCAACGGTCTGTACATTGCAATCGTTATCATCTTTATTATACTGTGCCTGATTGCCCAGTTCGGCAAGAAAGTGCCGCTGCTTACCGTCAACAATATTTTGAACATTCTGCAGCAGGCTTCGCCGCGCATGTTCCTGGCTTTGGGCGTTGCCGGGCTGATCCTGCTGGCCGGCACGGACCTGTCCATTGGCCGTATGGTTGGTATGGGCATGACTGCCGCTACCATCATTATGCACAAGGGAATCAACACCGGTGCGGTTTTTGGCCATGTGTTTGATTTTACCGGGCTGCCGGTCATTGCCCGAGTTATTTTGGCGCTGCTTGTCTGCATTGTCCTGTGCACAGTCTTTACCACCATCGCAGGTTTCTTTACAGCCAAGTTCAAAATGCACCCATTCATTTCTACGATGGCGAACATGCTGGTCATTTTTGGCTTGGTTACCTATTCAACCAAGGGTGTTTCCTTTGGCGGTATCGAAGGCAACATCCCCAGCATGATCATCCCCAAGATTGGCGGTTTCCCCACCATTATCCTGTGGGCTATCGCAGCTGTGATCATTGTGTGGTTCATCTGGAACAAGACGACTTTTGGTAAAAACCTGTTCGCAGTCGGCGGCAACCCCGAAGCTGCTGCTGTTTCCGGCATCTCGGTATTCCGCGTTACGGTAGGCGCGTTTATTCTGGCAGGCATTCTGTATGGCTTCGGCTCCTGGCTGGAATGCATCCGTATGGTGGGCTCCGGCTCCGCTGCATATGGTCAGGGCTGGGAAATGGACGCCATCGCGGCCTGCGTTGTGGGCGGCGTTTCTTTCACCGGCGGTATCGGCAAGATTTCCGGCGTGGTTGTCGGTGTGTTCATCTTCACCGCGTTGACTTACTCTCTGACCACTTTGGGTATTGATACGAACCTGCAGTTCGTGTTCTCCGGCATCATCATTCTGGTTGCTGTTATGCTGGACTGCCTCAAGTACGTTCAGAAGAAATAATCTATACCGGGCTGTACGGCAAAAATTCGGCTGTGTTTATAAAAAACAGGCTGAATTTCCGGCGCTCCGGTGCCTCCCGGCATAAACCGCAGCGTACCATCAGATAACACAAAAGCATGTGCATGACAAAACGAATCGAAAATTTTGGGTTTTCGAGGAGGGCGGGTGCACATGCTTTTGTTTTTGACCCGCAAAATCTTTGCCGTATCCCAAAAACCGCTGCCTGTATGCAAGGCATTTGCCTTTGCCTGGCGGTATGGTATAATTTGAGAAAGAAACCGGAAGGGAGGAGAGCGATGTGATCTATCTTTCGGAATTTTATTTTCCCAGCCAAAACAGCGAAGCTAACTACCTTGCCAAGTCGCCGCGGGCCAAAATGACCTGCTATGATTCTTTCTACCCCTTTGGTCTGTTTGCGGGCCGGGGCTTGAAAGCACTGGACCTGGCGGATGTGACCATTTTGTACGGCGGCAACGGCTCCGGCAAAACCACAGCGCTCAACGTGATGGCGGACGCTTTGCGCCTGCAGCGCGGGGCACAGTATAACCGCAGTGATTTCTTCCCGGATTATGTCTCCCTGTGCCAGTTCCACACCCTGCACGCCATCCCGGCGGGCAGCCTGATTTTGACCAGCGACGATGTGTTTGACTATATGTTGGATGTGCGCGCCATCAACGATAACATTGATACCCGCCGCGGCAGCCTGTTTGATGAATACACCGAGGCCCGCACCGCCAAATTCCAGATGCACAGCATGGAGGATTATGACCGGCTCAAGCAGGTCAGCGCGGCACGGCGCTATTCCAAATCTCAGGTGGCGCGCAAAACTTTGTCTCCCAACATCCGCACCCACTCCAACGGCGAAAGCGCCTTTTTGATGTTCCAGGAAAAACTGCGCGGGGATGCCCTTTATCTGTTGGATGAACCGGAAAACAGCCTTTCCGCCGCGCGGCAGATCGCTTTGGCGGATTTTTTGGCAGATTCGGCCCGGTTTTACGGCTGCCAGTTTGTGCTGGCCACCCATTCGCCGTTTTTGCTGGCAATCCCTGGTGCCCGCATTTATGATCTGGACAGTGACCCGGTGCGCACCCGCCGCTGGACCGAGCTGGAAAGCGTGCGGGATACCTTTGAGTTTTTCCAACAGCACAAGGAGGAGTTTTGATGGCGGAACGCCGATTTTATCAAGGGGAGACCTTTGCCAATTATGACCCCGGCGAGCTGCTGGAAAACGCCGAGTTCGAGGACTGTGTGTTTGACCACTGCCGCTGGCTGGGCACGCGGGTGCAGAACTGCCGCTTCAACGCCTGTACCTTTGACCACTGCAATTTTTCCGGCGTGGTGTTCAGCTTTACCACCATGAAAGATGCCTGGCTGCTGAACAGTGCGTTCCGCTCCATGGCGTGGGGCGGGCTGCAGGGCAAAAGCGGGGTGTTCCAGCCGTTTGGCAAAATCAAAAACTGCGCGTTCCGCTACAATGATTTTTCCGGCATGGCACTGAACGGCTTTGACTGGACCGGGGCGGAACTGCAGCAATGCACCTTTGATGATACCCGCCTTGCCGGGGCCAGCTTTTACGGCGTGCGGCTGGGCGGAACCCGGTTCACCCGCTGCGATTTGCAAAAAGCCGACCTGCGCACCGCCGAAGAATACGCCATTGATTTGGAGACCAACAAGTTGAAAGGCGCAAGGTTCAGCTTTCCTGATGTGGTAAGGTTACTGGATGGAACGGGGATTGTGATCGAGTGAGGCGCTTAAAACGACCCAACGTAAGGTGCTTTGATGAAAACCCAAATAGGAAATTGGCTTCCCTCTGAGGGGCGGTTCCCTATGCAGCGCGTAGTAATGAAATTGTAAAAAGCGGGCCTGATATGCGGGACGATGCAAGCAGCGGCCCCTACAAATCAGGTTTTAGGGCCATCATGAATCTGCAATGTGCAATAAGGCAAATCTACGGCGGAGGGAGCACCCATCTCCGGCTGGCCTCTGAAATGCTCTGTGAGGAACGGTCAAGACCGTTCCCCACGGGCCGTTCTCTTTAGGGAATACCGCATAATTCTAAGTGCCGATACGGCGAGCGAGGTACGGCAGATGCTAAGCCAAAAGCGCAGATAATACTTTGTGTATTATCGAGCATTTTGACAACGCAGATGCCGTGCCGCAGCCGCCGGAGCGGTGCTTAAGCCGTCAGGTGGGAATTGTGCGGTGTTGCCTTTATAATGCACTACCACCATTTAACCTGTCTCTTACCCGTTGGAACGCCCATTGTGCGCCCGCTAACCTGACGAGATAACGATTTTTAGAAAATGATAAACTGGGTAAAAAACCCAAAAACTCGCCCTGAATTTTTACAATTCGAAAATGGTGAAAATGTTGTGGAATTTTTTGGCGTGTGGTATAATAAATGAAATTGCGGTTTATGGTTGATTTTTCGGCCCGGCCGCATTTGATTAAAAAAGCAACGCGCGGCCGAACAGGCTGCCGGGTGCAGCCGGAAAATCCCCGGGTACGCCCATTTATAAGGAGGAACGAACGGAATATGCAGAAGAAAAAAATCACCGCATTCCTGCTGGCGCTGGCAATGGTGTCCGCTATGGCACTGCCCGTTTTTGCACAGGAGCCGAACCCGCAGACTGAAACCGCTGCAAGCATTGCAGTGGTGGAAACTGCTACCCCGGAAACCGCAGCCACCGAGGAACCGAAAGTTGACGCTGAACCGGCAGAGGACAACGTGAAAGAGGACGCCGCTACCTATGATGCACCGCCGGAGAACGGCTGGTATCAGGAATACCCCGGCGGCCCCTGGTATTGGTACGAAAACGGCGTGCGCCAGGGCACCACTGGCCGCGGCAAGGAAATCTATGACCCCAAGAGCGATGCCTGGTACTGGCTGGATGCTGTTCAGGGCGGCGCTATGACTACCAATAAGGATGTCTATCAGGACTCCAACGGCGGCAAGTGGGTGCGTTACGATGCCAACGGCCATATGGTCAAGGGCTGGGATACCAACGAGAAGGGTACTTACTACTTCGATCTCGTGACTGGTGCTATGGTAAAGGGGATGTGTACGATAGACGGCATTCCCTGCGCATTTGATACCACCACAGGCATTGGCCTGAATAAGCAGTGGGTCAACATCAACGGCGACAAGTTCTGGTACGAAGGCGGCAAGCGCCAGGGCACCACTGGCCGCGGCAAGGAAATCTATGACCCCGCTTCCGATGCCTGGTACTGGCTGGATTCCGTCAAAAACGGCGCAATGGCTGTCAGCAAGGATGTCTATCAGGACTCCAACGGCGGCAAGTGGGTTCGCTATGATGCCAACGGCCATATGATCAAGGGCTGGGATACCAACTCTCAGGGTACTTATTACTTTGACCTCATCACCGGCGCTATGGCAAAGGGCACCGTTGTGATCGACGGCATTACCTGCGTGTTTGATTACAACACCGGCATTCTGCAGTCCACCAACGTGGATGTGACCAAGTACCGCGAGATCAAGCGCACCAACTACTATGCTGACGGCAGCGTGATGAATACCCTGACCACCGATTACGATGCACAGGGCCGCCTGCTGAAAGAGCAGCGCCGCGATAAGTCCGGCAACCTGCAGGTTCAGGACGACTTCTATTATGAATACAACGGCATGCTGACCAAGCATACCCACCGCGAGTACGGCAACGACAACTACTCTTACGAGTATCGCTATGAGTATGATAAAAGCAACCGCTTTGCCAAGATCTCCGTTTACCGCTACAATGGCGGCTGGTACCTGTACAGCTACTGGACTGCCAAAGAGTGGGACAGTCTGGGCAGCGTTTCCAAGTTCTGGGAATACAACGGCCAGAACAAAGTTACCTGCATCGTCAACCTGACCAGCAGCGGCAGCCGTAACCGTTACACCAAGATGACCATTGTGAACAGCAGCAACAAGACCGTGCGTACTGACACCTGGAGCTATGACAGCAACGGCCACCTGGCCGGCTGGACCAACAGCGGCAACTCCAACGGCTATTCTAACGTGCTCAGACTCTCCAGCGATAACAATATTGGCGCTGGCAACCCGCTGTTCGACCGTCATTGCGGCAAATTTGTCACCGATGACAAGATCACCAGCGCTTCCATCAAGTTCCAGAACGATGAAGTTGTCGAGATCCGCCAGAACAACCAGCGCATCTCTTACACCAACCAGGAAAGCATGGGTATGAACAGCAGCAACAATCTGACCCGTACCTTTGCTACCTACACTGATGGCGGCAACTTCCGTTACCGCACCCTGGTTGAGTACTTCAAGTACAAGAACTAAGGCAACACCGCACAATTCCCACCTGACGGCTTAAGCACCGCTCCGGCGGCTGCGGCACGGCATCTGCGTTGCCAAAATGCTCGATAATGTCGGGTTGCGGTACCCGCATCGTGCTTCGGGGGCAAAAGCCCCTCGCACTCTGCGACCGCTGCCCCTGCTTCGGTTCACTGTTTCCGCCACTGGCGGCGCTCACCTTTGCAGCATCCAGTATTATCTGCGCTTTTGGCTTAGCATCTGCCGCACCTCGCTCGCCGTATCGGCACTTAGAATTATGCGGTATTGCCCTAAGGGTAACAGCTTAGCTTGATGTTGGCTTAACCCTAAAACCACGGCCCCTGGCAGAGTATTTTATGCTCTGCCGGGGGCTTTTTGTGTATTGCCGCCCATTTGCGGGCATACTGAACAAAGAACCCCGATGACGAAAGGAGCACTGTATATGCCTGCAAAAATGAACCCCTTTGAGGTAAAAACCAAACCCGCTGACCGCTACTATATGGACTGGCAGAAACTTTACCCCCGCCCCTATGACAAAAACGAGGTGGACCCCTACACCCGGCTGCGTATTATTTTAATGAACGGCACCGAGTACGAGGCCAACTGGTTCTCCCACCAGTTCCACCGCCACTGCACCAACAACGACCTGCGCCGGGAACTTGCCGTGCTGCGCCGCACCGAGCAGCAACAGCAAAAGCGCATTGCCTGCTTAAAGCCGATCAACGAAAGTATTCTGGAAACCACCATCGGGTACGAGCAGCTGGCCGTGGACCTGACGGCGATTCTGGCCCAGCGGGAGCCGGACGCCTATGTGGTGCAGGTGATGAACCTGGCTCTGCTGGAGGATTTTGACCACCTGTACCGCTATGCGGATCTGCTGGAACTGGAACGCGGCATCCACGCCGAGCGGCTGGTGGGCTGCTATACCGAGATCATGCCCGGCCGCCCCACCATTGCGGAACACCGCCACCCGCGGGACAGCGTGCGCAAGCCCATCAGCGCGGCCACGGCGGCCCCCATCACCAAGCTGAACGCCGCCATTATCACCGCCGCCGAACAGCAGACGATGAACTATTATATGAACATCGGCACCTTTTATGACAGTGACCTTGGCCGCAGGCTGTACCAGGAGATCGGCATGATCGAAGAACAGCATGTGACCCAGTACGGCGCTCTGCTGGACCCCGGCATGACTTGGCTGGAAAACCTGCTGCTGCATGAATATACCGAGTGCTACCTTTATTGGTCCTGCGTGGAGGATGAAACCGACCTGCATATTAAAAAGATCTGGGAGCAGCATTTTGAGCAGGAGTGCAGCCACCTGCATGCCGCCGAAGCCCTGCTGAAACAGTACGAGGGCAAGGAAGCCTGCCAGATCATCCCGGATGGGACTTTCCCGGAACTGCTGCGCTTTGGCCCCCAGAAAGAATATCTGCGCAAGGTGCTCAAAACCACCATTTTGAACACCGCTGTGCAGGATGACCCCGCCATTCCGGTGGAGACCCTGACCAAAGATGCACCCTACTATGCTTACCAGGCTGCCGTCTGCCCGGACGCTGCCCGCGTGGCCAGCCACCAGGTGATTGAAGAGCACATTGGCACCAGCGGCAAGGACTACCGCTTTGAAGAAAAGCCCCATCCGGTTGAAGCCCTGCGCGACCGCACCCAGGATAATACCACGATTGCCCGAGGAAAAATCTGAACCACCCGAAAGGGCAGAGGATGGCAAACCGCCATCCTGTACATGAAAACAGGCTGTTTTTTGTAAAAAATGCCGGAGTGGATGGGAGGGCCTGCCCTCTTGAACTGCCGTGCCGGGGAACGTATAATAGTAACATTGCTGTGTAAGCAGCCGGCAGTGGTTACCGGGCGTTGAAAAGTGATGTTGCGCGGGGGTGATGGGAGCGTGATGTACGCCCGCTGACCGCGCCCCAACAATGCTTTTTGACATGCGGCAACTACCTGCCGCTGCTTACAACGAGGGAGGATGTTGAGATTGAAACGTGAATCATTTGCTTCACGCATTGGCTTTTTGCTGGTCAGCGCAGGCTGCGCCATCGGCATTGGCAATGTGTGGCGCTTCCCAACCGTAACGGGCCAGTATGGCGGCGGCGTATTTGTGCTGTTCTACCTGCTGTTCCTGGTTTTGATGGGAGCACCGGTGCTTACCATGGAGCTGGCTGTTGGCCGTGCGGGCCACGGCAGCGCGGGCACAGCCTACCGTGCGCTGGAACCCAAAGGCAGCAAGTGGCACCTGCACGGCTGGGCCTGCCTGATTGGCTGCTGCGTGCTGATGATGTATTACACCACCGTCAGCGGCTGGATGCTGGCCTATTTCTTCCGGTTTGTCAAGGGTACATTCACCGGCCTGGCCGCCGATGCCGTCAGCGGCGTGTACGCCGACCTGCTGGCCGACCCGTTCGAGCAGATCGTCTGGATGGCCATTACCGTGCTGCTGGGCTTTTTTGTCTGCAGCCGCGGTTTGCAGAACGGCATTGAACGCATTGGCAAATGGATGATGGGCGCGCTGTTTGTGCTGATCCTGGTTCTGGCTGTGCACAGCTTTGTGCTGCCCGGCGCGGGCGAGGGCCTGGCGTTCTACCTGCTGCCGGACTGGAACCGTGCCGCCGAAATGGGCATTGGCAATGTCATTGTGGCTGCCATGAACCAGGCGTTCTTTACCCTCAGCCTTGGCGTTGGCGCTATGGAAATCTTTGGCAGCTACATGAGCCGGGATTATACCCTGGCGGGCGAGTCCCTGCGCATCTGCGCGCTGGATACCTGCGTGGCCATCTGTTCCGGCCTGATCATCTTCCCGGCCTGCTTCTCTTACGGGGTCAGCCCGGATGCAGGCCCCAAGCTGATCTTTGTCACCCTGCCCAATGTATTTGCCAATATGACGGGCGGCCGCCTGTGGGGTGCACTGTTCTTTGTATTTATGACCTTTGCCAGCTTTTCTACCATCATTGCTGTGTTCCAGAACATTCTGGCCTGCCTGCAGGAAAGCTTTGGCTGGAGCCTGAAACGCGCCTGTGCCGTTGGAACGGTGTTCATCCTGCTGGCCAGCGTGCCCTGCATTCTGGGCTTTAACCTGTGGAGCGGTGTGCAGCCCATGGGTCCCGGCAGCACCGTGCTGGATGCTGAGGACTTTTTGGTCAGCAACCTGCTGCTGCCCATTGGCAGCTTGATCTACCTGCTGTTCTGCGTAACCAGGTGGGGCTGGGGCTTTGATAACTACTTAACCGAAGCCAATACCGGCAAGGGCCTGCGCCTGCCGCGGTGGTTCAAGCCGTATTTCAGCGTGGTGCTACCGCTGCTGATCGTGTTTATTCTGGTGCAGGGCCTGTAAAATAAAGCCGTACCGGAACCCGGCAAACCGCAAAAAAATACCTGCCTGCTGCAAACTGCCCAAAAGGCATGGCGTGGCGGGTGGTATTTTTTTGAGGGATTTTGTTAATAATGTGTCAAATACCCCTTGCGCAAACTGCAGATTCTGCGTATAATATAGGCAGGGCAAAAGGGGCTGTCTGCCCCCTGTGCCAA
Organism: Candidatus Cibiobacter qucibialis; assembly: GCA_004000625.1. Classification (GTDB taxonomy): domain Bacteria; phylum Bacillota; class Clostridia; order Oscillospirales; family Ruminococcaceae; genus Gemmiger; species Gemmiger qucibialis. The sequence continues at coordinate 23,016 of SAUS01000020.1, read as the reverse complement.
ACAGTACCAAAGCACAAGGCTAATATAAATTACCGAGAGGAGTTTTTTACCATGGGTTTGGGCAAAAAGACGATTGATGACGAAAACTACGCTGGCAAGCGCGTGCTTGTCCGCTGCGATTTCAATGTCCCGATGAAGGACGGTGTGATCACCAACGACAACCGCATCAATGCGGCTCTGCCGACCATCAAAAAGCTGATCGCTGACGGCGCAAAGGTTATCCTGTGCAGCCATCTGGGCAAGCCGAAGAACGGCCCCGAAGCCAAGTTCAGCCTGGCTCCCGTTGCTGTTCGCCTGAGCGAAAAGCTGGGCCAGCCGGTTACCTTTGCTGATGACGACAACGTTGTTGGCAACCAGGCCAAGGCTGCTGTTGCCACCATGGGCAACGGCGATGTTGTTCTGCTCCAGAACACCCGTTTCCGCAAGGAAGAAACCAAGAATATCGACACCTTCAGCGAAGAGCTGGCCAGCCTGGCTGACGCTTACGTTGACGATGCTTTCGGCTCCTGCCACCGTGCACACTGCTCCACCGCAGGTGTGACCAACTATGTTAAGGATACCGCTGTTGGCTACCTGATGGAAAAGGAAATCAAGTACCTGGGCAACGCCGTCAACAACCCGGAGCGCCCCTTCACCGCTATTCTGGGCGGCGCTAAGGTTGCTGATAAGCTGAACGTTATCTCCAACCTGCTGGAAAAGGTCGATACCCTGATCATCGGCGGCGGCATGGCCTACACCTTCCTGAAGGCACAGGGCTATGAGATCGGCAAGAGCCTGGTTGATGATTCCAAGATCGACTACTGCAAGGAAATGATGGCTAAGGCACAGGAAAAGGGCGTTAAGCTGCTGCTGCCCGTTGACGCTGCCTGCGTTGCTGACTTCCCCGATCCCATCGACGCACCTGTCGAAGTTAAGATCGTTCCCGTTACCGCAATCCCGGCTGACATGGAAGGCTGCGATATCGGCCCCGAGAGCATGAAGCTGTTTGCTGATGCCGTCAAAGCTTCCAAGACCGTTGTCTGGAACGGCCCCATGGGCGTGTTCGAAAATCCGACCCTGGCAGCCGGCACCCTGGCTGTTGCCAAGGCTATGGCTGAAAGCGGCGCTACCACTGTGATCGGCGGCGGCGATTCTGCAGCTGCTGTGCAGCAGATGGGCCTGGGCGACAAGATGACCCACATCTCCACCGGCGGCGGTGCTTCCCTGGAATACCTGGAAGGCAAAGAGCTGCCCGGCATTGCCGTTATCCAGAACGCATAATTAAAAAACCGCAGGAGCGCGGCGGCTTAGCCGCTGCGCTCTTTTTGTTATGTAGCCCGCATGGTGGACAACAAATAAAATCCACGCAAGCAATAAGTAGTTAATAAGAAGGAGTTTTTATCATGGATAAACAGAACCGTAAGGCAATTATTGCCGGTAACTGGAAAATGAACAAGACCGCTACCGAGGCTGCTGAGCTGATTGACGCCCTGATCCCCGCTGTTAAGGATGCAGGCTGCGAAGTTGTGATCTGCGTGCCGTTCACCGACCTGGTGACCGCCGTTGCCAAAACCAAGGGCACCAACATCCATGTTGGCGCTGAGAACGTTCACTTTGAAAAATCCGGCGCTTTTACCGGCGAGATCAGCGCTGACATGCTGACCGACCTGGGCGTTGAGTACGTTGTGGTTGGCCACAGCGAGCGCCGCCAGTATTTTGCTGAAACCGATGAAACCGTCAACAAGCGTGCCAAGGCTGCACTGGCCGGCGGCCTGAAGCCCATCATCTGCGTGGGCGAAAGCCTGACCCAGCGCGAACAGGGCGTGACCGAAGAGCTGATCCGCATGCAGGTCAAGATCGCTTTGAACGGCGTGACCGCTGACGAGCTGAAGAACGTTGTTATCGCTTACGAGCCCATCTGGGCCATCGGCACCGGCAAGACCGCTACCGCTGACCAGGCTGAGGAAGTCTGCGCAGCCATCCGCAAGGTGGTTGGCGAGCTGTACGGCGCTGACGCCGCCAAGGCACTGACCGTTCAGTACGGCGGCAGCATGAACCCCAAAAACGCAGAGGAACTGCTCTCCAAGCCCGATGTTGACGGCGGCCTGATCGGCGGCGCATCCCTGAAAGCAGACCAGTTTGCTGTTATCGTGGAAGCTGCTACCAAAGGCTGAGAATGAATGAGCAATTAGGAATGAGAAATTAGGAATTGGCTGAACCGGAAAGGCTTGAGCCGATGGAACCACCTTTCAGTCTGCTGCGCAGACAGCTTCCCTCAAGGGAAGCCAAGTGTGGCACCAAAATGGTATCTATTATTCTGTGCGCCCCTACGGTGGGATGCGTAACGAGCCTTTGTCCACCACAAACTCCTAACTCCTCCCTCCTAATTTCTAACTTCTAACTAAAACTAAGGGAGAACCAATCAATGGCAAAGAAACCTGTAATGCTCTGCATCATGGACGGCTTCGGCTGGACCCCGGACGAAACCTATGGCAACGCCGTTGTTGCTGCCAACAAGCCGCATCTGGATGCATTGATGAAAAATTACCCTATGACCACCATCGACGCATCTGGCATGGCTGTCGGCCTGCCAGATGGCCAGATGGGCAACTCTGAAGTTGGCCATACCAACATGGGTGCTGGCCGCATCGTGTACCAGCAGCTCACCCTGATCACCAAGTCCATCAAGGACGGCGAAATGTTCAAGAACCCCGTGCTGGTCAAGAACATGAAAGCTGCCATTGATGCCGGCAAGGCCATCCACCTGATGGGCCTGGTTGGTACCGGCGGCGTTCACAGCCATGCCGATCACTGGTTCGGCGTGCTGGAAATGGCCAAGCATATGGGCGCAACCAAGGTTTATCTGCACTGCATCATGGACGGCCGTGATACCGACCCCCATTCCGGTAAGGGATTCCTGGCTGACCTGCAGGCCAAGCTGGACGAGCTGGGTATTGGCACCATCGCCAGTGTCAGCGGCCGTTACTATGCTATGGACCGTGACAACAACTGGGACCGTGAAGAAAAGGCTTATGCCGCTTTTGTTTACGGCGAGGGCAACCATGCCGCCAATGCACAGGAGGCCATTGAGGCTTCTTATGCGGACGGCAAGACGGATGAATTCGTGATCCCCGCCGTTACCTGTGAGGGTGGCCGCGTGGAGGATGGCGATACCATCATCTTCATGAACTTCCGCCCCGACCGTGCCCGCCAGATGACCCGCATTTTCTGCGATGATGCCTTTACCGGCTTTGAGCGCCGCGGCGGCCGCAAGCAGGTTCACTATGTCTGCATGGCCGAGTATGATGCTACCATGCCCAACTGCGAAGTTGCCTACCCGCCGGTTGAGCTGAGCAACGTTCTGGGCGAGTATCTTTCCAAGAACGGTAAGACCCAGCTGCGCATTGCCGAGACCGAGAAGTACGCCCATGTGACCTTCTTCTTCAACGGCGGTGTGGAAGCCCCCTATGAGGGCGAGGACCGCAAGGTGATCCCCAGCCCGAAGGATGTGCCCACCTATGACCTGAAACCCCAGATGAGCGCCCCGGAGGTTGCTGACGAGTGCAAGGCCCGCATTGAGAGCGGCAAGTACGATGTGATCATCCTGAACTTTGCCAACTGCGATATGGTCGGCCATACCGGCGTGTTTGATTCCGCTGTCAAGGCTGTGGAAGCTGTTGATGCCGCTGTGAACGAGGTTGTGACCGCTGTGCTGAACGCCGGTGGCTGCGTGTTCCTGACCGCTGACCACGGCAACGCCGAAAAGATGAAGAACCCGGACGGCACCCCGTTTACCGCCCACACCACCAACCCGGTGCCGTTTGTGGCCATCGGCTGCGGCGATGTGAAGCTGCGCGAGGGCGGCTGCCTGGCAGATATTGCCCCCACCATGCTGCCTTATATCGGCCTGCCGGTACCCTCGGAGATGACCGGTAAGAGCTTGATCGTTGACTAAGCACTCAAATAAAGTAAAAGAGGCCCAGAACTGTCGAAAATACAGTTTTTGGGCCTCTTTTTTGTGCAAAATGGAAATAATGAAGAAAAAAATTCAATGTTAACATATGATAATGAAATGCGGAAGTCATATGTGTTATAATACCGAATATGTTGGCTATGAACAAAAACGAAGAAAACAGGAGCGCATATTATTTATGGGGGGGGGGTAACACTGCCAGCAAGTTGCGGGCTGGCTGTGTGCCCCGGATGCGAAGAGACAAAAAAAGATATGCCTGAAGGGGAGAAACACACATGGAGAAAGCACTGAATGTTGATATCCGGCAGTTCTACCGGGAAGATCTTGGGGTCCATTCCGAAGAACTGTTGGATAAGCTGGAGGCGGTATCCCAGGCGGTAACGCTGCAAAAAGGGGAGATCCTGAATAAAGAAGGGGAACGCCAGACCATGCTGCCGTTTTTGATCGAAGGCATGATGCGCTGTGTTACCTTGGATCGTGAGGGCAAAGAGAAAACCGTGGGCTTTACCATGAGCCGCGGCGATGTGGTGCTTTCCAACATGGACCTGACCGGCTGCCATATCAGCACGGACCAGGCAATGGTTCCATCAACCCTGATTTTGCTGCCCATTGATTATGTGTTGCAGAACATGAAAGATGAGCCGGAGGTGATCCGCGTCTATCAGGAGCAGATCGTCAAGTGGGGCATGATCTATCAGTCCCGCGCCGTGAGCCTGAGCCAGGGGGACGCGACCGAGCGGTTCGAATGGTTCTGCAAGGAGTATCCCGGCATGGTAGATATGGTCAATAACCGCTATATTGCATCGTTTTTGGGCATTACCCCGGTCACTCTCAGCCGCCTGCGCCACGGCGTTGCCACAAAAGTGGGCCGCGAAAAGCGGACAGACGAAGAATAAAGAAATAATAATCCTGATATGCAGCAGCGCCCGCACCGGACTGTAAGGATCCGGTACGGGCGCTGATTTTTCTTTATGTGGTTTTGCCTGTGTATATCACTGGATCAGTACGCCGGTGGTTTCATCAAAGTGGTAGGTTTGACCATCAATGGTGCTCCAGCCCTTGTACATGGCACCGGTGTTCAGGTCGTAATACCAGCGCTTGCCATCCTGGGCGTACCAGCCTTTGATCATAGCGCCGTTGGCGTCATACCGCACCCACTTGCCGCCGTTGGAATCCTGGTATACTTCCTTGCTTACGGCTTTGGCACCCTGCTGCACGCTGTCCAGCCAGTACCAGGCACCGCTGGCGGGGTCATAGATCTCTTTGCCGCGGTAGTTGGCGTTGCTGGGCTGCCAGCCCTGGCGCACCCAGTTTTCGTACCAGTAGCTCTTGCCATCAATCGTGTACCAGAAGTTGCCCGGCGTGCCGCTGGTCATTTTGCCGTAAACGGGGTCGAAGTAGTACAGCTGGTTGTTTACCGCAACGGAACCATACTGCATAATACCGGTCTTGGGGTCATAGTACACCTTGCGGCCATCCGGCAGGGTCCAGGGGCCTTTGATCATGGCACCGGTGACCGGCTCAAAATAGTACCACTTGCCGTTCTGGCAGTCCTCACCTTTTACCATGTGGCCGTTGGCATCATAGCGCACCCATTTGCCGCCGTTGGATTCCTGATAAACGTCTTTATTCACGGCCTTGGCACCGCCCTGGTTGGCATCCAGCCAGTACCAGGCGTTGCTGCCGGAATCATAAATTTCCTTGCCGCGGCCTGTGGTGCCCTGCTTTACGCCGTTCTCATACCAGTAATCGCGGCCGGTCTCGCTGCGCCAGCCGGTGTAGTTGTTGTTATTGCCGCCGTTATTGCCGGGATACTCGCCAAACCAGTAGTTCAGGTCAACATTGGCATCCACACCGGGAACCGTACCTTTGTTGCTGTACTGCCACATGTTGCAGCTGCTGCCGTCATAGCTTACGCCGGAACGGTAGTCGGCCATCCACTTGTACCATCCGGAATTGCTGAACCGAGAGTCCGTCAGGTAATTCTGGAAGAAATAATAGTAAGAGTAAATGCCCACGCGGTAGCCGGCGTTGGAAACCATGTTGCACCAGGTCTGGGCAATATCGCCGTAAGTAGAGTTGCTGGCGATGGGCTTGCCGTCACGGGTATGTTCAATGTCCAGAAATACCGGCAGGGTGGGGTTGTGCCCGCTCAAAAGGCTCAGGGTATGGCGGGCCTCACTGGCGGCCATATCGGTATTTTCAGCGTAAGAGTAAAGGTACACGCCATAGGGGATGCCAAGCCGTTCACACTCGCTTACGTTGCGGTACCACTGGGCGTCATCCTGTTTGTTTTCGCCCACGCCGTCGTATTCGCTGCCAATGCCGCAGCGAATCATGACAAAATCAATGCCGGAATTTTTAACGGCGTCCCAGTCAACGGTGCCCTGATGGTAGCTGACATCAAAGCCGTTATAAGTAACGCTGCAGGTGGCAATGCCGTTGGAACTGTAGGTGGCAGCGTCCTGTTGGACAATATCCTCCCACTCGATGGCGGGCACAGAATCATCATAGATCGGCACGCCATCTTTGTAGCGGAAGCTGTTTTCCAGCCCGTTTGCCACATCATACGGTACGCCGGAATCTTCCTGTGCGGTTTCCGGCGTGCTGGTTTCGGCCGCCGCAGGCAGCGCCGCAAACAGCCCTGCTGCCATAACAGCTGCCGCAGCCAGGCTGGCTGTGCGCAGTTTTAGGGTCCCTTTCAAAATTTATTCCTCCTTCAAAGTGAACATCATTAACTATCATCATACCACAACCGCATAGCCTTGGGAATGGTTACATATGTAAAATTTGAAAGCAATACCGCATAATTCTGCGTGTCGATGCCCCCATCGACGCTTAAATTTGCAGGACAGGGAAGGTTCGGTGCAGCCCAAAAGAAAAACGTGCATTCTGACGTGTCTTGCGCTGCGCGCTACTTGCCAATGCAGGCAAAATCGGGTATGATAACAATAAGTAGAAATATTCTGCCGGACACCCGGCAGATTGGATAAGAAACAGCAAAGGAGAACCTGTTATGCGTTATTGCAAAAAATGTACCATGCCGGACACCCGCCCCGGTATCACCTTTGACTCTGAGGGCGTTTGCAGCGCCTGCCGCCATTACGAAAACCGCAAAAATGTGGACTGGGACGCCCGCTTTAAGGAGTTTGAAGCCTACTGCAACAAGTACCGCGGCATGAACGGCCCCGGCGGTTATGACTGCGCTGTTGCTGTTTCCGGCGGCAAGGACAGCCACTTCCAGGTTTGGATGCTGAAAGAAGTCATGCACATGAACCCCATCCTGTTCAGCGTGGAGGATAACTTCCCCATGACGCAGGCCGGCATCCATAACCTGAAAAACATCAGCGAGGAATTCGGCTGCACCATCATCAGCTGCAAGCCCAACATCCGCGCCCAGAAAGTGCTGATGCGCAAGTTCTTTGAAAAATACGGCAAGCCCACCTGGTATGTGGACCGCCTGATCTATACCTTCCCGCTGCACATGGCAGCCAAGTTCAACACCCCCATGCTGTGCTATGGCGAGAACGTCAGCTTTGAATACGGCGGCTGCTCCGATAAGGAGACGTATTCCGCCATGGATCAGATCGAAAATGGCGTGGCGGTCGGCTTCCCGATGGAAGAGCTGGTGGGCGACGGCGTGACCGAAAACGACCTGTCCCTGACGCTGGCTCCCTCTGCCGAAGAGCGCGCGAAGCTGGACCCGTTCTATATGAGCTACTTTGTGCCCTGGAACAGCTACAAGAACTACCAAATCGCCAAGGAGCACGGCTTCCATGACCTGACCCATGAATGGGACCGCACCCACCATGCCGAAAACTTTGACCAGATCGATTCCCGCGCCTACCTGGTGCACTCCTGGCTCAAGTACCCCAAGTTCGGCCATGCCGCTGCAACCGACTATACCGCCCGCTATATCCGCTATGGCATGATGACCCGCGAGGAAGCCATTCCCATCATCAAGGCCCGCGATGGCAAGCTGGACCCGCTGTGTGTGCGTGATTTCTGCGATTTCTGCGGCTACACCGAGAGCGAGTTCTGGAAGATCATGGACAAGTTCTATAACCGTGACCTGTTTGAAAAGAACGACTGCGGCGAGTGGGTGCTGAAACACCCCATCTGGGAGGAAAACAAATAATGGTACGTCATGTTATTTTGTGGAAACTGAAAGAGATGCCCGCCGCTGAACAGGAAACCGTCAAGGCGGATATCAAAGCCGGGCTGGAAGGTCTGGCCGGGCAGATCCCCGGTTTGACGGAGATCCATGTTTACACCAAGGCCCTGCCCAGCTCCGCCAATGCGGACCTGATGCTGGATACCACCTTTGTGGATGAAGCCGCCCTGAAAGGCTATGCCGTTCACCCGGCCCATGTGGCTGTGGCTGATGGCAAAGTGCGCCCCTATACCGCCGTGCGCACCTGCCTGGATTTTGAAGTATAACAGGGCTGAAAAAAGGATCAATCAATGATGCAGAATACAGAACATACCGCCGCGCCGCTGCTGGTGCGCGGGGGCCGGGTTCATGATGCCGTTCACCCGGAACCACAGCAGATCGACCTGCTGCTGGAAAACGGCCGCATTGTTGCCATGGGGCATGAACTGAACGTGCCCGCCGATATCGCCGTGCTGGATGCTGCCGGGCTGGATATTTTCCCCGGTTTTGTGGATGCGCACACCCATATCGGCCTGGATGGTTATGGCATCGGGTACGAAGGCTACGACTACAACGAGATGAATGACATCTGGACCCCGCAGCTGCGCGCCATTGACGGCATCAACCCTCGCGATCCCTCCTTTGCCCATGCACGGGAAGCAGGCATTACCTGCGTGTGCACCGGGCCGGGCAGCGCTAATGTGCTGGGCGGTACCTTTACCGCCATCAAGACGGTGGGCGAGCGTGTGGACAACATGATCGTCAAGGAAGCCGTTGCCATGAAATGCGCCTTTGGTGAAAACCCCAAACGCTGCTATAAAGATAAATGCGATTCTACCCGCATGTCCACCGCTGCGTTCCTGCGCGGGGCGCTGGCTTCCGCCAGGGATTACGGCGCCCGCAAGGCTGCCGCCAACGGCGATGTGACCAAAATGCCCGCTTATAACCAGAAGCTGGAAGCCTTGCTGCCGGTGCTGGACCACACCATTCCCCTGAAAGCCCATGCACACCAGGCCAACGATATCTTTACCGCCATCCGCATTGCCAAAGAGTTCGATGTGGGCCTGACGCTGGAACATGTGACCGAAGGCCACCTGATCGTGGACGAACTGGCCAAGGAAAGCAATATCCCCATGGCCGTCGGCCCCAGCCTGACCTTTGCCAGCAAGTTTGAACTGCAGAACAAATCCTGGGAAACGCCGGGCGTTTTGGCAAAAGCGGGCTGCCATGTTTCCATCATTACAGATAACTCGGTCATTCCGCAGCAGTACCTGCCGCTGTGCGCCGGTATGGCGGTCAAAGCCGGCATGGATCCGTTTGCCGCGCTGCAGGCCATCACCATCAACCCGGCCAAGCACATCGGCATTGCTGACCGTGTTGGCTCCATCGAGGTCGGCAAGGATGCAGACCTGGTGCTGACCGATGGCTGCCCGTTTGAGGTTATGACCAACGTGAAAGCCGTTCTGATCAACGGCGCAGTGGTCAGCCAGAAATAAAAAGCACTGCACCGATGTAAAAAATAGGCTGGCATCTTGCAAACAGTAGGGTGCTGTGCTATAATATCCACAGAACAGCAAAGGCGCTGTCCGATAGCATTGCTATACGGACAGCGCCTTTTTTGGTTCAATAGGAATTACCACGGATGGAATGAGAGTGAGAAATATGGAAAAGAATCCTCGTTATGTCGAAATCGATTACGCCAAATACGCGCCCGATATCCCGGAGGATCAGCTGGAAGCTTATTACGGCCTGCCCAAACATGTACAGTTCTGTAATGAATGCGTGATGAGCAACCAGAAGCCGAACTCCTGCTATGAATTTGAACATACGATCAAGTCCATTAAAAAGACGATGGTCATTCAGGACGACGGCACCTGCGATGCCTGCCATGCCTGCCACAATAAGGCTAACGGCCATATCGACTGGGCTCTGCGCGAAAAAGAGCTGCGTGAGCTGTGCGATGAATACCGCAAAAATGACGGCAGCTATGACTGCCTGGTGCCCGGCTCCGGCGGCAAGGACAGCTTTTATGCCGCTCACATCCTGAAATACAAATACGGCATGCACCCCCTGACGGTGACTTGGGCACCGCATATCTACACCCCCTGGGGCTGGGATAACATGCAGGCCTGGATCCACGCCGGGTTTGATAACTACCTGTGTACCCCCAACGGCATGACCCACCGTCTGCTGACCCGTTTGGCGACCGAGAACCTGTTCCACCCGTTCCAGCCGTTCATTTTGGGCCAAAAGCAGCTGGCCCCCAAGATGGCCGCCAAGTTCGGCATTCCCCTGGTGTTCTATGGCGAGAACGAGGCCGAGTTCGGCAACCCCATTGCGGATAACAACTCTGCCCTGCGTGACGAGCACTTTTTTGCCGTCAATGATTACGACCATATCTACCTGGGCGGTGTCAGCCTGCGCCAGCTGGAAGAGGACTATAAGGTGGATAAGGCCGACTTGGCCATCTATCTGCCGTCCGAAACTTCCAACTTGGAGAAAAACCATGTTCAGGTGCGCTACCTTGGCTATTACGAAAAATGGCATCCGCAGGGCGCCTACTATTACAGTGTAGAACACGGCGGCTTCCGCCCCGCACCGGAGCGCACCCAGGGCACCTATTCCAAGTATAACTCCATCGATGATAAGATCGACGACTTCTTCTATTACACCACCTACATCAAGTACGGCATCGGCCGCACCACCTATGACGCTGCACAGGAGATCCGCAACGAGGAAATCACCCTGGAAGAGGGCAAGGCGCTGTGCAAAAAGTTTGACGGCGAGTATCCCGACCGCTTTGAAAAAGAGATCTTCCAGTATCTGTCCCTGGACCGCCAGCACTTCCCGTGGGCCAGCCAGCTGTTTGAACAGCCCAAAATGGACCGCGAATACTTTATGCACCTGGCCGACCGTTTCCGCAGTCCCCACCTTTGGAAATGGGAGGACAACATGTGGAAACTGCGCCACACCCCCTACGAGGGCGACAGCGAAGTGCTTTGGGGCGACCCGAAGGGCACCCACCACGAAATATAAGGCCAAGGGCAATACCGCATAATTCTAAGTGCCGATACGGCGAGCGAGGTGCGGCAGATGCCAAGCCAAAAGCGCAGATAATACTTTGTGTATTATCGAGTATTTTGGCAACGCAGATGCCGTGCCGCAGCTGCCGGAGCGGTGCTTAAGCCGCAAGGCGGGAATTGTGCGGTGTTGCCCAAGAGCTCTGGAACTGAGGAATTTTTTATGGCTAAGAAAAAAATCCGCCTGATTGCACGGCTGGATGTCAAGGATACCAACCTCGTCAAAGGCATCCAGTTGGAGGGCCTGCGCAAGCTGGGGGATCCCAACCTGTTTGCACGGGAATATTATGAGCAGGGCATTGACGAGCTGCTGTACATTGATATTGTGGCCAGCCTGTATAACCGTAACAACCTTTCGGATATTGTGCGCAAAACCGTGGATGATGTGTATATCCCGGTCTGCGTGGGCGGCGGTCTGCGCAGCGTCGAGGATGTGCGCCACATTCTTTCCATGGGGGCAGATAAGGTTGCCATCAACACGGCGGCCATCAAACGCCCGGAGCTGATCACCGAGGTTGCCAACGCCTTTGGCAGCCAGTGCATGGTGCTTTCCATTCAGGCCAAGCGCAACCGCACCTGGCCCGGCAAGTGGGAAGCTTATTATGACAACGGCCGCGCCCATTCTGGTTATGATGTAGTGGAATGGGCCAAACGCGGCGTGGCGCTTGGGGCAGGGGAGATCCTGCTGATGAGCGTGGACAACGAGGGCCTGCAGCGCGGCATGGACCTGGAACTGATCGAGGCTGTGACCAAGGCGGTCAATGTGCCGGTCATCTGCGGCGGCGGTGTTGGCTGCGGGGATGACATTGTGGACGGTGCCAAAGCCGGTGCCGATGCTGTGGCCTGCGCCGCAGTGCTGCACTATAAAAAAGAAACCGTGCAGGAACTGAAAGATGAAATCCGCGCAGGCGGGGTGGAGGTGCGCCGGGTATGAAAGTAACAGTGATCGATTACGGTCTATCCAACCTGCTCAGCGTGCAGCATGCGTTCGCTCATTTTGGGGCAGAAGTACAGGTGACCAGCAGCCCGGCAGATGTTCTGGCAGCCGATGCCCTGGTGCTGCCCGGCGTGGGCGCTTTCCAGGACGGCATGCAGGGGCTGGAACAGCTGGGGCTGATCGAGCCCATCAAGCAAAAGACGGCCCAGGGTACCCTGTTGCTGGGTATCTGCCTTGGGATGCAGATGCTGTTTGACGAATCCGAAGAATTTGGCCTGCACAAGGGCCTTGGCCTGATTCCCGGCCGCGTGGTGCGTATCCCGGATGTGGACGCGGACGGCAGCCCCCAGCGGGTGCCGCACATCAGCTGGAACCCACTGTACCCGGCGGGCGGCCGCACGGATTTTTCCGGTACCGCCTTGCAGAATGTGCAGCCGGGACAGGAATGCTATTTTATCCACTCTTATGAAGCAAAGCCCGCAGCGGAGGAATACCGCCTGGCCGATACCGTATATGGCGGCCGCAAGGTGTGCGCCGCTGCCCAAAAGGGCTGCGTGATCGGCACCCAGTTCCACCCGGAAAAATCCGGCCCGGTGGGGCTTGGCATCATCAAAGCCTACCTGGACCTGTGCGCCCAGGCAGAATAACAGGGAAATAAAACGGATTTTCAAACATAAGATAATCCAATGCCGGGGAACGTTCTGCGCGAGCGTTCCCCTTTTTGTTGTTGGTTTTGCTAAACTGATGGGTGAATTTTGGGCGGAGTTGTACAATTTGGTGCAAATTTGCCTGCAAAAATGGCACCAAAAGTCCATAAAAGTCCGAAAAATGGTCATTTATCTATTCCCAAGGACAAAAGTTTGGTGTATAATAATACCTGTAACTTGGTTAATTAAATGACAATCTTTCTGGAGAGGTGTCTGTGCATGAAAAAGCTGATATTGGTCACAAGCCCGCCGGCCTGCGGAAAAACCTTTATTTCCAAGCAGCTGGCAAAAGCGCTGAACCACGTTGTCTATCTGGATAAGGATACCTTGATCCCTTTGTCCAAGCAAATCTTTGCGGTGGCGCACCAGCCGTATGACCGCAGCAGCATCTTTTTTGAAAAATATATCCGTGACCTGGAATATCGTGTGGTTCTGGACCTTGCTATGGAAGCGCTGGAGTACGATGATATTGTGCTGATTAACGCCCCCTTTACGCAGGAGATCCGTGACCTTGACTATATTACCACCCTGCGTGCCGAGCTGAAAAAGAAGCAGGCGGAGCTGGTTGTGATTTGGGTAGATACTAACCCCGAAGTGTGCCACCAGCGCATGATCGACCGCGCCAGCGACCGTGACATGTGGAAGCTGAACCACTGGGACGAATATATTCTGGGCGTCAACTTTAACCCGCCGCTCAGCTTAAAGCTGGAAAACCAGCCCGATTCGCTGCTGATCTTCCACAATTCTTCCAATGAAGAGTTTGAAGAGAGCATGAAAACCATTGTTGCCCAGTTGGAAGCCGCTGTGGCCAACCGTGTGGAGATCCCGCGCACCCGGTATTGATACTGTCTGTTTTTTTATTCCCATTGTGCCGCTTTGGCATGATGGGATTTTTTATTTGCTGTCTGAAATTGCTTTAATTGCTTTTACCGCCGGGGTATGTTATAATCTATCCTGTATCAATCTGCAAAGCAGGGCGCTGCTTTGCGGCAAAAATCAACAGCAAAAGGGGCAGGGCATATGGCAAAGGATCTTCTGGTCGGTTCCACCGGTTTTGTGGGGGGCAATCTGGCGGCAAAACATGCGTTTGCCGCGGTATGCCATTCCACCGATATTGCCGCGCAGTTCGGTGCCAAGCCGGATCTGTGCGTGTACGCCGGGGTGCCCGCCGCCATGTTTTTGGCGAATGCAGACCCGGATGCCGACCTTGCCGTGATGGCCGCCGCGCGGGAAAACCTGCGCCAGATCGCCCCCAAACAGCTGGTGCTGATCTCCTCCATCGCTGTCTATGCCGACAGCAGGGGAAAGGACGAGCAGAGCCCCATGACACCGGACGGCCTGCCCGCCTATGGCCGCAACCGCCTGCAGCTGGAACGATGGGTGCGGGAGGATTACCCCAATGCGCTGATTGTGCGGCTGCCTGCCCTATACGGCATTGGGCTGAAAAAGAACTTTTTGTTTGACCTGCACACCATCACCCCGGCTATGCTCAAGCCGGAAAAATATACCGAACTTGCACAAAAATCCCCCCTGGTACGGGATGGCTATACCCTGGCAGATAACGGCTTTTATAAGCTCAACGGTGCGGTGGATGCCGCGGCCCTGCGGGAATTTTTTGCGGGCAATGATTTTAACGCCCTTGCCTTCACGGATTCCCGCAGCCGTTACCAGTTCTATCACCTGGCCCGCCTGTGGCAGGATGTGCAGACCGCGCTGCAAAACGGCCTGACCACCCTCAACCTGACTACCCCGCCCGTTACGGCGGCGGAGGTTTACACCGCAGTGACCGGCAAAGCCGACTGGCAGAACGAGCTGCCCAAGCCCCCGTTTGATTATGACCTGCGCAGCCGGCATGCTGCGCTGCTGGGCGGGGCGGACGGATACCTGTGTACAAAACAGCAGGAGCTGGATGAGATCTGCGCCTTTATGCGCGCATGGAGGAACTGAGGATGTCCGAACTGAAACTTGCAATTTCCAATATTGCGTGGGATAAAGCGGATGACGAAGCTGTTTACGCTGCCATGCAGCAGAACGGCTTTACCGGGCTGGAAATTGCCCCCACCCGTATTTTCCCGGAATATCCGTATGAAAACCTGACCGGAGCCGCTCTGTTCGGCGGCTACCTGCTCAACCGCTGGGGGTTCCATGTACCCAGCATGCAAAGCATCTGGTACGGCCAGACCGGCAATATTTTTGACCCCGTGCAAGCCGAAGAATTGCTGGATTATACCGCCGAGGCGTTCCAGTTTGCCCACACCATCAACTGCCCCAGTCTGGTGTTCGGCTGCCCCAAAAACCGCCGCCTGGACCCGCCGCACACCGCGGCGGAGGGCGATGCCTTTTTTGCCAAGGCCGGTGCGCTGGCGACCCACTATGATGTGGTGCTTGCCATTGAGGCCAACCCCCCGGTATACACCAACTACCTGAACAATACAGCCGATGCTTTTGCCATGGTCAAACGGCTGCAAAGCCCCGGCCTTGCGGTTAATCTGGACCTTTCCACCATGATCTCCAACGGCGAGCGCCTGCGGGATTTTGTGGATGATATCAAATACGTCAGCCATGTTCATATCAGCGAGCCGGGGCTGGAACCCATTGTTCCGCGCCAGGAACACAAAGAACTTGCCATGCTGCTGAAAGCCGTTGGCTACAGCGGCGATGTTTCCATTGAGATGAAGCGGACGGATGTGGAAACCGTCCGCAAGACCCTTGCCTATATTGCGGAGGTGTTTGCATGAGCCTGCAGCCAGTGCCGATCCAGAATGTTCCCGGTGTGCCGGATTATACCTGCACCGCCTTTTTGCCCAAAAGCAGCGATTACTGCTTGCTGATCCCTGTCATCAATGAAGGCTCCCGCATTTTGACCGAGTTGGGCCGCGCCCAGAAAGCCGGGGTGGACCGTTTGGTGGATATTGTCATCTGCGACGGCGGCTCCACCGATGGCAGCATGAACCCCGATACGCTGGAGCTGTACGGGGTGAACACCCTGCTGGTCAAAACCGGCCCCGGCAAACAGGGTGCCCAGCTGCGCATGGGCCTGCATTTTGCCCTGACCTTTGGCTATAAGGGCGTGCTGACCATTGACGGCAACAATAAGGATTCCATCGAGGATGTTCCGGAATTTGTTGCCAAGCTGAAAGAAGGCTATGACCTTGTGCAGGGCAGCCGGTTTATCCCCGGCGGTCATGCCATCAATACGCCCAAAACGCGCTATGCGGCGGTACGGCTGATCCATGCGCCAATCATCAGCGCGGCAGCCCACCAGTGGTTTACCGATACCACCAACGCTTACCGCGCCTACAGCCGCGAATACCTGACCCACCCCGATGTGCAGCCGCTGCGGGATGTGTTTATGGGGTACGAGCTGCTGGCCTACCTCAGCATTCGTGCCACTCAGCTGGGTCTGCGCGCCTGCGAGGTCCCCGTGACCCGCGCATACCCGGCATCCGGCAAAACGCCGACCAAGATCAGCGGCTTTAAGGGCAACAGCAATCTGCTGCAGGTGCTGTTTGCCGCCGCAACGGGCAAGTATAACCCGTAATCGGGCAGGGGTGCCCGGCATAGTAATAGATTATCGGAGGTCCTGTGCATGACAGTGGATAAAATCATTATTGGTGCTGGCCTGTATGGCCTGTACGCAGCCCAAAAGTGCGGCGCGGCAGGCCAGCGGGTACTGGTGCTGGAGCGGGACCCCGCCCCGTTCATGCGCGCGACCTATATCAATCAGGCCCGCGTACACATGGGCTACCATTACCCGCGCAGCTACTCCACGGCCATCAAGAGCGCACATTACTTCCAGCGCTTCTGCCGGGATTATGATTTCTGCCTGCACACAAGCTTTGACCAGATCTATGCCACCAGCGCACATTTCAGCTGGACCAATGCGGCCGAATTCCGCCGCTTCTGCGCCGCGGCCAAGATCCGCTGTGATGATGTTGCCCCGGAGCGCTACTTTAATAACGGTATGTGCGATGGCGCATTTTTGACCACCGAGTATACTTATGATGCCCAGGTGCTGAAAAACTGGTTTCTGGAACAGCTGGCAAAGCTGCCCAATGTGCAGGTTCTGTACAGCCATAAGCCGGACAAAATTGAAAAAGCCGGCAGCGTGTGGCGGGTAACGGCAGGGGATACCACGGTGGAAGCACCGTTCATCCTGAACGCAACCTATGCGGGCGTGAACGATATCCACGCCATGCTGGGCCTGCCGCCGTTCAAAATCAAATACGAAAAGTGCGAGATCATCCTGTGCACGGTGGATGAGCGGTTGAAAAATACCGGCATTACCGTGATGGACGGCCCGTTTTTCAGCCTGATGCCCTTTGGCCAGACCGGCCTGCACAGCCTGACCAGTGTGACCTTTACTCCCCACGAAACCAGCTATGATGCGGTAGCAACCTTCCCCTGCCAGCAGCAGAGCGAGGGCAAATGCAGGCCGGGCAGCCTGTATAACTGCAACGAATGCCCGGCTAAGCCGCAGAGCGCCTGGCCCTACATGAGCCAGCTGGCCCGCAAATACCTGAAAGAAGAGTACGGCTTTGCTTATCAGGGCAGCCTGTTCAGCATGAAGCCGATTTTGAAAGCCAGCGAAATAGATGATTCCCGCCCCACCGTGGTGCGCGTGATGAACACCGAACCGATGCTGGTCAGCGTACTTTCCGGCAAGATCAACACCGTGTATGACCTGGACGAGGTATTGAACGTATGAGTGTGACAAATAAAGAAAAGAATTTTATCTCGGCTGTGGTCTACCTGCACAACGATGGTGCCCAGGCCGTGCGGTTTTTTAAGGCGCTGAACGCCGTGCTGGACCAGCACTTTGAACAGTATGAGCTGGTTGCCGTGGATGACGCCTGCGCCGATGATACCATCCCCACCCTGCGGGACTGGGCCAAAGCGCTGGAAAAGCCGCTGACCATCCTGCACCTGAGCCTGCACCAGGGGCGCGAGACCGCCATGAACGCGGGCCTGGATGCCGCGATCGGCGATTATGTGTATGAGTTTGATTCCACCCAGACACCGTACCCCATTGAGCTGGTGTTTGAAGCTTACCGTGCCGCCATGGCGGGCAGCGATATTGTATCCGTCTGCCCGCGGTCCACGGCTGGCAGCAGCAAAATGTTCTACCGCGTGTTCAACGGCAACAGCCATTCGGCTTACAAGCTGCGCACCGATGCGTTCCGCCTGGTCAGCCGCCGCGCCATCAACCGCGTGCATGCTTCCAGTGAAACGCTGCCCTACCGCAAAGCGGCCTATGCGGCATCCGGCTTAAAAATGACCGATCTGGAATTTGATGGCCGCCTGACTGATAATTCCGGCGGGCGCTTTGCCCTTGCCATGGACAGTCTGGCGCTGTATACCGATGCCGGGTATAAGCTCAGTGCAGGCATTGCCATCGTGATGATGTTCCTGGCGCTGGCGGAGCTGGCCTACACGCTGATCATTTTCTGCGCCGGGCACCCCATTGAAGGGTGGACCACCATGATGTTTGTGCTGACCCTTGGCTTTGCCGGGCTGTTTGCTGTGCTGACCATCATCATCAAATATCTTTCGCTGCTGGTGGACCTGGTGTTCAAAAAGCAGAACTACCTGATCGAGAGCATCGAGAAAATCCAAAAGTAAACCCTGCACAGGCGGGGAAGGGAGGGAGCCACCGCATTGATGCAGCAATATGACCAGCGCCGCCTGCGGCTGTTTGCGGTGGTGCTCTTTCTGGGAATCATGGCGGCCAACCTGGGGCGCTATCTGATCTTTGACGGCCTGTACCTGTGGGATGCCCGCCTGCGCTGGCAGGAGTGTGCCTATGTGCTGCACGGGCTGAACCCCTTTGATGTGATGCATAGCCGCGTGCCGTCCATCGAATCTATCGGCTGGCTGGATGCTTCCCTAGGGGGCACAGTGCCCTGGGCCTATGTGCTGGGCAATGTAATCAACCCCGGCTTTTTGCCGTACAGCGCGATGTGCGTGTACATTCTGGCGTTAGATTTTATCGCTCCGCTTGTCACGGCGCTGTGCATGGGCCGCTTTTTGCTGCGCCACCGCTATGTGCAGGATAAATACATGGCCGTGCTGGCATCGCTGCTGGTGTTTGCCCCCAGCATGTGGGCCAATGCGGTGCTGTTTGGCAACCAGAGCGGCATTGTGTGCTGCTGTGTTATCCTTTCCATGTGCGTGCTGGAGGACAGTGAGACTTTGGCGGGCCTGCTGCTGGCTGTTGCCATGTGCAAACCGCAGGTGGCGTTTGTGTTTTTGTTCCCGCTGCTCTGCAAAAAGCACTGGAAAGCAATAACCGTTACCTCCGGCACTGTGCTGGGGTCCTGGCTGCTGGCGGCCATTTTAACCGAAAGCAGCCCCATCTCCATGCTGACAGATATCATGGACCAGGGGTTGAGCTATAATACCTCTTATTATGGGCTGTTCAACTTTTTGTTGGGCTTTGGCATCTCCACCAAGGTGGTTCTCCTGCTGGATGTCGCTGTGGGCGGTGTGATTCTGCTGGCTGCTGCGGCCTGGATGTTCCGCAAAAAGCTGGATAATGACTGGCTGCTCTGGTACGCCGTTACCGCGGTGGTTTCCGTTATGTGGTTTTATAAGCAGAGCCATGATTATATCATTCTGGCGCTGCCTGCCATCGCTATTTTCTGCCTGCCGCATATCAGCCTGCCCGCATGGGGCAGTATCCTGATTTTGCTGGTGGATGCCATTGCCTTTGCGGTACCCAAAGTCTGCACCCTGCTGTGCGGCCTGCCGAAAGATGTGGTTTCGCCCTGGGCTAAACTGCTGGAAACGGTGGCCATTATGGCAACACTGTACTATGTGTTCCAGTCTGCCAAGCGCCATGCGGCGGCATTGCAGCAGGCGAGCCAGAATGGATAATTCCATAGGGGCACACATTGTGCGCCCGCTGCCCTGGCTGGAATAAACGCCTTGCTTAGGGCAATACCGCATAATTCTAAGTGCCGATACGGCGAGCGAGGTGCGGCAGATGCTAAGCCAAAAGCGCAGATAATACTGGATGTCTTATCGAGCATTTTGGCAACGCAGATGCCGTGCCGCAGCTGCCGGAGCGGTGCTTAAGCCGCAAGGCGGGAATTGTGCGGTGTTGCCTTAGAAAACGAAACACACGGCAAAACACCCGCGGGCAGACCGGCCCGCACCCTTGTGATGCCATAAAGGAGGCCGTGACCCGGCATGCCGAACCTGTTATCCCGCCTGCGCGGGCTGCGGCCAGCGCTGACCCGCCGCGCATTCTGGCTGTGGGCGGCGGTTATCACCCTGCTGCGCTGCGCAGTCACCCATTTTCAGCTGGCCTATATGTGGGCTGGCGGCGCCCCGCTGGACGATGAACTGATGTTCCGCGCGGCCAACGCCATCACCAGCGGCCAGTGGCTGGGGGAATACGACTATTTAACGCTTTCCAAAAGCATGTTTTTTGCCGTCTGGCTGGCACTGCTCAACAAACTGCACCTGCCCTACCTGTTGGGCGGGGCACTGCTGTGGTGTGCTGCAGCGCTGCTGGCGGCGTTTGCTCTGCGCCCGCTGTGGCGCAAAAGCCCGGCGGGCCAGGCCAGGGCCTTGATCCTGCTGCTGTACGCGCTGCTGGCATTTCTGCCGTCCAGCTGGGCGTCTTACACGCTGCGCGTTTACCGGGATAATATCTTCCCGGCGCTCTGCCTGCTGTTTTTTGCCGGTATGGCGGGGGCGGCGCTGCGGGCTGTGTTTTATACCCGCCAGCAGGCACCCATTTGGCCGTGGCTGCTGGCAGCGGGCGTTGGCCTTGCCTGCGGTTACCTGAACCGTGAAGATGCCGGGCTGTTTTTGCTGCCTTTTGCCATTGCGGCTACCCTTTGCATGCTGGTGGTGCTGCTGCACCGCCGCCGCTGGCTGTGCGCCGCGGCGCAGGTGATTCCATATGCGGTTCTGGCGGCAGGGGTGGGCATTTTCTGCGCGCTGAACCAGCACTGGTACGGCGTGTGGGGGCTTTCGGATTTCAGCGAGGGCTCTTTTGCCGATGCGATGGGTGCCATGACCCGCGTGGCGACGGATTCGGACGAGCCGCTGCTCAGCGTGCCCGCCGATGCGCGCGAAAAGCTGTATGCCGAGATCCCGCAGCTGCAATGCCTGCAATACTGGCTGGAGGAGGACCCCCAGCTGCAAAATGATTTCCGCGACCCGGAACTGGACGATTACCGTGCGGGCAGCTTTTATTGGGCAATCCGCCGTGCCGCCCAGTATGAGGGCATTTACGCCGACGCTGCCACCGCCGATGCCTATTGGCAGAGCGTAGCCGATGCCATCAATGCTGCCTGTGATAACGGCACCCTGCCCGCCCGCAGCGGCAGGCGCAGCGCCACCAGCCAGCCCATCCGTGCGCAGCATGTACTGCCCGCAATCCGGGAAGCTGCCAAGAGCGCCCTCTGGGCCCTGACCTTCCAGGATTGCCCGGCCTATTACCAGACCCTGCGCTCTATCGGGACCACCGAGGACGTTGCCCAATGGTCTGCCTACCTGCACTGTAACTTTAATAATGCCGCTGAAGCGGGCAAGGATACGCCCTACTATGCGCCGCTGCAAAAGCTGGCCTACCGCGCGCTTGGCGTATTGCGCTGCGTGTACGCGGTGCTGCTGCCGCTGGCCTTTGTGTGGGCTGTGGTGCGGCATCTGTGCGCATTGCCCATGGTTCTGCGCCGCCGCACGGCAGGGGCAGCACTGCCTTGGCTGCTGCTGTTTGGCCTGTTGGCTATGGCAGCCCTGCGCTGCGGCATGATCGCCTTTGTTGAGGTTTCCAGCTTTGGCATTGGCACATCCACCATGTATCTTTCCACCGTGCACCCGCTGCTGCTGCTGTACACATACGGGTGCCTGATCTGCTACCGCAATAAAGGAGTCATCACCGAATGACGGATCTGTTGATTATTGGCGGCGGTGCGGCGGGCCTGATGGCCGCCGGTGCCGCCTGCGCACGGGGGCTGACCACCGCCGTGGTGGAACACAACCCCAAAGGCCCCGGCCAAAAGCTGCTGATTACCGGCAAGGGCCGCTGCAATGTGACCAATGATTGTGATGTGCGCGAGTTTTTGAACTATGTGCGCCATAACCCGCGCTTTTTGTACTCCGCGCTGTACGCATTCTCTCCGGCAAGCGCTATGGAACTGTTTGAATCCCTTGGCGTGCCGCTCAAAACGGAACGCGGCCGCCGGGTGTTCCCGCAGAGCGACCGTGCCGCCGATGTGCTGGCCGCCCTGCGCAGCTATGCCGCCGACGCCAAATTTGTGCATGGAAGCGCCAAAGAGCTGTTGATTGAGGATGGTCGCTGTGTTGGCGTGCGCACCTCGGATGGCAAAACCCACCGCGCAGCCCATGTTCTGGTTGCTACCGGCGGCACCAGTTACCCCGCCACCGGCAGCGATGGCTCCGGCTATAAGCTGGCACGGCAGGCGGGCCACACCATTGTGCCACCCCAGCCCAGCCTGTGCAGCCTGGTCAGCCCGGATCCGGCCTGCCGCCAGATGATGGGCCTAAGCCTGCGCAACGTGACCTTGACCCTGCTGAAAGACGGCAAACCGCTGTTTACTGAGCAGGGCGAAGCACTTTTCACTCACTTTGGCATCTCCGGCCCGCTGGTGCTTTCGGCTTCGACCTATATTGATGATGTGCAGCTGCACCGCTATATTGCAGAGTTTGACTTGAAGCCTGCCCTGGATGAAAAAACACTGTATGACCGCCTGACCCGCGACTTTGCGGCCCTTGGCGGCCACAGTGCCCAGGGGGCACTGGAAAAGCTGCTGCCCAACTCGATGCGGCCGGTTGCCGTTAAAAAGTGGGGCGTTGACCCCGCCACCCGTGCCGCCCAGATCACCCGCGAACAGAAGATGGCACTGGTACACCTGTGCAAGCACTGGCAGGTGCCCATCAGCGAACTGGGCGATTTGCAGCACGCGGTGATTACGGCTGGCGGCGTGGATACCAAAGAGGTTGACCCCAAAACCATGCAGAGCAAGCTGTGCCCCGGCCTGTATTTTGCGGGCGAAGTGCTGGATGTGGATGCCCGCACCGGCGGCTACAACCTGCAAATTGCATGGGCCACCGCACAAGCTGCGGTGCGCGCGATAGGAAACGATACCTAGGGTAACACCGCACAATTCCCGCCTTGCGGCTTAAGCACCGCTCCGGCAGCTGCGGCACGG
>SAUS01000019.1 GCA_004000625.1 Candidatus Cibiobacter qucibialis | reverse complement strand
CAGTATTATCTGCGCTTTTGGCTTAGCAGCTGCCGCACCTCGCTCGCCGTATCGGTACTTAGAATTATGCGGTATTGCCTAAAAACAAAAACGCAGCACACGCTCTCCCCAAATCCCGTGTGCTGCGAAAAAACATATTCTATTTACTGCCGCGCCGTGCTTAGATGGGTGGCCACCCACTTGATCAGCATATCCAGTGCCACCATGTTGCGGCCGCCTTCGGGCACGATCAAATCGGCTTTGCGTTTGCTGGGCTCCACAAACTGCTCATGCATCGGTTTAACGGTGGTCAGGTACTGGTTCACTACGCTGTCCAGCGTGCGGCCGCGCTCCTTAACATCGCGTACAATGCGGCGCAGAATGCGCACATCGGCATCGGTATCCACAAACACTTTCATATCCATCATATCGCACAGCTCCTGGCTGGCAAAAATCAGGATGCCTTCCACAATGATGACCGGGGCCGGGTGTACCGTAATGGTCTTATCGCTGCGGTTGTGGATCGTGTAATCATATACCGGAACCTTCACGCTTTCGCCGCGGCGCAAAGCCTGCAGGTGCTGCACCAGCAGCTCGGTATCAAAGGAATCCGGGTGGTCATAGTTCAGCTTGCAGCGCTCTTCATACGGCAGCTCGTCATGCCGCTTATAGTAGCTGTCGTGGTTGATCACGCTCACTTCATCCGCGCCAAAATGGTCCCGCAGGCGCTCCGTCAGGGTGGTTTTGCCGCTTCCGGTGCCGCCGGCAATGCCAATGATTATGCTTTTCATGCTTTCCTGCCTCGTTGTTCTTTATACTTCAAAACTGATTTCACGCCCGTGCGGATGGTAAGCACGGTACTTGACCCCCGCCATGTTGAACAGCCGCCGCGAAGCAATGCTGGCGTTGGTATCATGGTATTTATCCGAAAGATAGATGATTTCCCGGATGCCGCTCTGAATGATGGCCTTGGCGCACTCGTTGCAGGGGAACAGCGTCACATACACCCGCGAACCGCGCAGATCGCTGTGAGCACTGTTCAAAATGGCGTTCAGCTCCGCATGGCAGACATACATGTATTTGGTTTCCAGCTCGTCACCTTCGCGGTCCCAGGGCATATCGTCATCATTGCAGCCGATGGGCATGCCGTTGTAGCCAAGGGAAAGGATCTTGTTTTCCGGGCTGACAATGCAGGCCCCTACCTGGCTGGAATCATCCTTGGAGCGCATGGCGGACAAAATAGCAATACCCATAAAGTATTCGTCCCAGCTGATGTAATCCTTGCGTTTCATGCTGTATACACAACCTTCCGGCAGGCATGGATCCCATGCCCTTATTTTTTGCTTCTATTATACCGTTGCGCGGGCTGTGGTGCAACCCCTAATCCGCATGGTTGTGCTGTGCGTGCAGGTATTTGCAGCGGGTGGCTTCGCCTCCGCGCAGGTGGCGCTGGGCTTTGTTATACAGCAGCACGGCGCGTACCTCCTGCCAAAGGCCGGGGGCCAGGTGCTGCAGGCGGCACTGGTCCTTCCACACGGTACTTTTGCTCACGCCGAACACCTGCGCTGCCGCCCGCACGGTAGCGCCGCTTTGCACCAGATACCGCCCAATCTGCACGGCGCGCTCTTCGGGGTCACCTTTCATAGAACATGCCCTCCCAACCGTTTTTTCAACGGTATGCGGCGCGCCGTCGGTTTATGCGGGCAGTGCTGGCGGGCCGGGCACCGGCATGGTACAATACGTTCAGAACAAATATTTTTTTTCAAATGCTGAAACACTTTGCCCTCCCGGTTCGTTATCCCAGTGTAAGGCCTTGCAAAAACAAACAAAGGAGAATGCCCCATGTGCAGCATCAAAATTATTATCGTGGATAAAACTGGAGACAAAACCGGGCCGCGCCCCACGGCCTGACCCAAAGGAGAACCCATGCTGGAAGAACTGTTTTGCGCCCACCGCGCGGAGCTGACCGCCTATTGCCGCGGGCTGTGCCGCAGTGATGCGGCCGCGCAGGATATGGTGCAGGAAGCGTTCCTGCGCGCATGGCAGAATATTGGTACATTGCAGGACCTTGGCCCCAGCCAGCGCCGGGCCTGGCTGTACCGCACGGCGCGCAACTTGTTTGTGGATGCCATGCGCCGTACCGCGCGGGAAGCCGCCGCCCTGCCGGAGCTGGATCCCGAACCGGAAACGCCGGATCCGGATTTTGCCGAAGCGGAAGCCCGCCGCCTGTTGGAATTGCTGCCCCCGGCGGAGCAGGAGCTATTCCGCAAGCGCTACCTGGAAGGCTACACCGCAGCGGAACTGGGAAAAATGTATGGTTTGCCGCCTGCCACCGTGCGCACCCGGCTGGCCAAAGCCCGCCGATACTTAAGCCAATTATTGATGGAGGAATAAACGATGCCGAATAAACTACTGATTAAAACAAACTTTTGCGACCTGCGTAACGTGAAAGAAGAAACCCTTGCCGCCTATGATGTCATTGAAGTGCGGGCCAATGTGGTGGTGCTGAACGACCGCGCAAGAGAGCTGATTGCTCGTTATCCCGTTACCTTAAAATGTGACCTGGCAACGGACAAACCGAATATTGCCCTGCGCAGTGTGAACGGCGTGGCGGAGGTCACCCCCGGCGATGTACCCGAAGCAGGCACAGTGCTGACGGTGAACGGCGAACTGAAAATTGCTTCCGGCTCGGCCGAAGTGCTGGCGCGGTATCTGCAGATTACGGTAAACGGGCAGGTATACTGCCCGCGCAGCCTGAGCGGAAAGCTGGGCAATGTGGCAGTGAACGGGCAGATCATCACCTGGCCGGACGGTGCAGTGCAGCTGAAAAACACCGCCGTGCTGGACAGCACTTTTGCCCTGCGGGCCAAACCGGCCCTGTACTGGGCGGCCCGCTGTGTTGTGATGGTGAATCCCACGCTGGACATTGCAGCTTTGGCAGAGCGGGGCGTGCAGTTTGATACGCCCAAAGCCATCCTGGCCCAAAACCTTGCCACACAGGCCGCCCCGCTGTTTGAGGATGATACCGACCTGGAAATTGTGCCGGACGGAACAGCCTACCTCAAGGATGATGCCGAACTGACCGCCGCGCTGATCCGCCGCAAGGGCAACAAACTGTATGTGGACGGTAGGCTGACCCTGACGGCGGAAAGCGCCGCCCTGCTGCCCCAGCTGGAATACTGCAAAGTGACCGGCACCGCCCTGGTGCCCGCCGCACAGGAGAAAGCATTTTCCGCCAGCTGTGTGCAGGCAGAGAAAGTTCAGACAGTGCGCGGCAGACTGCTGCAGGGCCAGGGCAGGGTACAGGTGGACTATTGGATGCTGGAGGCCCCGGACGGCCTTTGCGTAAAAGAGTGCGGCATGGTGGCGCTGACCCCGGAACTGGAACCGGAGCTGATTGCCGCAAAGCTGATGCTGTTGGAATGCGGCATGGTACAGTGCACCGCCGCACAAAAAGGTGCTGTGCAGCTGGTAGCCAAAGATGTGGGTTTTATCTCCGACGACAGCGGCAAGCCCACTGAGAACACGGATACTCACATGGTAAGGGCAGACCGATATGTGATGTGAGGGAGCTAAACAAGAAAAAACAATGAATAAAGAATAATGCTTGTGTGACGCCCACCGCGTCACATTTGAATCAGGCCAGTCACTCCGGCAAAAAGCGTTCCGGCCAGAGCAACCTGCCTATTTTATTTGTGCCGCCGCGGCGGCGTACCGACATGATTCTTTATTCTCTATTCACTACTGTTTATCACGGGTAAGCACTTTTTTATACGCAAGTAATAACTTTGTTATATCCGGGGGTTTTCAGAACCGGGAAGATGCGGTATACTGGGCACAGAATACAAAACGCGCGTGCTCTGGGGTGTATCTTAAGGCAGCACCGCATAATTCCCGCCTTACGGCTTAAGCACCGCTCCGGCGGCTGCGGCACGGCATCTGCGTTGCCAAAATGCTCGATAAGACATCCAGTATTATCTGCGCTTTTGGCTTAGCATCTGCCGCACCTCGCTCGCCGTATCGGCACTTAGAATTATGCGGTATTGCCTTAAAAATCCAAAGCCGCGCCAACAAAAAGGAGAATGCCTTATGAACCAGCATTATCTTCAGCTGTATGCCGATTTTATCGTCAAAGTCGGTGTCAATGTTCAGCCGCGCCAGAATTTTATCATCCGCTGCCCGGTCACCATGCCGGAGTTCGGCCATGCCTGCGTCAAAGCCGGGTATGAAGCCGGTGCTAAAAACTGCATCGTGCGGTGGGAGGATGACAAACTCAGCCGCCTGCATTACGAATATGCCAAAGAGGAAGACCTGGCTGCTATGAAGCCCTATGAGCTGCGCAGTTACCTGGACTATGCCGAGGACCCGGACGGCTGCTGCACCCTGGCGATCCACGCCGCTGACCCCGAAGCACTGGCTGGGCTGGATGCCGCCAAGATCAACCGCGTCAACCTTGCCCGCCGCAAATTCCTGAAACCCTGGCAGGAATACACGATGAACGACCGTGTACAGTGGTGCGTGGCCGCTGTTCCGGCACCGTCCTGGGCCGCAAAAGTGTTCCCCGGCATCCCGGTGGAGGAAGCCATGGAAAAGCTGTGGGCCCTGATCTTTGATGTCTGCCGCGTTTCCACCGGCGACCCTGTCAGCGCCTGGAAAGCCCATGTGGCCGAAGGCCGCCGCCACCGCGACCAGCTGAACGCCTGGAACCTGGACCATATCCACATGACCAGCTCCAACGGCACCGACCTGACCGTTGGCCTGGCAGATGATGCCACCTGGGAGGGGGCTTCCAGCAAGGCGGAAAACGGCACCGACTTTATCGCCAATGTACCCACCGAGGAAGTGTTCTGCGCACCCCACCGTGAGCGGGTAAACGGCATTGTGTACGGCACCAAACCCTATGTGTACAACGGCCAGCTGATTGAGGGCTGGCATGTGACCTTCAAGGACGGCAAAGTTGTTGAGCATGGCGCGGAGAAGAACGCCAGCCTGCTGGCTGAGCTGCTTTCCACCGATGAGAATGCCTGCCGCATTGGCGAAATTGCCCTGGTTCCGGCATCCAGCCCCATCAACCAGAGCGGCGTGCTGTTCTACAACACCCTGTTTGATGAAAACGCTGCCTGCCATATTGCTTTTGGCGCGGGCTACCCGACCAATATCAAGGGCGGCAGCAAGATGAACCGCACCGAGCTGCTGGCCAAGGGCCTGAACGATTCCGCCATCCATGAGGATGTCATGATCGGCGCGCCGGATACCAACGTCATCGGCACCACCAAGGACGGTAAAGAAGTGACCATTTTCACCAACGGTGAATGGGCATTCTGATACGGCAAAACAGATGCTACAGCCATAACATAAAATTATAACAGCAAAGCGCCGCCGCCCCACGCAGCAAGGTGGGGCGGCGGCACTGTTTGTTTTGTGTTTTGTATAGAGAAGAAATAAAGAAATTCTACCGGTTTAGCAGGTTTAGGTTGAGTTACCCAATGTAGCAAATCCGCTTTTGCAGATCGCTTCAAGCTCCTGCAAAGGAATCTGCTCCTCCTGGTACTGGAACAGCAGTACCCGCAGCACTTTATTGCCGTCCACCAGCGTGCGGCAGTAGATGGAACCGTTGGCGGCATCGGCGGCGGTTTCGGGAAAGTTGTGCAGCCCGTTGGTTTTGCCTTCGCGGTACATCGTCTGGGCCAGCTGCGGGGTGATACATTCGTAATACTCTACATATAATGCACCACGCAGCCCATTCGCGCCGGCCTGGCCGTGGGCTTCATATTTGATAAAGGTCGGGGCCAGCGGCAACCTCTGCACCAGCACAAAACTGGCCGCGGGGGCGGCGTCGGCATCCAGCGCAACGGGCTGCCCGGCGTAATCGTCCAAGACGGCAAACGGCAGGGGAGCGGTATAATCTTCCAGCGGAATGCTGCCGTGTCGGCTCTTTTCCATGGCAGAACCCGCAAAGGTCCACACAATGGTCAGCACAAACAGCAGCGCCGCCAGCACCCGCCCAACCAGATACCGCCCGGCACCCTTACGCCAGTTCTTGTGCCGCTCCGGCTCCGCACCGCGCTTTAACCGGGCAGAAAACTGGTACAGCAGCACGGTGTTGTGTACCACGCTGGCCAGCGCGGCGGCTAATAGCCCCAGATAGCAGAAGCTCAGCCAGCCCAGGGTGACAAAATCGATCACCGGCGTGTGCCAGACGCCAATGGCGTACCGCACCCAGAACGTTACCAGCCAGTAAGCCAGCAGCCCGGCGGGGGCGAATACCTGCCGCTTGGCATAGCGCAGGCTGAGCGCCTGTACCTGCGGGTCGGTGTTCAGCTCCGGCGCATCACGATCCTCGCAGGCGTACAGGAAAAAGTCTCCCACGGCGGTAACATAATACCAGCCGCATTCCTGCGCCAGGGCGCGTTCCTCGCCATCCGGGGTGCCGGGGGCAGATTCTAAAAATGTTTCCGGCGCAGGCTTGGCGTTCAGCCGGTAGCGCACGGCTTTGGGCTGACTGCAGCGGAAGCGGGCAAAGTTCTGGCCGATTGTTACAGGCACAAGCCCCTGTGCGGCCATATCGCCCAGCCAGCTTTCCAGCCCCTCAATGTCAGACAGTGGGCAGGGGATGGGCTGCCAAAGGGTTTTGCAGCGTGCTTTGGTCATGGTCGTCAAGCTCCTTTCCCGGCAGGGCAGCGGGGGCAAAAGCGCCCTGCGCCGCCGCGGCCGCGTTTTGCAGGCAGAGCTGCAGC
Source organism: Candidatus Cibiobacter qucibialis (assembly GCA_004000625.1). Lineage (GTDB taxonomy): Bacteria > Bacillota > Clostridia > Oscillospirales > Ruminococcaceae > Gemmiger > Gemmiger qucibialis. The sequence continues at coordinate 29,366 of SAUS01000019.1, read as the reverse complement.
CGGGTACACTCGGCTGTATAGGCGGCTCTGCCCGCGGGGGTGATCTGATAATACCGCTTGCAACCCAGCACGGACGTTTCGGCAATCAGGCCTTCTTTTTCAAACTTGCCCAGCAGGGTATACAGCGTTGCCGGGCCAATCTTGACCCGCCCGGCGGTGATCTCGGCGGCAAATGCGGTGATCTCAGTGCCGCAGCGCTCACCCTGGGTCAAGGCCATCAACAGGTAAAACATAGATTCCGTCAGGCTCTCCAGCGCCTGTTTCGGCATGGAGCAGCACCTCCTTTGGTAGCAAACTGCAATATCGTAACACGATATCTTATAACGATATTATACCGGAAGCACGCTGCGCCGTCAAGAGCCGGGCGCATAAAAGGCGGCCAAAAGGGATATTTTGGTTACAATTTCGCGCAAAATGAGCCAAACCCCTTGCATTTTTTGCCGCGGTATGCTATATTCTTATTGTTCGATGATGATTTTATGGAAAGTGGGCTGTCAAAGGTCCGCTTTCTTTTTATGATAGGGAGATTTTTTATGGCCAAAGGCAAAAACCATCAGCCCGGCGGTGCCGCAGCCGTTGTGGAAGCACTTGTCCGCCCCACGGTCGAAGGTTTCGGCCTGCGCCTGTGGGATGTCCGCTTTGAAAAAGAAGGCCCGGACTGGTTCCTGCGCGTTCTGATCGACCGTGACGAGCCGCTGGACACGGACACCTGCGAGGCGGTTTCCCGCGCCATCGACCCGATTCTGGACGAGACTGACCCCATTGACCAGAGCTACTACCTTGAAGTTGGCAGCCCCGGCCTGGGCCGCCGCCTGACCCGCCCCGAACACTATGAACAGCTGAAAGGCCAGAAATGCGCTGCCCACCTGATCCGCCCGGACGAACAGGGCCGCCGCGATGTGGAGGGCATTCTGGAAGGGCTTTCCGCTGACGGCATGGTGACGCTGAAAAGCGATGACGGGGATTATACCTTCCCGGTAAAAGCCGCAGGGTATGTAAAACTGTGTGACGATGAAGATTTGTTTTGAGCGATATTGAACGGAGGACTAACATGGCAACGAATAACAACGAATTTTTTGACGCACTGGCCGCACTGGAAAAGGAGCGCGGACTGCCGGCAGACTACCTGATCGATAAGATCAAGGCCGCCATTGTCATTGCTGTCAAAAAGGACTATGAGGTCGAGGACGATAATGTCGTTGTGGATATCGACCCCAACATCGGCGCATTTCGCGCAAGCCTTTTGCAGGACATTGTGGAGGAAGTTGAGAACCCCCACACCCAGGTCAGCCTGGAAGATGCCCAGAAGATCCGCAAGACCTATAAAGTGGGCCAGCGCCTTGTTACCCCCCTCAAGACCAAAGAGTTTGGCCGCATTGCCGCCCAGACCGCAAAGCATGTGATCCGCCAGGGCCTGCGCGAAGGCGAGCGCAGCCTGCAGTGCAGCGAGATGCAGTCCCGCGCACACGAGATCATCACCGGCACCGTTACCGCTGTGGATGCAGAGCGCGGCAACATCGTGCTGGATCTCGGCAAGGGCGGCAGCGCGGTTCTGCCCAAAAACGAACAGGTGCCCGGCGAACACTTTACCGAAGGCCAGATGGTTCAGGTTTATGTGGTCGATGTTCTGGCAACCGAGCGCGGCCCCCGCGTGACCATCAGCCGCACCCATCCCGGCCTGGTCAAGCGCATGTTTGAGCTGGAAGTGCCCGAAATTTATGACGGCACCGTTGAGATCAAGGCCATTGCCCGTGAGGCTGGTGCCCGCACCAAGATGGCTGTGTGGAGCAAGAACCCCGATGTTGACCCCGTCGGCGCCTGCATCGGCGCCCATGGCTCCCGCGTGGAAAAGATCGTGGAAGAGCTGGGCGGCGAAAAGATCGATATCATCCGCTGGAGCGAGGACATCAACGAGTTCATCTCCGCAGCTCTGTCCCCGGCAAAGGTTGTCAAGGTGGAGCTGCTGCCCGGCGAAACCAAGAGCTGCCGCGTGACCGTGCCTGACCACCAGCTGAGCCTTGCCATTGGCAACAAGGGCCAGAATGTGCGCCTGTGCGCCCACCTGACCGGCTATAATATTGACATCCGCCCGGAATCCGGCTACTATGGCGAGGGGGACGAAACCCCGGCTGAACAGCCGGCCGAAGCACCCGCCGCCGAGACCGCCCCGGAAACCGGCAAGGAATAATGAGCACACGCCGTGCAATGCGGCGCTGAGACTGAAAAGAGGTCAGCCATTTGCAACAAAAACCGCAAAAAAAGGTGCCGGTGCGCCGGTGCGTTGGGTGCAACACCCAAAAACCGAAAAAAGAACTGGTGCGCATTGTGCGCAGCCCCGAAGGTGAAGTCAGCGTGGATCTGACCGGCAAGCGCTCCGGCCGCGGCGCATACCTGTGCCCGTCGGCAGCGTGCTTGGCCAAAGCACGCAAGGCCAAGCGGCTGGAACATGCCTTTGGTGTGCCGGTGCCGGATGAGGTGTTTGAGCGCCTGACCGAGGAGATGGCCTGTGCCGAGCAGGCAGTAAAGGAGGCGATGCCCCGTGGCGAATGATAAGGACCCATTGTTGGGTGCATTGGGAATTTGCCGCAAGGCCGGCAAGCTGCTGCACGGTTATGACCGTGTGGAAGAAGCTGTGATGCGGGGCAAGGCATGCCTGGTGCTGCTGGCCTGCGACGCCAGCAAGCGCACCACGCAGCATATGCAGGATACCTGCCGCGGGGTGATCCCCTGCGCGGTGATGCCGCTGAAAGGCGAGGACCTGCGCATGCTTACGCCAAAGCCTGCTGCCGTATTTGCGGTTACGGACGAAAACCTTGCACACCTGTGTGCAGGCTACCTCAAAAAGCAAGTGAAGGAGGATTCAGCCAATGGTTGATTTCAAATACAAAGTTACGGATATTGCAAAAGATTTTGGCATCAGCACCAAAAAGGTTATCGAGACTTTTGCGGAGCTGACCGGCGAGACCCGCAAGACGGGTGCGACCTTTGAAGAAAACGAGGTCAACGCCCTGCTGGAAGCCCTGACCCGCGAAACCGCCGTCAAGGACCTGGGCGAGTATCTGGCATCCGGCAAGGAACCGCAGCCCGTCAAGCAGGAGACCAAAAAGCCCGAAGCAAAGCCCCAGGCGAAAAAAGAAGAGCCGAAGCCGGAGGCCACTAAGCCCCAGCCCAAGCAGCCCAAGCAGCCGGAAGCCCCCAAGGCAGAGCCGAAAGCGGAGCAGGCCAAGCCCGCCCAGAATGCGCAGCCCAAGGCAGCACAGCCCAAACCGGTCCAGCAGGAAAAGCGCAATGATAAGCGCAATGATAACAAGCAGGCCGAAAAGCGCAGCGAAAAGCGCGTGACCATGCAGGAGCTGGCCAGCGAGACCGGCATCAAGGAGCCCGTCGCCACCGAGCAGGTCAAGGTTGACCGCGCCCAGGTGTCTGTGGATACCCGCACCGTGGATGTGAACGTGGATAAGTTCAGCGCACGCTATGATGACCTGGCCGACAGCCGCAATATGCCCAGCAAGCGCAAGAACGCCCCCACCGGCAAAAAAGAAAAGTTCAACAACCGCAATAACCGCCGCGGCCAGCAGTTTGGCCGCCGCCGTGAAACCGAAGCCGAGCGCCTGCAGCGCATCCAGCTGGAAAAGGCACGCAACGCCCAGCTCAAGATCTCCATCCCCGATGAGATCACCGTTGGCGAGCTGGCTACCCGCCTGAAGCAGAACGTGGCCAAGGTTGTTGCCAAGTTCATGCAGATGGGCGAAATGCACGCTGCTTCCGATGTGATCGATTTTGATTCCGCCGCCCTGATCGCAGAGGAATTCCACGCAAAGGTGGAGCATGAAGTTCATGTTTCTATCGAAGAGCGCCTGTTCACCCAGGAAGAGGACAGCGCCGATCAGCTGGTCGAACGTCCGCCGGTCGTTGTTGTTATGGGCCATGTTGACCACGGCAAAACTTCCATCCTGGACCGCATCCGTTCCACTAACGTTACCGCAGGCGAAGCCGGCGGCATTACCCAGGCCATCGGCGCTTACCAGGTCAATGTCAACGGCAGCCCCGTTACCTTCCTGGATACACCGGGCCACGAAGCCTTTACCGCCATGCGTGCCCGCGGCGCGGATATGACCGATATCGCGGTTCTGGTCGTTGCTGCCGATGACGGCATCATGCCCCAGACCATCGAGTCCATCAACCACGCTAAGGCTGCTAACGTCAAGCTGATCGTTGCCATCAACAAGATGGATAAGCCGACCGCTAACCCGGAGCGCGTGAAGGAACAGCTGACCAAGTACGAGATCGTGCCCGAAGACTGGGGCGGCGAAACTGCCTGCATCCCCGTGTCTGCCGCTACTGGCGCAGGCATCCAGGACCTGCTGGAACGCATTGTTCTGGAAGCAGAGGTCATGGAGCTGAAAGCCAACCCCAACCGCCGTGCCAAGGGTGCCGTTGTGGAAGCCCGCCTGGATAAGGGCCAGGGCACCATTGCCACCCTGCTGGTTCAGAACGGCACCCTGCACAAGGGCGACTGTCTGATTGCCGGTACCGCCGTTGGCCGTGTGCGTACCATGCGCAACGATAAGGGCGTAGAGATCGAATCCGCCGGTCCTTCCACCCCTGTGGAGATCACCGGCCTGACTGAAGTGCCCACCGCCGGCGATATCTTCGAGGCTGTTGAGGATGAACGCCTGGCCCGTGAACTGGCTGACAAGCGTACCACCGAAGCCAAGGAAAAGCAGTTTGCTGCTTACACCAAGGTCACCCTGGATAACCTGTTTGACCAGATGGCCCAGAACGATATGAAGGAACTGCCCATTGTTGTCAAGGCTGACGTTCAGGGCAGCGCCGAAGCTGTGAAACAGAGCCTGGAAAAGCTCAGCAACGATGAAGTGCGCGTGCGCGTCATCCATGCCGGTGTTGGTGCAATTTCCAAGTCCGATGTTTCTCTGGCCGATGCTTCCAACGCCATCATCATCGGCTTTAATGTTCGCCCGGACGCTGTTGCCAAGGCCGAAGCCGAGCAGGCCGGTGTTGAAATGCGTATGTACCGCGTCATTTACGATGCCATCAACGATGTTTCCGACGCTATGAAGGGCATGCTGGCTCCCAAGGTGCGCGAAGTCGCCTTGGGCGAAGCACAGGTTCGCCAGGTCTACAAGATTTCCAGCGTTGGCACTGTTTCCGGCTGCCGTGTTACTTCCGGCAAGATCACCCGCGATGCCCAGCTGCGCCTGGTGCGTGACGGTATCGTCATCTGCGAGGATGCCATTGCATCCCTGAAGCGCTTCAAGGATGACGCCAAGGAAGTGGCCGAAGGCTATGAATGCGGCATCACCCTGCAGAAGTTCTCCGACGTCAAAGAGGGTGACGTATTCGAGTGCTTCAAGCTGGAAGAATACCGCGATTGATCCGGCATTGAGCCGTTCCCGCTTGTTTGACAAGCCCCGCAGGGGGCTTTATGAGGTAAAGTTATGCCAAGCAAAAACCATGGCCGTATGGCACAGGATATGAAACGCGAGCTGATCGCCATTATCGGCGAAATGAAGGACCCCCGCGTTTCGGGTGGTCTGTTGACTGTGACCCGGCTTGATGTTACCCCGGACCTGGATGTCGCCAAGGTGTACATCAGTGTGATGGGGCGCGAAGGCGGCGCGGACCCGGTGGTGAAGGCCCTGAACAAAGCTTCGGGCCATATCCGCACCGAAGTCAGCCGCCGCATGCACATCCGCAAAGCCCCGCGCTTTGTGTTTACCAAGGATGACAGCGCTGCTTACGCAGTGCACATTGACCAGCTGCTGCAGGATATTGAAAAAGCACACCCCGCAGCACAGGCAGAACCGGAAGAGCAGGAATAACCTGCCCAGACTGTATCTGAAAAGTCGAAAATGTAGTCTGTTTTTACAAACACAGCCGGATTTTGCGCTAAAAAACCTTGGGCAATACCGCATAATTCTAAGTGCCGATACGGCGAGCGAGGTGCGGCAGATGCCAAGCCAAAAGCGCAGATAATACTGGATGTCTTATCGAGCATTTTGGCAACGCAGATGCCGTGCCGCAGCTGCCGGAGCGGTGCTTAAGCCGCAAGGCGGGAATTGTGCGGTATTGCCCTTGGAATCCACAAAGGATCCCTGCGGTTCTTTGCCTTACATCCTGCTTGTGCTTGCGAAATATCTGTCATTTTCGTTGTTTTCAGATACATCTTAACTGGTGCTGCAGCCAGTCATCGACCAAAACGCGCAGTTGAAATTTACGCTTGCAGCTGCGCCTTCCCAAAGGCCGGAACCAACGGGGGAGAGGGAATAGCCCCCAATCGCGGCCGAGAAAAGAGGAGCCTTATGACCGAATCTGTGGATCGGCAGACAGCCGTGCTGCGTCTGCGCGGCGCGGACGATATCCTGATCCTTTGCCACAAAAACCCCGATGGCGATACCATCGGCTGCGCCGGTGCACTGTATCTTGCGCTCAAGGCGCTGGGCAAAAACGCCGCGATTTTATGCAGCGACCCCATCCCCAAAATGTATGATTATATGGAGCTGCGCTGGTTTGACGGCAGCTTTAACCCTGCATTTGTGGTGGCGGTGGATGTTGCCAGCATCCAGCTTTTTGGCGAAAATAACAATGTGCCGCAGTATGCCGCCCATACCAACCTTTGCATTGACCACCATGCCAGCAACAGCGGCTATGCCTATGAAACCCTGCTGGATCCCGGCGCCGCCGCGGCCTGCGAGTTTTTGCTGGATGTGATCGTGGATATGGGCGTGACCATTACGCCGCAGATCGCCAACTGCCTGTATACCGGCATTGCAACCGATACCGGCTGCTTTAAGTTTGCCAGTACCACACCCCGCACCCATATGGCGGCGGCCCGCGTGATGGAAGCCGGTGCCGATGTGGAAAAACTGAATGCCCGCCTGTTTGAATCCCGCTCCCATGCCCGCATAACTGCGGAACGCATGGCGATGGAAAGCCTGGAATATTATTTCAACGACCTGTGCGCCGTGATCTGCCTGACCTGGGACCAGATCGAATCTTCCGGCGTGGCGGGTGCCGAGCTGGAGGACCTGACCAGCCTGCCGCGCTCCATTGAAGGCGTGGAGGTTGGCCTGACCTACCGCCAGCAGCGGGATGGCAGCTTCCGCATCAGCGTGCGTACATCGGGCAGCATTGATGCCTGCAACATTGCGCGCCGCCTGGGCGGCGGCGGCCATGCCCGCGCAGCCGGGTGCGAGATCAGCGGCAACCTGGATAACGCCAAGCATGCCGTGCTGGAGGAAGTCCGCAAGGAGTTGCAGCGCTGCGGCTTGCTGGATCAGGACGCTGGTTGAAGGCCAGCTGCACCACAACGCGCAGCACACGGGGATGCGGCACACGCCTGTAAACCTGCAAGATGGCACCATCTGCTTGCCGCCGCAAGGCTGGCACCGCAGCTGGGTGCTGCTGCCGAATGCAGCACAATAAACTGAAAAGGAAAACCCCAATGAATACTTGTGCCATTCTCCCAGTTGATAAACCTGCGGGCTGGACCAGCTTTGATGTGCTGGCCAAGCTGCGCGGTGCGCTGGGAACGCGCAGGCTGGGGCACGCGGGCACACTGGATCCTATGGCGACTGGTGTGCTCGCCGTGTTTATCGGCAATGCCACCGCCGCGGCGGACCGCCAGCCTGACCATGATAAAACCTATGAAGCTACCATTCGCCTTGGCCTGCGCACCGATACCGGCGATGTGACCGGCACTGTGCTGGAAACCGCTCCTGTTACGGTGGGTGAAGCAGAGCTGAAAGCCGTTTTGCCGCAGTTTATGGGCCGGCAGATGCAGCTGCCGCCGATGTATTCAGCGGTCAAGATCAACGGCCAGCCGCTGTACAAGGCGGCCCGCAAAGGCCAGACGGTGGAGCGCACCCCGCGCCCCATCACGATTTATGAGATTACCTACCTGGGCAGCCCGGCACCGGGGGATTATACCATCCGAGTCAGCTGCTCCAAGGGCACCTATATCCGCGTTCTGGCGGAGGATATCGGTACAGCTTTGGGCGTGCCCGCCACATTGGCGGCACTGCGCCGCACCCGCGCCGGGGCGTTCAAGATTGAGGAATGCCACACCCTGCCGGAAATCCTGGCCGCTGCTGAAGCAGGTACCCTGCAGCAAAGCGGCTGGCTGCTGCCGGTGGAACACGTGTTTGCCTCGCTGCCTGCCCTGACGGTGGACGATGCAGTGAAAAAGCACCTCTTCAACGGCTGCCCCACCAGCCACTACCGCGCACAGGACGGCAAATACCGCGTGTATGATGCCGCAGGTACCTTTTTGGGGCTTGCCAACGTGACGCAGGGTGTGTTGCAGGTGGAAAAGATCTTCTGCGAGCGGGCGTGAACGCCTGCACCCAAACCGCAACGGGCAGAACCGCTGTCCGCTCAACAACAGGAAGTATGCCAACTACCATGAATATTTTGAATACACTGGCCCCGGTGGGCGCACCCAACGGCAGCGCCGTGGCCTTGGGCTATTTTGACGGTGTTCACCTTGGGCACCGCCGTGTGCTGGGGGCAGCGGTGGAATACGCCGCGGCCCACGGCCTGACCCCTGCGGCTTTTACCTTCAGCCTGCCGGGCGGGCAGTCGCTCAAGGGCGGGCGTATCTTGTCCGCTGGGCAAAAGCATGCCCGCGTTGCCGCTTTGGGCATTACCGCCTATATGGAACCCCCGTTTGAATCCTTCCGCAGCTTAAGCCCGGAAGATTTCGTCAACAAAATTCTGGTGGAATGCTTTGCCGCCAAGGCGGTGTTCTGCGGCGATAACTTTACCTTTGGCGCATATGCCGCCGGGAATGTGGACCGCCTGAAGGAGCTGTGCGCCCCGCTGGGCATCGCCGTGACCATTGTGGACATGGCACAATACGGCGGGCAGACGGTCTCCTCCACTCGCATCCGTGCCGCGCTGGAGGAAGGCCGCATCGAGGATGCCAACGCCATGCTGGGGGCGCCCTACTGCATTGACTGGCCGGTGCGCCACGGCAAGGGCATCGGCACCTCCAAGCTGGGCAAACCCACCATCAACCAGAACTATCCCGCAGACGCTTTGCAGCCCTGCACCGGCGTGTACCTGACCCGTATCTGGCTGGATGGCCGCTGGTGGCCATCCGCAACCGGTATTGGCCGCCGTCCCACCGTGGATGCCGCCAACGCCCCTGTTACCTGCGAAACCTATGTGCCGGGCTACCATGGCGATACCTATGGCCAGACGCCGGTGCTGGAATTCCACCACTACCTGTGCGCTGTGCGCAAGTTTGGTACATTGCAGGAGCTGGCAGACCTGATCGAAACCGCTGCCCAGCAAAGCATTGCCTATTTTGCCGCAAAGGAGGAAGCGTAATGCGCCGTAAGGATCGTGAAGTGGCGGACCTGGAGGGCCAACTTGCCATTTTGGAACAGTGCCCCGTCTGCCGCGTTGCCATCAACGACCCGGCATCCGGCGTGCCGTACCTTGTTCCGCTGAACTTTGGTATGGCCGCCGGGCCGCAAAGCCTGACGCTGTATTTCCACTGTGCCCCCGTTGGCACCAAGCTGGACCTGCTGCGCGCTGACCCCAATGTGAGCTTTGAAGCTGACTGCCCCGGCACCGTAAGCGGCGGGGCAACCTCCTGCACTTATGGTATGAACTACCAGAGCGTCATTGGCCGCGGGACCGTCCGCTTTGTGGAAGGCGGGGAAAAGCTGACCGCCCTGCAGGCGCTGATGCAGCATTACCACTGCCCGGACCTGCCCTTTGAGCCGGAAATGGTGGAACACACCACGGTTTTGGCCCTGGACGTTGCCGCCATGACCGGCAAACGCCGCACATCGTTTTAAGGGCGGGACCCATCATCCGAGGAATTCGGAAGAAATTCGGAGGATACTGATTTGGAACGTAAAAAACTGGCTCCCGGTGTATTTATCACCACATTGGATGCCGAAAAATTTAACCGCTGCCGCATTACCATCCATCTGCGCTACCCGGCATTGCGCCGCAGCGCAACGGATGCCGCTGTGCTGCCGCTGGTGCTGGAACGCGGCTATGCGGGCTGCCCGGATATGACGGAGCTTTCCCGCAAATTGGCGCGGCTGTACGGTGCCGACCTTGGCGTGGACCAGAGCAGCGCCGGAATTGACCGCGTGCTGACGGTGGACATCTGCGGCATCAAGGATCGCTTTGCCCTTGACGGTGAGAATCTGACCCGTGAATATGCCGATATCGCCTTTGGTACCATCTTTGAGCCGTACCTGATTGATGGTGTGTTTGACCCGGAGGCTGTGCGCATTGAAAAAGAATCCCTGGCCCGCCGCCTGGATGCCGAGTTCAACAATAAGCGCCTGTACTGTGTGCGCCAGGCCCGCCGCAAATTTTACGGCGATTCCCCGGCAGGCATTGAGCTGGGCGGCTACAAAAGTGACCTGCCCAACGTAACGCCCCAGACTCTGAAAGCCGAGTATGACCGCATCCTTTCGCTGGCATCCATTGATGTGATGGTGCAGGGGGCGGATCCCGCCCTGGTGGAAGAGCTGCTGCTGCAAAAGCTGGCTGGCGCTGCCCGCAGCCCCCAGCGCTTTGCCATGCCGCTGGCCATGCCCATTATTGAAACCCAGCACTTCAGCGAGGAAATCCCCGGCCTGACCCAGGCCAAGCTGTGTATGCTGTTTACCCGCGGCACGCCGGAGGACCTGCCCAGCATTACCGTGATGCGGATGGCAATGAGCGTGTTTGGCGGCTCCACCACCAGCCGCCTGTTCCGCAATGTGCGCGAAAAACAGAGCCTTTGCTATTACTGCGGTTCCAGCGCTCTGCGCGCCACCGGTGTGATGATGGTGGATTCCGGCGTGGAGCCGGGCCGCGAAGCCCAAGCCGAAGCTGCGATCCTGAAAGAACTGAACGACCTGTGCACCGGCCCTATCACCGAACAGGAAATGGGCGACTGCCGCCGCAGCCTGCTTTCCAGCCTGGATTCGCTGGGAGATTCCCTCGGAGGACTGGAAAGCTGGTACTATGGCCAGATCCTGCGTGACGAAGCGCTGGCCCCGCCGGAATACGGCAAGGTGCTGACCAACGCCGTTACGGCGGACGAAGTGCGCGAAGTGCTGCAGAGTTACCATTACTCTGTTGGCTACACGCTGACGGCAAAAGGGGAGGGGGAAAACGCATGATGGAACACGCAGAACACAGCCCGGTTGCCATCCGGGAAAAAGCCGCGGGGGCGGTCAACTGCCAGAGCGTGACCCTGCCCAGCGGCTTGACGGTTTTGTGCCGCACTATGCCGGGCTACAGCTCGGTACACGCCATGTACGCCACCAACTTTGGCTCCGTTGTGCGGGAATTTACCCTTAACGGCAAACGGATCCAGCTGCCCGCCGGTACCGCGCACTTTCTGGAACACAAAATGTTTGAATCCGAGCAGGGCGATGCGTTCGACCTGTATGCCAAAACTGGCGCTGCGGCAAACGCTTTTACCAGCTATGACCGCACCTGCTATATTTTTACCGCAACCGGCATGACGGATGAAAACCTGGATATTCTGCTCAACATGGTCGGTCATCCCTGGTTTACCAAGGAGACCATCGCCAAGGAGCAGGGCATCATCGGGCAGGAAATCAAAATGTATGACGACAGCCCGGATTGGCGGCTGCTGACCGCACTGTTCCGCTGCCTGTATCAAAGCCATCCCATCCGGGACGATATCGCCGGCACCACCCAGAGCATTGCCGAGCTGACGCCCGAACTGCTGTACGCCTGCACCGATGCGTTCTACCGCCCCGGCAACATGGTGCTTTCCGTTGCGGGCAACATCACGCTGGATCAGGCTGTGGAAGCCTGCCGCCGCAACGGTGTGTATGATGCAGTGGAACCCCCGCAGGTGGAAACCATCTTCCCGCAGGAAGCCGATACGGTGCAGCACAAAGAAACCACCTTTACCATGCCGGTCAACAAGCCCTGCTTTGCCCTTGGCTACAAGGAAGCCGCCATCAACCGCGGCGATACCCGCATGGAGGTCATCGCAGACCTGCTGCCGGACCTGATCTGCGGCGGACTGACGAATCTGTACCGCAAGCTGTATGATGAATCGCTGGTCAACCCGGAGTTCAGCGGCGATTATCTTTCCACCGAGGGAGCCTGCATCATCGCTTTTACCGGTGAAAGTGAGACCCCGCGTGAGGTTGCCCAGATGGTGCGGGATGAAATTGCCCGCCTACGCCAAAACGGCGTAGACCCGGAGCTGTTTACCCTGGTCAAAAACCAGATGTACGGCGAAATGCTGGCTGATGTGGAGAACGTGGACGATGCCGCCGAGGAGATGGGCATGGCCTTCCTGAAAGGCCGCACCCTGGCAGATGAAATTGAAGCGCTGGCCACTTTGACCGTTGACGATGTGAACAAGGCACTGCAAACCATGCTGCTGGAAGAAAACAGCGCCTATATCCAGATCGACCCGAAGGAATGAGGTGTAATGGCAGATGTCTTTTGATGTTCAGTTTCCCGGCCTTGGGCTGGAATTTACCATCAACCGCGTTGCGCTCAGCATTGGCGGTTTCAACATTTACTGGTACGGTGTGATCATCGCCGCGGGCATGGTGCTTGCCATGCTGTTTGCTTTCCGCAATGCGGATGATTTCGGCATCAACTCCGACCGCCTGATCGATGTGATCCTGGTGGGCGCGGTTATGGCAATCGTCTGCGCGCGCATTTATTATATTGTGTTTGCGCCGTTCAAGTATGAAAGCATCTGGCAGATGATCGATATCCGCCAGGGCGGTATTGCCATTTACGGCGCGGTCATCGGCGCATTTGTGTTTGGCGGCCTGATGGCCAAGATCCGCCGCATTCCCATCCTGCCGCTCTTTGATCTGGTTGGGATATGCTTCCTGATTGGTCAGGGCGTGGGCCGCTGGGGCAACTTTGTCAACCAGGAAGCTTTCGGCAGCAACACCACGCTGCCCTGGGGCATGTACAGCGAGGGTACCTATAACTACCTGCTCAGCGTACAGGCAACCCTGGCTGCTGAGGGCGTTACTGTGGACCCCACCCAGCCGGTACACCCGACCTTCCTGTACGAGAGCATCTGGTGCCTGGTGGGGGTTGTGCTGCTGGCAAGCCATATCAAAAAGCGCCGCTTTAACGGCGAACTGTTTCTGCTCTACATCATCTGGTACGGCCTGGGCCGCTACTGGATCGAGGGTCTGCGCACCGATGCGCTGATGGTCACTTCCACCCTGCGCACCAGCCAGCTGGTGGCACTGGTGTCTGTGGCCACGGCGGTGGTGCTGCTGGTGGCCGGGTTGCAGCGATTTAAGGGCGCGCAGCTGATGGTGCCGCTGCAGGTGAGCAACCTGAAAAAACTGGATGCCGCCGGAACTTATTTTGTGGTGGATGAACTGCCCGCAAGTGCGTCCCATCGCGAATTTGTTCAGGCCACTGCCGCCATGAACCGCCGCCTGGAGGAATTTGACCTTGACGAAGCGGAAAAAGTGGAAGATAATAATGACAATGGTGAAGCGATAGAAGAGGGGAATGTGGTAGCCGAACCCCAGCAGCCCGCCGAAGCGCCGGAAGCCCCGGCCCCGGAGGACGAAGCAGGGGAGTAACGTTTAGGTGCATCCTGCACCTGGAAACCACAGGAGGGAATGCAAAGATGAGTGCACAGATCATTGACGGAAAGGCCCTTGCGGCCGCAACCAAAGCCGAAGCTGCAGCCGAAGCAGCGGCCCTGAAAGCCAAGGGCATCGAACCCTGCCTGGCTGTGATTTTGGTGGGCGAAAACCCCGCCAGCCAGGTGTATGTGCGCGGCAAGGTAAAGGACTGCGGCGAATGCGGCATCAAGAGCCTGGAACTGCGCATGCCGGAAACCACCACCCAGGAAGAACTGCTGGCCAAAATTGCAGAGCTGGCAGCCGACAAAACCGTAAACGGCATTCTGGTTCAGCTGCCGCTGCCCAAGCAGATCGATGAGCGCGCCGTGATTGACGCCATCCCGCCGGAAAAGGACGTGGACGGTTTTTCCCCTGTCAACGTGGGCCGTATGCAGACCGGCCAGCCCTGCTTTTTGCCCTGCACCCCGGCGGGCTGCATCCGCATGATCGAATCTACCGGTACCAAAATTGACGGCAAAAACGCCGTGGTCATCGGCCGTTCCAACATTGTGGGCAAGCCAGCAGCCCTGTTGCTGCTGGCTAAAAATGCAACCGTTACGGTCTGCCATTCCCACACGGCCAACCTGAAAGAAATCTGCGCCAACGCGGATATTCTGGTTGCAGCCGTTGGCCGCGCTGGTTTTGTGACTGGCGATATGGTCAAGCCCGGCGCCGTGGTGATCGATGTCGGCATCAACCGCGGTGCGGACGGCAAGCTGCACGGCGATGTGAACTTTGAGGAAGCAAGCGCCGTGGCGGGTTACATCACCCCGGTGCCCGGCGGCGTTGGCCCCATGACCCGTGCCATGCTGATGAAGAACACCACCCAGGCTGCCGCCATGCAAAATGGCGTTGCTATTTGAAATTATTTCAAAAAGTATCTTGACGGAACCGGGCGCATGTGGTATGATAATTAGGCCGCATGGCATGGGCTCTGCAAGTGTGTGCATTTGCACGCCGCCCCGCATCCAGCGAGACTTATTGAAAGAGGTTATCACATGTACGCAGTTATTCTGACCGGTGGCAAGCAGTACAGCGTCAAAGTTGGCGACAGCATTTTTGTTGAGAAGCTGAACGCTGAGGCTGACAGCGAAGTCACCTTCGAAAAAGTCCTGGCCGTTGGCGAGGAGGGCGCTGTTAAGGTTGGCGCTCCCGTTGTTGAAGGCGCTACCGTTGTCGGCAAGGTCATCAAGAACGGCAAGGGCAAGAAGCTCAACATCATCACCTATCGTCCCAAGAAGGGCAGCATGGTTCGCAAGGGCCATCGTCAGCCCTACACCAAGGTGGAAATCACCGCGATCAACGGCTAAGGAGGTTAAGCACAATGGCACATAAGAAAGGCGTAGGTTCTACCAAGAACGGCCGTGATTCCGAGTCCAAGCGCCTCGGCGTTAAGCGCGGCGACGGTCAGTTTGTTCTGGCCGGCAACATTCTGGTCCGTCAGCGCGGCACCCACATCCATCCGGGTGAGGGCGTCGGCATCGGCAGCGATGACACCCTGTACGCTCTGGTTGATGGCCGCGTTCATTTCGAGCGCGTTGGCCGTGACCGCAAGCGCTGCACTGTCAAGCAGTAAGTAACCTTTTAAGGGCGGGCCGTGCGGCTCGCTCTTTTCTTTTGCCCAAAGGCGAGAACAGGCGGGGAAACGTGGCAAAAGAGTAGCAAGGTAGAGGGCCGATTGCAAAACCCTGGCAAGTTCTGTAGGGGACGATGCTCGCATCGTCCCGCGGTACATTACCCTATTTGCTCGCCTCAATCTTTTGCCGCCCATCCCGCCCTGCGGGCCGATGACGAGCAGCGGCCCCTACAAACCCTTTGCAATGTTTGCAGCGATAAGCAAGGTTTCTCTACGGCAGGGTGAGGGCATCCTGCTCTACAAATATTTTTAATGTTTGCGGCTAGTCATAAAAAGCGATGTAGGGAACGGTCTAGACCGTTCCGACAACTATGCCCAGATGCGTACCCTAAAAAGAAAATATTCCCGCCATTCTGCGTACACACTATATTATAAAATCATAGACTAACCAATCAATCCAACCTTTAATATCCGATTCTGTGCCGCCATTGGCGGTACACCATCATGTTTCATTATTCTCTATTCTTTGTATTTGCAACACCCCCTAAAGGAGGTAACACATGCCCAGTACCAGTAATTTTATTGATGTCGCAACCATCTGGCTGCACGCCGGCAAGGGCGGCGATGGCGCGGTCAGCTTCCACCGCGAAAAGTTCGTCGCGGCTGGCGGCCCGGACGGCGGCGATGGCGGCCGCGGCGGCAACATCGTGTTCCAGGCGGACCCCAACTTGTCCACCTTGATGGACTTCCGCTATAAGCGCAAGTATACCGCCCCCGATGGCGAAAATGGCCGCGGCGCCCGCCAGAAAGGTAAGGACGCCGATGACCTGGTCATCCGCGTGCCCCGCGGCACCGTGCTGAAAGAAGCCGAGACCGGCCTGGTCATGGCGGATCTTTCCGGCGATGCCCCGGTTGTTGTGGCCAAGGGCGGCCGCGGCGGTTGGGGTAATGCCCGCTTTGCCACCCCCACCCGTCAGATCCCGCGCTTTGCCAAGCCCGGTTTGCCCGGTGAGGATATGCACCTGACTCTGGAATTGAAAGTGATCGCGGATGTTGGCCTGATCGGCTTCCCCAATGTTGGCAAGTCCACCCTGATCAGCACCATCAGCGCGGCACGCCCCAAAATTGCAAACTATCACTTTACCACGCTGACCCCTGTTTTGGGCGTTGTACGCGTTGGCCCGGAACAGAGCTTTGTCTGCGCCGATATCCCCGGCCTGATCGAAGGTGCTGCCGATGGCGTTGGCCTGGGCCATGACTTCCTGCGCCATGTGGAGCGCTGCCGCCTGCTGTTGCATGTGGTGGATGTTTCCGGCTGCGAGGGCCGCGACCCCAAGGAGGACTTTGAGCAGATCAACCACGAGCTGGAGGGCTTCTCCGCAGATCTGGCTACCCGCCCGCAGATTGTTCTGGGAAACAAGTGTGATATCGCAACCCCCGAACAGGTAGAAGAATTCAAGCAGTTTGTGGAAGCCAAGGGTCTGACCTTTGTGCCCATCTCCGCCGCAACCCGCCAGGGGGTGGACGCTCTGCCCGCCCTGGTGTACAGTCGCCTGAAAGAACTGCCGCCGGTCAAGGTGTTTGAGGCAGAGTACGTTAAACCCAGCTTGGTCGATGCCCCCACCCGTCCCTTTACCGTGGAGCGCACCGGTGCCCACGAGTTTACCGTGGACGCCCCTTGGCTGGAGCGTATTCTGGCCGGTACCAACGTGGAGGACTATGAAAGTCTGCAGTATTTCCAGACCCAGCTGGGCGATTCCGGCATTCTGGATGAGCTGGTCCGCCAGAATGTGGAAGAGGACGATACCATCAAGATCGGCGAATACGAGTTCGATTATGTTTATTGAGGCACGCCATGTTATTTGAAGCACACCCGGAAATTGATATCCACGAAATGTCGCCGCTGGCCCTGGCTTTTGCGGGGGATGCCGTGCTGGAACTGCTGGTCCGCCAGCGTCTGGTGGAAACATCCCGCCTGCAGCCGGGTCGGCTGCACAGCGTGGCAACGCATTATGTATCTGCCCACGCGCAGAACCAGGAACTTGCCCTTATTGAGCCGATGCTGACCGAGGAAGAGCAGAACATCCTGCGCCGCGGCAAAAATGCCAGCAAAGCCAGCGTGGCCAAGCATGCCACCGCGCAGGAATACCGCGCCTCCACAGGCTTTGAGTGCCTGCTGGGTTGGCTGCACCTGATGGGCCGGGATGACCGGATCGAAGAACTGTTTGAAACGATCTGGAAAAATTATACCCCGGAACAATAAGTGCCTGTGCGCAGAAACACAAGCTGCAACAAAGCCGGTGCCCAGCAAACGGCACCGGCTTTTTGCGTGGCGGCACAATAAAATAGGCAGTGCTGTTGATATAGCACTGCCTTAGACTGCCAAATAGCGCTCCGTAGGGGCAGACATCGTTCGCCCGCGGCCGCTTGCCCTGTGCATAACCTTAAAAATGCGTTTTGAAGCAAAATTCTTCAATATGCAGCTGGCTTTTCAGGGCAAAGCATCACTTCTTTTTGCTGCCGTCGTCCTTGCCCTTGGTGCCGCAGCCACAGCCGCAGTCTGTGGTGGAGTTTGTGGTTTTCTGCGTGGTGCTCTGGGTAGCTTTCTGGCTGGCCTTGCGGGTATTGCAGTTCTGGGTCTTGTTCTGTTCGTTGGTGCTGCGTGCCATATGCGGGTACTCCTTTCAAAATCAAAAAAGCAATTTGGGGCCGGGTTCCACCGGCTCTGCCAATAGTCTGCCCAGCCTTGCCGCTGATATGCAAAATGGAGGTTGATCCATGATAATTTCACAACTGCCGGAACTGTTTGTTCAGCGGGAGCGCACCCTGCTTGGCCCGCGGTTTGATGCAATGTTTTCCTATCCGGGGCAGGGGGCGGTGCGTGGGGCCAGCGTGAATGCTCTGCGCTGCACGCCGCAGCAGTTTGCTGCGCTGGCGGATTTTCCGCTGGAAGCATCGCCGTTTTGCGCGTCCGCTTTTGTGGTGCCGCAGCCGGATTGGAAACCCGGCCGCCACCCCTACCACCATGCGGGAGCCTTTTATGCGCAGGAACCCAGCGCCAGCGCCCCGGCTGCGCTGCTGAATGTGCACCCAGGTATGCGGGTGGCGGACTTGTGCGCTGCGCCGGGCGGCAAAACCAGCCAGCTGGCTGCCGCACTGGCCGGGCAGGGCGTGCTGCTGGCCAACGAGTTTGTGGCTGCCCGCGCCGAAGTTCTGCGCCAGAATCTGGAGCGCATGGGCGTGACCAACGCCATTGTGACCAACGAGGACACCGCCCGCCTGGCTGCCGCGTACCCCGGCCAGTTTGACCGTATTCTGGTGGATGCCCCCTGTTCCGGCGAGGGGATGTTCCGCAAGGAAAGCGTTGCCGTGACCCAGTATGACCAGCCCCTGCTGGATCGCTGCGCCGCTTTGGGGGCAGAGATTCTGGAAAACGCCGCGGCCATGCTGGCGCCGGGCGGAATTTTAGTCTATTCCACCTGCACCTTTGCGCCGGGGGAAGATGAAGGGCAGATCGCAGCTTTCCTGGCAAGGCATCCGGAGTTTACCCTGTGTGATCTTTCCGGCTGCGGTTTTGGCCAGCCCGGTGAAGCCAACCGGACAGGGGACTATCCGCTACAGGCAGAATACTGCCGCCGCATCTGGCCCTGTGATGGCGGCGAGGGCCATTTTATGGCCAAACTGCAAAAGGCGGCGGATGCCCCGGTGGTGGAACTGCCGCGCGGCAAAAACGGTAAAGGAAAAGGCGGCAAAACACCCCGTGTGGATGCCAAGGCATTGCAGGCATGGCAGAGCTTTGCCAAAGAGCTTTTCCCCACATTGGTGGGCCAGCCCATTGCAGTAGTGGGGGACGGCTTTTTGCTGGAGCCGCCCGCCCTGCTGCCCGCGGCAAAGCTGCATGTGCTGCGCGCCGGGGTGCCCGCGGGCCGCGCGGCAAAAGGGCGCTTTGAACCGGCCCACGCGCTGTTTATGGCTTACGGTGCCCAGTGCACCAATTGCGAGGAGCTGACCCTGGCGGATCCGCGCACCGCAGCGTGGCTGCGCGGGGAAGAGATCGAAGCCCAAACCGCCCAGAACGGCTGGTGTGCTGTGCTGGTGGATGGCTTCCCCCTCGGCGGGGGCAAGGCCAGCGGGGGCCGCATTAAGAACCATTACCCCAAAGCCCTGCGCAACCTGAAATAGCAGCGGAAACATAAAAGGCATAGGGCAAAGCCTGTAAAAATAACTTTGTTTCTGCAAGCACAGCCAGTGTTTAAATTATAAATCAGCCTTGCGCCTGCGAAAAAATCAAGCCGTGTTTTCAAATACATCCAGAAAAACACCGCCAAAACATTGAAAACGGCATAGAAATGTGCTATACTATACTAATGTAATTTGTCGGTTCGCGCACTTTGCGCAAAGTGCGGGAATCTTACCGCCTTCAATGTGCGGTTACACATCAATTTTTTAGGGGGATTTTCATGTCCGGACATAGCAAATGGAATAACATTAAGCGCAAGAAAGAAAAGACCGATGGCGCCCGTGCCAAGGTTTTCACCAAGATCGGCCGCGAGATCGCTGTTGCCGTTAAGGAAGGCGGCGGCAACCCCGCTTCCAACTCCAAGCTGGCAGCCCTGATTGCTAAGGCTAAAGCGAACAGTGTGCCGAATGATAACATTCAGCGCATCATCAAGCGCGCCGAGGGCGGCGATAAGACCGAGTACGAAGCAATTACCTATGAAGGTTACGGCCCCGGCGGCATTGCCGTTATGGTCGAAACCCTGACCGATAACCGCAACCGTACCGCTGCCAACATGCGCCATTACTTTGATAAGTTTGGCGGCAACCTGGGCCAGATGGGCTGCGTTGGCTTCATGTTCACCCAGAAGGGTGTGATCGTGGTTGACCTGGAAGATTCCGACCCCGACCAGCTGATGATGGATGCTCTGGATGCCGGTGCCGAGGACTTTGATGCAGGCGAAGAGGCTGCACAGGTCACCACTGATCCCGATAACTTCACCGCTGTGTGCAACGCACTGGAAGAAAAGGGCTATAAGTTCATTTCTGCCGATGTGGCACAGGTTCCTTCCACCACCACCGCCCTGACCGATCCGGATCAGCTGGTCAACATGGGCAAGCTGCTGGACGCACTGGACGACGACGACGACGTGCAGAACGCATGGACTACCCTGGAGAATGAAGAAGACCTGGACCGCTGATTGGCAGCCAAGGTTTGAGCTTGAATGTTTAAGGAGGCGCGCAAAAGCCGGATATTTCGGTTTTTACGCGCCTTCTTTTTACACAAAGGAGCCATGTTATGAGCCAACTTCCCCTTTGCCCGCACTGCCTGGAACCCGTGCACAGCGGCTACCATGGCAGCTGCCCCAACTGTGGCAAGTCCCTGGAAAACCATAACCCCGAAGGCGCGCTGCCCCTTGGCACCCAACTGGGCGGGCATTACACCGTGGGTGAATACCAGAGCGCCGACGGCGACGGCCTGTGCTACCGCGGTGTGGATAATGATGAACGTCGGTTTGTGCTGATCAAAGAGTATTTCCCGGTAACGCTGTGCAATGGCCGCAGCCCAGATGGCGACCTGATGCCCAAAGAGGGCCGGGAAGTGCTGTTCAAAACCAGCCGGATGGATTTCAAAGATTTGTACGATGACCTGCACCGCATCACCCCGGCAACCGGCCTTTCGCAGATTCTGGATGTGATGGAAGAAAACAACACCGTATACGCGGTGGAGGAAACCGAGAAGGGCATGACCCTGACCCATTACCTCAAACTGCGCGCCCGCACCCTGACCCCCGTGGAGGCCCGAACCTTGCTGCAGCCCGTGATGGAGGGGGTGGCCCTGCTTCACAAGGCCGGGCTGATCCACCGCGGCATCTGCCCGGATAACATCCTGCTGCCCATTGACGGTGCCGCCCGGCTGACCGGGTATGGCACGCTGGCCCTGCGCACGGCAGGCAGCGAGCTGAAAAGCCAGCTTTACCCCGGCTATGCGGCACCGGAACAGTATTCAGCGGCGGAATTCTCTGGACGGTACACCGATGTGTACGCTCTGGCGGCGGTCACTTACCGACTGGTAACGGGCCAGGTGCCGGTGGCAGCCCCGCAGCGCAAGGTACGGGACAGTATGGAGAACGCCCACAGCCTGGAATCTGGTGTGCCGACCTATTTTTCTCAGGTGCTGACCTGCGCCATGCGGCTGGACCCCGCCAAGCGGATGCAGACGGTACCGGAGCTGATGAGCGCCTTGACTGATCCCACTGTGGCGAACGCCATGTTTGAAAAAGGCGAAAACCAGGTATCCACCAAAAAGATTCTGGCGGCTTCCATGGTGGTCATCTTTGTGTTGGTGGTGCTGTTGCTGTGGAGTCTGCTGAAAGGCGGCAAGGGGAGCGATACAAAACCGGCAGTTTCCGGTGCGGCATCCACCGGCACATCGGCTTCCAGCACGGCCAACAGTGATGTGGAAGTTTACCCGGACCTTGTGGGAAAGAACTATAAGACCGATATCAAAAATAACACACTGTATACCCATTACCGCATTGCCATGACGGAGGATTTCAGCTCCACTGTACCGGAGGGCTGCGTCATCAGGCAGGAGCCGGTGGCCGGAACGCTGGTCACGGAACAGGCACCCACCATCCAGTTAGTAGTCAGCAAAGGCCCCATGCTGGTGGAAATGCCGGACATCGTCGGCTGGACGCAGAACAACGCCAGCAAAAAGCTGGATGAATCCGGCATCAACTATAGCATGCAGATCATTGAAAACGATGGCCAGTACGCAGAGAACTGCGTTGTAAAATGCGATGTGAGCAAAGGCACCAAGTTTGATGCAGATGAGACTGTCGTGACGGTGTATATCGCCGGGGCACGCAACGATGCGTTTGCGGTGGATTCATCGCCCACACCCTCCGAACAGCCCAACTGGGCGGACAGCACAGACCCTGCTGCAACAGCAGCACCGTGATAGCAACGGCAGAAGAATAAACCTAAGGCCCCGGCATTACAGGAAAGACAACCTGTTGTGCCGGGGCCGCGTTTATTGAATTAAAAAAGAATAAAGAATAATGAATAATGGGAGTGTGACGCCCACGGCGTCACAATGATTCTTTATTCTCTATTCATTATTATTTATAAAAAATCAACCAAGCAAAAATCCCCCGCCGCAGGCCTTGCAGCCTGAACGGCGGGGGATTGCTGTGCTTATTCAGCAGCCGTTAAAATCAATCGCTGACGTACGGCATAAGAGCCATATGGCGAGCACGCTTGATAGCAACGGTCAGCTCGCGCTGATGGAAAGCGCAAGTGCCGGTGACGCGGCGGGGAATGATTTTGGAACGCTCGCTGACGTATTTGCGCAGGCGGGGCAGATCCTTGTAATCAATGCGGTCGATGCGATCAACGCAGAAGCTGCAAACCTTTTTGCGGCCGCGATGCATCGGACGAGAAGAACGATCCATAGCCATGATCCGGTTACCTCCTTGTAAAATTGGTATAATCGATTCAGAACGGCAAATCGCCCTCGTCCTCAATCAGTGCAAAGTCATCGTTGCTGCCAGCCGAATAGGCGGGAGCAGCGGGCTGCGCTGCGGGACGGGAATAATCAGCCGGTGCTGCAGGAATCGGAGCGGACGCCATCGGCGCGCCCATACCAGCAGCGGGATTCTGGGATTTGGGAGTAACAAAATTAATGTTATTGGCCACGATCTCGATCGCAGTGCGGTTATTGCCGCTCTTATCCTGATAGTTACGGCTCTGCAGACGGCCATCAATGGCAATCATGGAACCTTTCTGGAAATAACGGCAGACAAACTCAGCGGAACGGTCCCAGGCGACAACATCAAAGAAGTCGGCCTGGTTCTGGCCATTGGCATCGCGGCGCCCACGGTCACAGGCAACGCGGAACGAAGCCACGTTTTTGCCGGTCGTCGTCTGGCGCAGCTGCGGGTCCGCAACAAGGCGGCCCATAAGAACAACCACATTCAGCATAATTCAGTTACTCCTTCCCAACACGCACACCAGGGTGCGTGGCGCTCAATCAGGCTTCCTCGGCAACGATAATGCTGCGGAGAACGCCTTCGGTGATACGGTAGTTACGATCCAGCTCTGCGGGGAAATCCGGCTCGCTGGTGAACTTGATCACGGTATAAACGCCCTCGGTTTCGTCTTCGATGGGGTAGGCGAGACGGCGCTTGCCCCAATCATCGACAGAATCGATCGTACCGTTTGCTTCGATCAGGGACTTGAACTTGCCGATCAGGGCAGCGGAAGCCTCCTCATCCAGAGCAGAACTGGTAACCAACATGGTTTCATACTTAGCCATTTTCTGTGCACCTCCTTTTGGACTTTAGGCCCTTGCCTTTACGCAAGGGCAAGGATGTGTGTCTTGCTTGACACAGCAACTTATTATATCAAGCAGAATCACCTTTTGTCAAGGTGTATTTTGCAGGATATCAAAAATATTTTGCCACTTTTGGCGGGAACGCGCATTTTATGCCTTACGGTAACCAACGCTTTCCATAAATTTCAGGAAAGCTGCCTGCCCGGCGGCATCCTGCTTGAAGACACCGGCGTTTTCAAGCACATGGCTGAACACAATACCGATCTCATCCCGCAGAACAGCTTCGGCTTTTTCACGCTTCAGGCCGGTGCCGTACTTTTTGATCAGACCATCGATCCAGTCAGCGTGTACAGCCAGCGGGCTGCCAGCTTCGCGGCTGGTGTTGGGGGCGGAACCGGTCAGGATATCGGCAATGGCGGCGCTCTGATCTTTCAGGCGGGCAGGCAGGATGGCCAGGCCCATTACCTCAATTAGGCCGATATTCTCTTTTTTGATGTTGTGGTATTCCTTGTGCGGGTGGAAGATGCCGTCCGGATACTGTTCGGTGGTGCGGTTGTTGCGCAGCGCCAGGTCCAGAATGTAGCCGTCATTCTCATCATAGTGCAGAATGGGGGTGACGGTGTTGTGCGGGGTATCGCCGGTGTGGGCGATGATATCTACGCTGGTATCGCTGTAATCACGCCAGGTGCGCAGGATGTCGTCCGCGGCATTCTGCACTTCCTGGGAACTGCGGCCCACCAGGCGCACGGTGGAAACCGGCCAGTTGACGATACCGGCTTTCACGCCGGTGTAGCGCGCGTTGCGCAGCGGTACGGCGATATGCGCTTTCTGCATGGGGAAGACATAGCGCCCGCCCTGGAAATGGCTGTGGCTCAGGATGCTGCCGCCTACAATAGGCAGGTCAGCGTTGGAACCGCAGGTGTAATGGGGGAACTGTGCCACAAAGTCAAAAATTTCAGCCAGGGTATGGCGGTCCATCTCCATGGGCTTGTGGCTGTCGTTCAGCATGATGCAGTGCTCATGGAAATAGGCATAGGGGCTGTATTGCAGATAGAACGTTTCACCGGCCAGGTTTATGGGCACAATGCGATGGGTCTGGCGGGCAGGGAAGTTGATGCGCCCCGCATAGCCGATATTCTCCTTGCACAGCATGCACTTGGGATAGCTGGCAGCGGGCTGCAGCCGCTCCATGGCAATCACTTTGGGGTCTTTTTCCGGTTTGGTCAGGTTGATGGTAATTTCCAGCTCACCGTAAGGGGTGGCCGTGTTCCACTGGATGTTCTTGGCAATTTGCGCCGTGCGGATGTAGTTGGACACAACGCACAGATCATAGAACCAGTCCGTGGCAGCTTTGGGGCCGCCCTTGGCATACAGTTTGCGGAACTTGCGGCAGACTTCGCTTTCGCGCGGCATCAGGGCACCCATCATGCGGGTTTCAAAGTTGATGCGGTACTGCGGCACACTGCCGTCAAACAGGCCCTTGGCGGCGGCAAGCTCCACCATTTCGTCCAGCAGGGCAGCGGGGGTGTCAAAATCCTCTTTGGGCACCTTTTCCTCGCTGGGCTGGGCCAGACCCAGCAAATCCAGCAGGGTGTTGCGGGCTACAATGGCATCCAGCTCCTTGATGAGCTTGTGTTTGCGGCCAAAGCGCAGCAGGCGCTCCACATCCAGGGCAAGTGCGGCATCACGCTGTTCGGCAGTCATTGCGGAAATGTTCACGGCTTCGATGTTTTGTTTCGGCATCTGTACATCCCTCCTACATTTACGATACCGCATTTTATCCTCACTTTCCATGGTGCAAAATCCCATGCTTTTGCAGTTTTCAATCAAAAGGGGTGAACCCGCGGAAAGATTTCTGTGCGGTTCGCACATTCTCTGGCTCCGGGATTCACCCCTTTGATTTATTTCATTCGGTTTGCAACGGGCGGGCTCAGTGCTTCAGGTCGCTGAACAGGTTTTTCTGGTAAACGCCATCGGCCACCAGCTTGGCAAAGCTGTCAATCACGGTCTGCTTGTCCTCTTTATAGGTAACGCCGAACCACTTGTCATGGGTGGGCAGCACCTGAACGGTCACGGCATTCTTTTCCAGCAGCTCGCCAATATAGATGGGCAGCAGGTACTCGGCCTTCAGCGGGTTGGCGGGAACGCTCTTCTCAAAGAACTCCACAAAACCGTCCTCCAGCACCTTCACGAACTCCGGTGTCAGGCCCCAGAAATTCATCGAAACCAGGCTCTCCGGGTCAATGGCCTTGCCCTCAACGGCAGCGCCGTCAGCGGTCTTTTCAATGCCGGAAGTCTCCACAACATCGGTCAGGTAGCCTTCGGCGTTCATCTGGCAGACACCGCGGGTCACAGCGCCGTTGTCGCTCAGGGTGTTCTTCAAAACAAAGCCGGCCATGGACAGGGCGTTCGGTTTGTCCGGGGTGTAGCCCTGCAGGAAGTTGTGAATCTGGACAAAAGCTTCCTTGCCATAGTAGTCGTCAGCATTGATAACGGCGAACGGCTCCTTGATGACATTCTTGCAGGCCAGAACTGCCTGGCCGGTGCCCCAGGGCTTGCTGCGTTCAGCGGGAACTTCGTACCCGGCGGGGATGGCGTCCTTCTCCTGGAAAGCATAGGCAATCTCAACGCCCAGGTCGGCACAGGTCTTTTCAATGCGGTTGCCGATGGCTTCCTTGAAAGCCTCCTCAATGTCGTGGCGGATGATAAAGACAATCTTGTCAAACCCGGCTTCGATGGCATCATGGATGGAGTAATCCATGATGATCTCGCCGTTGGGGCCGACAGCGGCCAGCTGCTTGATGCCGCCGCCAAAGCGGGAGCCGATGCCGGCTGCCATAATGACCAATGCTGTTTTCATACGTTTTCCTCCTGAAATATCGGTTATCCTTACTTCTTCATATTTTTACATCGTCAAAAACCGGATTACGGCGTTCAGGTCCGGTCCCATCAGGAAAGATCCCAGAACCCCGGCTGCGATGTAAACACCAAGGTAGATAAAAACGGCTGCCCAGCTGGTGCCGCCGGTTGCGGCCAGGGCATCGCTGCGTTGCGGGCCTTCGGGGCAGCGGTCATAAACGCGGTGAATGCGGCGTTCGCTTTCTTTTTTATACCAGTACACAGCAAACAGGCCGCGAATAACCATCTGGATAAAGTTCAGCACATAGCATACCTGCATGGCCGTGGGAATTAGCCGCAAAAACGGCATACCCACCATCCATTCCGCACCGGATACCGCCATCAGGTACAGCAGGGAGGGCAGCGTCACAATAAAATCCAGCAGCGCAAAAAGAACACCCTGCTTCCACATTTTGCGGTAGAAGAAATAGAAAGGCCCAAGGAAAAAGGCGGAGAACGAGATAACAGCTTTGCGCCGGGTTTCCTGCATGCGGAAGAACTGCATCATATAATAAATGCTGGACGGCCCAACATAGCTGGCCCAGTCCCGCGCCTTGATGCCGTCAATCGGGTCATCGGGGCCGACTTCCTTGCAGGTAAAGCCATCCGGCCCCATGCTGCCGGCACTGAAAAAGTCCTGGTCGGGTGCCTGTTCTTGGCGCGGTGCCTGGCGATACTGCGGGGCACCGCCGGCCTGGTAGCTGCCGTTGGCGTACACCGGGCCGTTGCCGCCGGGGGCGGGGTGATCCTGCTGGTACTGCACGTTATCCGGATGGTCCGGCAGCGAAACGCCGCAGTGGTTGCAGTATTTTGCGCCCAGCGGGTTATGGGTGCCGCAGTTGGGGCAGACGATATCATCCGGCCGGTCGGAAATCACGTTGTCCGGGGTCCATTCAAACCCGGCGGCGTGGTCTGCCTGATGCACGCAGACACCGACCTTTTTCCAGCATTCGCGGTGGTACGGTGTGCCGCAGTCCGGGCAGACAACGATATCATCTGCTTCTTTGAATTTTTGTTTGCATACGGGGCAGGTATTGCCCTTGTAATCAGCCATGTGTGGTCCTCCGAATTTTCAGGGCGGGGAGTGTTATCCTGCCCATCCATCTTGTTTCGCTGCAGCCAAAAAGGCGCAAACGAAATAATTTAGCCATATTATACACCATATGTCCATGGAAAGCAAAGAACTTTTCGTGAATAAGCGGGCAGAAAGCGGATTTTTGCAGAATATTTGCAGATTTTGGCCTGCCGATAGCTGGTGTGTATCAAAAAAGTAGAAGCCGATTTTAATCTGCACGCCTGTAACGTGCAGATCATGCCGTGTGTTTTATACCTCTTTACAAGAAATAAGATTTGCGTTATACTGATAACATCTTGATTTATGCGTATCTTTATTTTTAATGATTGACCAAGGGGTAGCAAATATGATCACCATTGACGAATTGAAATTTAAGCTCGGCGGGCTGGAAACTGCGGTAAACGACCTGCGCGATGCCCTTTCCATTGAAGCGAGCGAAAAGCGCCTGGCAGAGCTGGAACACCAGATGACGTTGCCCGGTTTTTATGATGACCAGGAAAAAAGCCAGAAAGTCATCAGCGAGATGGGCGAAGTGAAAAATAAGCTGGAGAGCTTCGGCAAACTTTCCACCCAGTACGAGGAAGCCCAGACCCTGCTGGAAATGATTGAGGAAGAAAATGATCCCTCTCTGGCAGCAGAAGGCGAAGAAGCTGTAAACGGCGTGGAGAAATCCATTGACGAACTGCAGCTGATGACCATGCTGAACGGCGAGTACGACCATTCCAACGCTATCCTGACTTTCCATGCAGGCACCGGCGGCACCGAAGCACAGGACTGGGCCGAGATGCTGACCCGTATGTACACCCGCTGGGCCGAAGCCCACGGCTACACCGTGGAAGTTCTGGATGTGCTGGAAGGCGATGAAGCCGGTATCAAGTCCGCTTCTATGATGATTAAGGGTGCCAACGCTTACGGTATGCTGAAAAGTGAAAACGGCGTGCACCGCCTGGTGCGCATCAGCCCGTTTGATGCCAACGCCCGCCGCCAGACCAGCTTTTCCAGCCTGGAGGTTATGCCGGAACTGGATAACAATATTAAAGTCGAGATCAACCCGGCGGATATTGAAATGCAGGTTTACCGTTCTTCCGGTGCAGGCGGCCAGCACATCAACAAAACGTCTTCCGCTGTGCGTTTGATCCACAAGCCCACCGGCATTGTCACTTCCTGCCAGACCCAGCGCAGCCAGCTGCAGAACCGTGAGTACGCCATGGAAATGCTGAAAGCCAAGCTGTACCAGATCGCTCTGCAGCAGCACAAGGATAAGGTGGATGACATCAAGGGTGTGCAGAATGAAATCGCCTGGGGCCACCAGATCCGCAGTTATGTGTTCATGCCGTACACCCTGGTCAAGGACCACCGTACCAACTATGAAAGCGGCAATGTGCAGGCCGTGATGGATGGCGACCTGGACGGTTTCATCTATGCTTACCTGAAAGCATTTTCCCGCGGTGAACTGCAGGATGTATAATTAAAATAGAATAAAGAAGAATAAAGAAATATCCATCCGGCGCGCATGGCCTGAACAAAGGGCTGTGCGCGCTTTGCTTTTTGGCGGGTAAAAACAGGTGAACCTGCTGCAAAAGCCGCTGCAGTTTTGCATAAAGTGACCAAAGTGTACGGCATACCCGGCGGGACCAGTTGCATTTTTCGGCAAGCCTGCTATAATACATGCAGTATTGCCAGCAAACATTAAAATTGTGTTAATATGGCCTTGGGGTGTATCTGAAAAGTCGAAAATATAGTCTATTTCTAGAAATGCAGCCGGATTTTACGTTAAGGCAATACCGCACAATTCTAAGTGCCGATACGGCGAGCGAGGCACGGCAGCTGCTAAGCCAAAAGCGC
>SAUS01000118.1 GCA_004000625.1 Candidatus Cibiobacter qucibialis | reverse complement strand
GGCATCTGCCGCACCTCGCTCGCCGTATCGGCACTTAGAATTATGCGGTATTGCCCTAAAAAATATTTGCAGGGGACGATGCTTGCATCGCCCCGGAGTGTTTGTCCGGTGAGGAACATTTGAAAGAATGCGTTGCTTATTTTGGGCGGAGGGCATACACATCCCAATATAATATAATAAAACCAAAAATCCCGGCACGATTTTCATTCCAAAATCATGCCGGGATCTTTATTATTCTATGCGAAGCCGATTAAAGTTTTTCGCCGAAGCCTTTTTTCAAAAAGGCTGGAAAGGCAAACTTAAAATCAACCCTTGCTCTTTTTGCTGGTGGCCTTCATGCGCAGGTCGTGGTCCAGGATGCGCTTGCGGATGCGCAGGTTCTCCGGAGTAACTTCCAGCAGCTCGTCCGGTGCCAGGAATTCCAGGCAGCCTTCCAGGCTGAACTTGGTCACGGGGATCAGGCGCAGAGCATCGTCACTGCCGGATGCACGGGTGTTGGTCAGGTGCTTGGTCTTGCACACGTTGACGGTGATGTCCTCACCGGTCGGGGTGTAGCCAACGACTTCGCCCTCGTAAACCTTTTCGCCTGCGGTCACAATCAGGGTGCCGCGCTGCTGGGCGTTGAACAGACCGTAAGTGACGGCATCGCCGGTATCAAAGCTGATCAGGGAGCCGCTGGAACGGGTGGCAATGGGGCCGCACCATTCTTCGTAACCATCAAAAATGGTGTTCATGATGCCTTCGCCGTGGGTGTCGGTCAGGAACTGGCTGCGGTAGCCGAACAGGCCGCGGCTGGGCATACGGAACTCCAGACGGGAACGGTTGTTCATCATCTGCATGTTCATCAGGATGGCCTTGCGGGCGCCCAGAGCGGTCATAACGTTGCCCTGATAGGTTTCCGGCACGTCAATCACAACGCGCTCCATGGGCTCCATGGTCTTGCCGTTCTCCTCATGGGTCAGAACATGCGGGGGGCTGACCTGCAGCTCGTAACCTTCGCGGCGCATGGTTTCAATCAGGATGGACAGGTGCATTTCGCCACGGCCCATTACGCGGAAGGAATCGTTGGTGGCGGAATCTTCCACACGCAGGGCAACGTCCTTCAGCAGCTCGCGCTGCAGGCGGTCACGGATCTGGCGGCTGGTGACGTACTTGCCTTCCTTGCCGGCAAACGGGGAATCGTTGACGGAGAAGGTCATCTCAACGGTAGGATCGTTGATCTTAACAAAGGGCAGCGGCTCAACCTTGCTGGGGTCGCACACGGTGTTGCCGATGGAAATATCGGGCAGACCGGCAAAGGCAACAATATCACCGGCAGCGGCCTGCTCAATGGGCTCACGGCCGTTTGCCTTAAAGTCAAACAGCTTGGTGATGCGGCCGGTCATGTGCAGGTCGGGGTTGTGCCAGTCGCAAACCTGAACAGCCTGGCCAACCTTGATGATACCGTTCTGCACGCGGCCAACGCCCATGCGGCCCACAAAGTCGTTGTAGTCCACGCTGGAAACCAGCATCTGCATCGGGGCTTCGGGTTCACCCTCCGGCGGGGTAACGTACTTCAGGATGGTATCAAACAGCGGCTTCAGGTCGGTGCCGTTTTCGGGGTGGGTCCAATCATAGCTGGCGGTGCCGTTACGGCCGGAGCAGAACACCATCGGGCTGTCCAGCTGCTCGTCGGTAGCGCCCAGGTCCATCAGCAGCTCCAGGATCTCGTCAATAACTTCATGAATGCGGGCGTCGGGACGGTCGATCTTGTTGACGGCAATGACCAGGGACAGATTTTGCTGCAAAGCTTTCTGCAGAACAAAACGGGTCTGGGGCATGCAGCCTTCGGCTGCGTCAACCAGCAGCAGAACGCCGTTGACCATTTTCAGCACGCGTTCTACCTCGCCGCCAAAGTCGGCGTGGCCCGGGGTGTCAACAATGTTGATCTTGACGCCTTCATAGACGCAGGAGCAGTTCTTTGCCAGGATGGTGATGCCGCGTTCACGCTCGATGGCGCCAGAGTCCATCACGCGCTCAGCAACCTGCTGATTGGAGCGGAATGCGCCGGACTGCTTCAGCATCTGATCCACGAGGGTGGTCTTGCCATGGTCAACGTGGGCGATAATGGCAATATTGCGAAGATTTTCTTGGATCATAACCTACGATACCTCTTTATACTTTCAAAATCTGGGGTTTGGTGCACGAACATAGGTTGCGGCAGGGGCTAACATCCCAACTGCAGCACACTTATACTATATTGTACGGCACCATGATGAAATTGTCAAGAATCGCAAATTGTTTTTTCTTATGGTATAATTAAAAATAATCGTGGGGAATTGCGCGGTTTTCTGGTTATTCTACCAACAACATGGTTTGCGGTAAATAACCCAAAAGAGGGGAAAGGCCGCTGCATATACCCCTTGCATTGATTGGGAAAGGGAAGAACTATGCCAAAGACACGCCGTAAGGTCAACATCATTGGTCACCGCAACCCGGATACAGACTCTATCTGCTCTGCGCTGGCCTATACCTACCTGAAAAACCAGCTGGGGGATGCTGTGTACGAAGCCCGCCGTGCCGGGCAGATCAACCGCGAAACCGCCTTTGTGCTCAAGCATTTTGGGGTGGAGCCGCCGCGCCTGTGTACCGACGTCAGCCCCCAGGTGAAGGACATCGACATCCGCGAGCAGCCCGGCATTGATAAGGAAATGAGCATCCGTGCCGCATGGAGCATGATGCGCGACACCGAGATCGATACCTTGTGCGCCATTGACGAGGATAAAGAACTGCTGGGCCTGATCACCGTTAAGGACATTGCCAATGCCAATATGGACCTGTTTGATACTGAGGTTCTGGCAAAATCCCAGACGAGCTACAAAAACGTGCTCAGCACCCTGGAAGGCGAAATGCTGCTGGGCGACCCCGATGCCTGCATTACCTCCGGCCGCATTTTTATTGGCACCAGCCCGGAAATTATGGATGGTGCCGTGAACCCCGGCGATATTGTGCTGGTGTCCAACCGGTACGAAGTGCAGATGTGCGCCATTGACTGTGGCGCCGGTGCTATTGTTGTCTGCTGCGGCTCTGCTGTGCCGCGTACCATTTTGGCCCGCGCACAGGAAAAAGGATGCATTGTCATTACCACCCCGTTTGATACGTACGCCGCCGCCCGCCTGATTTCCACCGCCGCCCCGGTGCGCCACTTTATGCGCAGCAAGAACCTGTTGGAATTCAGCGTGAATACTGCAGTGGAAGACGCCCGCAAGGTCATGGCCAATGTGCGCCACCGCTATTTCCCCATCCTGGATGCCAATGGCAAATATTGCGGTGTCATCAGCCGCCGTAATTTGTTGAACGTGCACCGCAAGCAGGTCATTATGGTGGACCACAACGAGCGCGGTCAGGCTGTGGATGGTCTGGAGCAGGCGGAGATTCTGGAGATCATCGACCATCACCGTCTTGGTGCACTGGAAACTGCCGGGCCGGTGTATTTCCGCAACGAGCCGGTTGGCTGCACCGCTACTATCATCAGCCGCATGTATGAAGAGCACGGTGTAGAGATCCCACCCCAGATTGCGGGCCTGCTGCTTTCCGCTATTCTGTCGGACACGCTGATGTTCCGTTCGCCTACCTCCACGCCGCTTGACCAGCACATTGCCGAAAAGCTGGCCAGGATCGCGGGCGAGGAGATCCCCTCCTATGCGGAGCAGATGTTTGAAGCCGGCGCCGACCTGACGGGCCGCACGGCGGACGATGTGTTCTTCTCTGACTTTAAGGTATTCAGCCGCGGCGATGCCAAGTTCGGCGTTGGCCAGGCTATTTACATGACCTCCAACTCCCGCTCGGCGGCAGAAACGCTCATCACGCCATTTTTGCCGGAAGCACTGGCCCAGGCCGGTGTGCCCATGGTGTTCTTTATGTGCACCGATATGCGTGCTCAGGCCACAGACCTGCTGTTCTGCGGCCAGCAGGCGGAAGAAATTGTGCGCAGCGCATTCCATGTGGAAACCAAGGACGGCAAAGCTGTGCTGCCCGGGGTTGTCAGCCGCAAAAAGCAGCTGATCCCTCCGCTGATGGCGGCATTGCAGGCACTGCAAGCGTAAGTTAGGAGTTAGGAAGTAGGAGTTATCTCAATTAGGGATTAGAAATGAGAAATTAGGGCAATACCGCATAATTCTAAGTGCCGATACGGCGAGCGAGGTGCGGCAGATGCT
>SAUS01000018.1 GCA_004000625.1 Candidatus Cibiobacter qucibialis | reverse complement strand
AGCATCTGCCGCACCTCGCTCGCCGTATCGGCACTTAGAATTATGCGGTATTGCCTTAATGAAATGACCACGCTAAGTGCGAGCGTGGTCATTTTTTTGAATAAAGTAGGATGTTTTTGTAAATAGGAGTGAAAAATGAAAAAACGTGTGGTATAATTTGAAAAGATGAGGAGAGGGAAAGTGAAATGAAAGTCTTAGTTACAGGCTTTGACCCGTTCGGAGGGGAAAGCATCAACCCGGCTTACGAAGCTGTTAAAATGCTGCCGGATGAAATTGCCGGGGCGCAGATCATCAAGCGGGAGATCCCGACAAGCTTTACCCGCGGCACCGCAGAAGTGGTGCGCCAAATCGAACTTTGCCAGCCGGATCTGGTGCTGAATGTGGGCCAGGCAGGCGGCGCTGCTGGTTTGCGTGTAGAACGGGTAGCCATCAACCTGGCGGATGCCCGTATCCCGGATAATGACGGCGCACAGCCGGTGGACGAACCGCTGGTACAGGGCGGCGCCCCGGCATATTTTGCCAAGCTGCCGGTCAAGGCCATGGTGCGCGGGGTACAGGCAAAGGGCTATCCCTGCCAGCTGTCTTACACGGCAGGTACTTACGTCTGCAATGCGGTCATGTATACCGTGCTGCATACCGTGCAAAGTTATCCCCATATACGGGCGGGCTTTGTGCATGTGCCGTATGCAGCCAGCCAGCTGGAAGGCAAAGCTGCGGGTACCCCGGCCATGCCGCTGGCAGACATTACCGCGGCCCTGGCAGCTGCCATTGAAGCCGCTGTGCAGAATAAGACCGATTTGAAAGAACAAATGGGCAGGCTGGATTAAAAACAGCGACTGCTCGAAATAAAATGGGGGGGGGTGGGGGAAAAGCGTTATGCTGACCAATAAAGAAATTGGAGTTTTGTGCTACTGCCGCGGCTGCCTGAACCGGAAGATCGGCTGCGGCGAAAGGAAGAAAGGCGGCCGCACGGTTGGCACAGCGATTGTTATGCTTGCTAGCACTCACCTTCTTTGACTCTGTTATATCACTTTTTCTCAAAAGTTAAAGCACTCTCTGCTGTATTATTGAAAATTGCTATAATAGGATGAATCACTGATAAAAATTTCGAATGATGTTCCCATATCAGGAAATATATGCTAATATTTTACTATACAAAAGCCACGCGAAATTTTCAGGCA
Source organism: Candidatus Cibiobacter qucibialis (assembly GCA_004000625.1). Lineage (GTDB taxonomy): Bacteria > Bacillota > Clostridia > Oscillospirales > Ruminococcaceae > Gemmiger > Gemmiger qucibialis. The sequence continues at coordinate 36,908 of SAUS01000018.1, read as the reverse complement.
CTCTTATGAAGTCAATCACCACAGAGGAGGAAGTTGCTATGAATCATACGCTGAATGATGATGTTAATGTGGAATTGGAGTACGAACTGATCAAAATGGAGCGAAAAAGAAACAAGCTCATATTCGCTGCGATGATTATCGGGATGGCGTTAATTGCAGCATTGGCGGTTTTTGCAAAGCAATATTCATCAACAAAACAAAAATATGAAGAAACAATCGCAGAACTGGAAGCAGAAATAAATAGTATGTCTGAACCAGTGGCAGTTTATGAAGAAGCTACCAAACAAGTGGATATCAATGCAATAAACACGGAAATTCAGGATATCGGGGAACTTGCGACGGTAGAGTATCTGTATACCGATGCAGGAAAATTTGAGGACCCCAAGCAATTATTTGGCAAAAATGTCCCGTTTACAACAAAATCGTTTATTGCTAAGTGGGACGGCAGCATTAAAGCAGGGGTTGAAATCAGCGAGGTTACCGCGGAGGTTGATAAGGATAATAAAGAGATTGTAATACATATGCCGAAAGCGAGAATTCTTTCGCACCAAATTGATAAGGACAGCATTGAAACGCTGGATCAGAAAGATGGGCTGTTCAATCCGGTTAAGGTTGAAGATGTTCGGAATTTTGATTCAGTAAGCCAGGACGCAATGGAAGAAAGGGCTATTGAAAACGGTATTTTGGATAAAGCATTTGAAAATGCAAAAAATATCATTAGAAAAATCATTGACAATGATTTGGTAGAAGAGCTTGGATATACGGTTTGCTTTGAAACGATTGAATGAGGCATACCCAAATAAAATCCGGATGAAAACTTATTGATGGTGAAATAAAGACTTCGCTGCCAAGGGCTGAAAATGCTCTTGGCAGATTTTTGTAGAAGGGCGGGGGAAAATCTTTAAAAAGATGTGTGAGTGGCTTTGCTGGTTGGCGCGCTGAGAGTTTTTCCGCGGACTGTTTTGCCTCGGCACCGTCCAAAGAGCTCTATGCGGCAAACGGGCGCGGATTCTCCCGCACCCTCGCAAACAGTCCACTGGACTGTTTGTGTCCCGCTGTGGCGAGAGCGGGCTGTTCAAATCCCGTCACTCCGTGAAAAACAAAAAGCTCTTTCACCAGACGGTGAAAGAGCTTTTTGTGGTCGGAGTGACGGGATTCGAACCCACGGCCTCTTGGTCCCGAACCAAGCGCGCTACCAACTGCGCTACACCCCGAAAAAAAATCCGCAGCAACTTTGCTGCTGCGGTGGTTGGGGATGAGAGAATCGAACTCCCACAAACGGAGTCAGAGTCCGTCGCACTACCATTATGCAAATCCCCATTGCATGTTTGTTAAGAAGCTTTGCTTCCGCGCTGCCCTCAACGCTTAGTTATTATAGCGGACTGGCAGGCATTTGTCAACACGTTTTTTGAAGTTTTTTTGATAAAATATGGAAATAACGAAGCAACGAGCATAAAATACAGGGTGACTCAAGAGATGACAAAATATATGCGCTTTTGCTCTGGCTTGCCGCAGCGGTTTGGCTGCAAAAACAGGCAATGAACCGCTGCGCAAAAGGCGGCGGGGGATTGGGAACACCGGCAGCCCGCAGCGTGTTTAACCCAGAAAATCCATAGGGTGTATTTGAAACGTCGAAAATATCGTCTGTTTCTACAAGCGCAGTGGGATTTTGCGTTAAAAAGCCTTGGAATCCACAAAGGATTCCAAGGCTCTTTGACTTAAATCCTGCTTGTGTCTGCGAAATATTCGTCATTTTCTTTGTTTTCAGATACACCTTAGGGAACAACAGGAAACAATGCGCTATGTCTAAAAATTAACAACATACACAACAGGCATTTTCCGTGGAGAGCCCAACAGAGCGGTGGTATTAGCAACCCATAAAGAATTTACTTTTTAGTATAAACATTCGACTTTGTATTGCGGTTTACGACCCTTTCTTCTTGACTTGTACGGCAAAAATGCTACAATAATACTGTATTTATTTTGCCTTTTGGGAAAGAATACATCTTTTGTAAAGGGGCAGTGTGCCCCAAAAGCCTGAAAACGGCCTGGGCTTCATTTGATAAATGCAGGCGGTTTTTGTTTTTGCGGCCATGGAACAGCATCGGCCCGGCGGCTCAGCTTTTTTGATTCGGCTGGCAGTGGGGGCAATGACGGTTTGACTTTATAAAAAGGTGTATCGGCGATCGCTGTGATCAGCGGGGACGGGATGACCGGCTCCGGAGCTTTCCATAACAGGGCAGACAATGAAATGGGGGAAATGAGTCCATGTTTAAATCCCTGAAGCGCTCTGCCAAGGGTGCCGCAGTGCCGCATGAGAAGGGCACGGCCGGGATGGCTACCGTAACAATGGCCACGCCTGCGCACGTGATCATTCCCATGTCGATGCACATTGGTGCACCTGCAGAGCCGGTCGTCAAAAAAGGCGATCAGGTCTGTGTTGGTACGCTCATCGGCAAAGCCGGCGGCTTTGTCAGTGCCAATATCTATTCCAGCGTTTCGGGCACAGTTGAGGGCGTTGCACCGTTCCGCATGGTCAACGGTTCTACCTGCCAGGCGGTTGCGATTGCAGCCGATGGCCAGCAGACGGTTGACCCGGCCTGTGTGCCGCCGGTTGTGACCGATAAAAAGAGCCTGATGGCAGCTGTGCAGGCCTGCGGTCTGGTTGGCCTTGGCGGCGCCGGTTTCCCGACGCATGTCAAGCTGGCAGCAGAGGGCATTGACACCCTGCTGATCAACGCAGCTGAGTGTGAGCCGTATCTGTCCACGGATACGCGCGAGATGCTGGAATGCAGTGATACGATCCTTTCCGGCATTACTGCCGTCATGAAGTATTGCAACATTCCCAACTGCATCATCGGCATTGAACGAAACAAGCCGGAGTGCATTGATCTGATGTGCTCCCTGGTGCGCGATATGCAGGGCGTTTCGGTCAAGCCGCTGCCCATGCGCTACCCGCAGGGCGCTGAAAAAACGCTGGTTGAAACCTGCACCGGCCGCGAAGTGCCGCAGATCGGCCCTTCCGGCAAACCGGGCCTGCCTGCAGACGTACATTGTATCATCATGAACGTGACCAGCGTTTCTACCTTGGGCAAGTTCCTGAAGACCGGTGTGCCCCTGACCACCAAGCGCGTTACCGTGGAAGGCGATGCCATTGCCAAGCCGCAGAACATTGAAGTGCCCATCGGCACTCTGTACCGCGATGTGATCGAAGCATGCGGCGGCATTAAGCCGGATGTTGAGCTGGGCAAGATCATCTTTGGCGGCCCCATGATGGGCGGTGCTTCGCCGAGCGCTGATTACCCGGTATTGAAGCAGAACAACGGCCTGCTGCTGTTCAGCCGCAAAATGGCCACCCTGCCGGAGCCTGACCCCTGCATCCGCTGCGGGCGCTGCATTGCCGCCTGCCCCATGGGTTTGGAACCGGTCGAAATTCTGGAAAACTTTGCCGAAAAAGATTTTGATGCGCTGAAAGCACGCTGCGTGGATCTGTGCGTGGCCTGCGGCAGCTGCACCTTTGCCTGCCCGGCCAAGCGCCCTGTGGCCCAGAACATGGGCCTGGCAAAGGCCTGGTACATGGGCGAACTGCGCAAAGGAGGGAAATAAGGAATGGATGATCGTCTGATCGTAACCGCTTCGCCCCATATCCGGGACAATGCGACCACCCGCGGCCTGATGGGCAACGTGCTGATCGCGCTGGTACCCAGCATTGTGGCGTCGGGGCTGATTTTTGGCATGCGTGCGATCCTGCTGACCGCAGTGACTACCCTTGCCTGTGTTGTTTTTGAGTACCTGTACTGCAAGCTGATGCACAAGCCCAACCCGGTGGGGGATCTTTCTGCCTGCGTTACCGGCGTGATCTTGGCTTTGAACATGCCGGTCAGCATGCCGCTGTGGATTGCCATTGTGGGCGCACTGGTTGCTATTGTTATCATCAAGCAGCTGTTCGGCGGTCTGGGCTATAACTTTGCTAACCCTGCGCTGGTTGGCCGTATCGTGCTGTTCCTGGGCTTTACCTCCCGCATGACGGCTTACGTTTACCCGGATATGTCAGTGGACGCCCTGGCATCCGCTACCCCGTTGAACGCAGCCGTTGACCTGCACAGCGTCAGCTTTGTGGATATGTTGCTGGGCATCCATGGCGGCATGATGGGCGAAACCTGTGTGATCGCCATCCTGCTGGGCCTGGCTTATCTGCTGTTTACCCACACCATCGAGTTCACCATCCCGGCTTCCATCGTTGGCACGATGTATGTTCTGACCCTGCTGGCTACCCGTGACCCGTACATTGCCCTGCTGGACTGCATGTCCGGCGGCCTGCTGTTCGGCGCCGTGTTCATGGCGACCGACTATGTGACCAGCCCGTTCACCACCAAGGGCAAGCTGTTCTATGGCGTGTTCATCGGTCTGGTCACCTTCCTGATCCGTAACTTTGCCAGCATGAACGAAGGCATGAGCTTCGCCATCCTGCTGGGCAACCTGATGACCCCGTGGTTCAACGCCTGGGGCCACCAGACCCCGCTGGGCTACAAAAAGCCCCAGAAAGCTGCGAAAGGGGGGAAAGAATAATGGCTGAAAACAATGCAAAGGCTCCGGAACAGGAATCCAACTTTAAGGCACTGGTTCTTCCGGTCATTGTTCTGGTTGTGATCTGCCTGGTCTGCAGCGCGCTGCTGGCTGTGCTGAACAACGCAACCGCACCCATCATTGAAGCCAACACCAAGGCTGAGACCCTGGCAGCTTATCTGTCCGTTCTGCCGGAAGGCACCACGGCGGATGATCTGCAGGATGTTACTGTTACCACCGCCAATGTGACCGGCGCAGTTAAGACCGCAGACGGCATGGCTGTTGTGCAGTCCACCGCAGCAGGCTACAGCGGCAACCTGGTTACCGTGTACGCTGCATTTGATACCACCGGCACCCTGACCGCTCTGTCTGTGGATGCTTCCACCCAGACCACCGGTATCGGTTCCAAGACGGGCGAAGAGAGCTTCTACGGCGGTTATGTTGGCTGGAGCGCTTCCCAGCAGGTAGAGGTTGGCAACCCCGTTGATGCAATCGGCGGCGCTACCATCTCTTCCCGTGCAGTTGTCAGCGCCATCAACAGCGCAATCGACTGCTACAATAATGAAATTGCGGGGGTGGCTTAAAATGGCTGAAAAACAAAGCAAATGGCGCATTTTTACCGCCGGCATCATCCGCGAAAACCCGGTTCTGCGCCTGGTTCTGGGCTGCTGCTCGGCACTGGCTGTTACCACCACGGTATCCGGCGCTTTGGGCATGGGCCTGGCCATGACGTTCGTTCTGGTTTGCTCTAACATCGTTATTTCGGCACTGCGCAAGGTCATTCCGGCCAAAGTGCATCTGCCGTGCTACATTGTTATCATTGCAACCTTCGTTACCATCGTTCAGATGGTACTGCAGGCTTATGTGCCCGCACTGTACAAATCTTTGGGCGTGTTCCTGGCCTTGATCGTTGTCAACTGTATCATTTTGGGCCGTGCCGAGATGTTTGCCTGCAAGAACAGCGTTGTGGATTCTGCACTGGATGGCCTGGGCATGGGTTGCGGCTACATCCTGACCATGCTGCTCATGTCCTCTGTGCGTGAGATTTTGGGCAACGGCACCTGGATGGGAATTACCATCATCCCGGAAAGCATTGACCGCATGAGCCTGATGAACCAGGCCCCCGGCGGTTTCTTCGTGTTCGGCTGCCTGATGGCATTGTGTGTGTACATTGAAAAGAAGCTGAACAAGCCCATTGAGCGCAAAACCTGCGGCGATGTGATGCTGGAAGAAATCGACAAAGCAAAAACCGAGGAAGGAGGTGCTAAGGAATGAGCCAGACTGTTGCAACCTTTGCTACCATCTTCTTTAGCATGATCCTTGTTAATAACTATGTTCTGGTCCAGTTCCTTGGCATCTGCCCGTTCCTGGGCGTTTCCAAAAAGCTGGATTCCTCCGTTGGTATGGGCGCGGCTGTTATTGCAGTCATGGTGATCGCAACCGCTGTTACCTTCCCGCTGCAGATCTTTTTGCTGGATGCCAACGGCCTGGGCTATATGCAGACGGTCATCTTTATTCTGGTCATCGCTGTGTTGGTCCAGCTGATCGAAATTGTGCTGAAGCGTTACGTTCATGCACTGTATCAGTCCCTTGGCGTGTACCTGCCGCTGATCACCACCAACTGCTGTGTGTTGGGCGTGACCATCCTGGCTGTGCAGGATTACACCAAGGTTTATGAGGCACAGGGCTTTGGTATGGCTTATGCCGAGGCTTTGATCTGCGCCGCCGGTGCAGGTGTGGGCTTCCTGGTTGCCATGCTGCTGTTCTGCGGCGTTCGCCAGCGCGTGGAGCGCTCCAACCCGCCGGAAAGCTTTAAGGGCCTGCCTATCACGCTGGTGTCTGCTGCCATTACTGCCATGAGCTTTATGGGCTTTGGCGGTCTGGTAGAAAACATCATCGCCGCACTGATGTAAGGGGGAGAAATCGATGAATAGTATTGCCTTCGCCGTCATCGTGCTTGTTGTTCTGGGCTTGGCGGGCGGCATTATTCTGGTGCTGGCTTCCAAGTTTATGGCTGTGTACGAAGACCCGCGCATTGCGCAGATCACCGAATGCCTTGCAGGCGCCAACTGCGGCGGCTGCGGCTATGCCGGCTGTGCTGACTATGCAAAAGCGATTGTTGAAAACGGCGCACCCACCAATAAGTGCGCCCCCGGCGGTGCCAAAGCCACCGAGGCTGTCAACGCCATTATGGGCACTGAGAGCGCCAGCGGCCCGGCCCTGCACGCTGTTGTAAACTGCAACGGCGGCAACGGCAACTGTGGCACCCGCTTTGAATACCACGGCATTCCTACCTGTGCCGCTGCTGCTGCCATTGCCGGCGGTCCCAGCGCCTGTGCATTTGGCTGCCTGGGCTATGGCGACTGCACCCGCGCCTGCCAATTTGACGCTATCCATGTGGTAAACGGCAGCGCTGTTGTGGACCGCGAAAAGTGCACCGGCTGCTCCGCCTGTGTGGCAGCCTGCCCGCACCATGTCATCAGCCTGAAGCCGATGGCCCCGCAGCCCGCGGTGCTGTGCTCCAACAAGGACAAGGGCCCCGCTGTGATGAAAGCCTGCAAGGCAGGCTGCATTGCCTGCGGCATGTGCGTGCGCAACTGCCCGCAGCAGGCCGTTACCCTGGTCAACAATGTTGCTGTTATCGATTACGCCAAGTGCTCCTCCTGCGGCACCTGTGTTACCAAGTGCCCCAAGAAGGTTATCCATTGGGTTGATGGCCAGCCCGCCGTTGCCGGTGAGCCTGCTTGATGCAACGTGATTGCTGATTGGGTTTGAATCTGTAAAAAGCATCCCCGTTCCCTTTGCCGGGTGAAACCGGCAGGGAACGGGGATGTTTTTGGTTTGAGGGGGAAAAGGGGAGATAGGGGATGATAAGAATATTCGGCAAATGAAAAATATCAATAAAAGCGTTAGAAGCGTTTCAGATGGTTCAAGAAAAGTATTTTGTGAGGTAGTAAAGAGGGCGAATTTATTTAAGGCAACACCGCACAATTCCCGCCTTACGGCTTAAGCACCGCTCCGACGGCTGCGGCACCTCGCTCGCCGTATCGGCACTTAGAATTATGCGGTATTGCCTTGAAAATCCCGGCTCTCAGGCCGGAGATAGACCGTTCCCTACAGATGCGCTTGCACGCCACAATAAGATCATATGATGTTCTGCTATTATTAAAGTCCTTACGCCGAAGCCTTTCGTTCAAGAAAGGCTGAAAAATCCCCCGTAATTAAAACAGCCGCTCTTTTGGGTAAAAACCGCTGGCGTGCATGGCGGCCAGGGCGGCAACCAGCTCCGGTTTGTCCTCACGGTAGGTAATGCCGTGCCACTTGTCCGGGGTGGTCAGCACCTTTACTTCCGCTTTGCCGGTTTCCAGCGCTTCCGTTACCACGGTGGGCAGGTAATACTCGCACTTGAGCGGGTTGCCCGGCAGGCTGCTGCGCAGAAAATCTACAAACCCGGCTTTGGCCTCGGTGATAAAATCCGGGGTAAAGCCCCACATGTTCATCGAAACGACCGTATCCGCGGGCAGGTCCACCCAGGTCTCGCCGCCGTTTTCCGTGTAATGGATACCGCTATCATAAGTTTCAATGCGGGTGCGCTCCGTTACCGTGTCAAGATTTCCGTCAGCATCTGTTACGCAGACACCACGGCTGACGGAACCGTTGGTGCTGACCGTGTTGCCCAAAAGATACCCCACCATCACCCAAGGATATTTCGGGCCGGTGTGCCCGGCGCTCAGGTAATTGTAGATCAGCTCAAAGCAGGTGCGGCCGTAATAATCATCGGCATTGATGACAGCGAACGGCGCATCAATCGCATCGGCAGCAGACAAAATGGCATGGGCGGTGCCCCACGGCTTGATGCGGCCCTCCGGCACGGTAAAACCTTCCGGCAGAATATCCAGCTCCTGATACGCATAGCGCACATTTAGCCCGGCCTTTTCGGCGCGGGCACCCACAGTGGATTTGAACGCATCTTCGATTGCGTGCTTGATGATGAACACGACCGTTTCAAACCCGGCGCGGTGGGCATCGAACAGGCTGTAATCCAGAATCGCTTCCCCGGCGGGGCCAACGGCCTCGATCTGCTTCAGGCCACCGAACCGGCTGCCCATGCCGGCTGCCATAATGACAAGGATCGGCTTTTTTGCGGTATCTTTCATGAAAATATAAACTCCTTTTCCTAATGGGCGAACACAGTGTGCAAGATGATGAAAAATGATTGGATTACTGTGCTGCCCAATCTAGCAGGTAAACCAGTATGAGGGGGATCAAAAAATAAACTCTGCTATTTTTATGATACACTTTTAAGAATCTGGTTGCAAGGAGGTAAATAAATTCGGCAAAATAATATATGCTTTTACAGGCTGGGTATGCTATAATAAGCGTGATTCATAAAAGTAATACCCATTTGATATAAGTGATACCAATTTGAAATAGGGGGATACAACCGGGAGGTGCAGGATATGGCAGAAAAACATGATACCGTGCGCGGGCTGGTGCTTGCGGGCGGCGGCGCAAAGGGAAGTTATCAGGTTGGTGTGTATCAGGCACTGATGGAACTTGGCTGGCTGCCGGATGTGATCACTGGTGCCAGTGTGGGCAGCCTGAACGCAGCACTGTTTGTGATGGGCAAGGTGAACGAAGCGGCAGACCTGTGGCGCAGCCTGGATAACCACGGCGTGCTGGAACTGCCAGAGGGCAAAACGCCGGAGGAACTACGTGATTTCTTGTTGGAAACTCTGCGCGGCGGCGGGCTGAACACCGAACCGCTGGGTCAGACCATTGACCAGTACATGGACGAGAACGCCATCCGGGCATCCCACATCAAGTACGGTTTGGTGATTACCGAAATGAACACCCTGCGCAGCGTGCAGTGTACGCTGGATGATATCCCGCAGGGGCAGCTGAAAGATTATATGCTGGCCTCTTCCGCCTGCTTCCCGGCGCTGCGTCCCTATGAGATTGACGGGGTAAAGTACATTGACGGCGGCTGGCGGGACAATATGCCGCTGGAGCTGGCCGCCAAAATGGGGGCAACCGAGCTGATTGGCGTGGATGTGGATGGCGTTGGGCTGACCCGCCCCAACCTGACCGGTCTGCCTACCCGCATCATCCGCAGCCATTGGGACTTGGGGCCGCTGTTTGATTTTGACGGTGTGCGTGCCGCCAAAAACATTGCCCTGGGCTATATGGATACCATGCGGGCATTTGGCCGCCTGGGCGGTACGGCGTATGGCATTCTGCCCGATGAAAACAGCTTTATGCAGGACTTTGCCGCTGAATACCAGGCCCAGCTGAGCGCGGCAATCTCCCGCGCACCGACCCTGGCGCTGACCGAAGCACTGGCCCGCCAGCATAAGCATTACCCGGCGGCGTTCTCCGAAAATTTGACCGCCCCCACCCGCGGCGCGATTGCCCCGCTGGAACTAGCGGCGGAGATGGTGGATGTGCCGAGTGAAGTACCCTATACCCCCAAACTGCTGGCCCTGACTTTTATGGGTCAGTGCGATAAAGACCCCGCGGACCGCTATAAGACCCTGCTTGGCCGGGAAGAGGGCAATATCCTTGGCGAAGCCGCCATGGCAACAGCCGTGCCGGAAGACTTTGTTACCGCGCTGGTCAGCCATACTTTAAGCAAAATGCCGTCGGCAAAATTCCTGTAAGACTGCACAGACAAGAAGGTTCAACAAGGAGGACAACATGCAAACTTTTCAGGGATTGGCAGTGTCCGATGGCTTAACAGTCGGCCCTGTTGTTCGCATTGACCGCGGTGCGGCGGGCCTGCACCGCATTGTGTGCGACCCGTTCCGGGAGCGTGCCCTGTACGAAGCTGCCATTGTGCTGGCAAAAGATGAACTGAACCGCCTGCAGCAGCACGCCTGCGGGCAGGATGCCGATATTTTAATGTTCCAGATTGCCCTGTTGGAGGATGAATCCTTCACCAACGAAATTGGCGATTACATAGCCGCCGGTGCCGGCAGCGCTGCCGCCGTGGAGCGTGCGGAGCAGATTTTTGCAGGCCGCTTAAAAAACGTGGATGATGATTACATCCGGGAGCGCAGCGTGGATGTGTGCGATGCCTGCCGCCGCGTGGTGGATATTTTGGATGGCCGCCCCAGCCGCCGTCTGCACCTGACGGAGCCCAGCATCCTGGCGGCAGAGCTGTTTTACCCCAGCGATCTGTTTGGTCAGGCACCGGGCATGATCCTGGGGCTTGCCTCGGAAACGGACAGTGAAACCAGCCACGCCGCCATTATGGCGCGCAGCATGGGCATCCCGGCGGTATTCCAGCTGGGCAAGGGGGTAGCCGCTGCTGCGGCGGGCTGCCGCGCAGTGGTGGATGCTGAACACGCCCAGCTGATCATTGACCCCACCGCCGCCCAGCTGCGGCAGGTGAAAGCACGGCGGCAGGAGCTGCAAAACAGCAACGCCCTGCCCGACCCGTTGGCTGCGGCCCCCTGCCGCACGCGGGACGGCACGCCGTTTGTTCTGCTGGCCAGCGCAGCCTGCGCCGCACCGGAGGCCATCCAGAAAACCATTCAGGCGGGGGCTTCCGGCATTGGACTGCTGCGCACGGAATCCGTTGTAATCAAGGAGCTGACGGAAGCCCAGCAGGTGGAAGCCTATAAAACATGCATCAAGAACAGCGGCGGCAAACCCATTACCGTGCGCACCTACGATTGGGCTGCGGACGACTGCGGCCAATGGATGGATGGCGTGCAGACACGGATGGAGGAAGAGACCACGGCGCTTACCCAGCTTTCCGCCCTGATGCAGGCTGCAGTGGAGGCACCGGAAGGTGCCTTGCAGGTGCTGTTCCCCATGATCCCCGATGTGGATGCCTGGCGCACCCGCATGGACCAGATGAAGCGCTGCAACGAGAGCCTGAAAGAAAAAGGTTTGCCGTTCTGCGGGAATCTGCCCGTTGGCTGCTTGATCGAAATCCCCGCCGCTGCGTTGATGGCAGGGGAGATCATTGACGCCGGGGCTGACTTTTTGGCCGTGGACCTGGACGATTTGGTGCAGTATACCTGTGGTGTTTCCCGGCGGGAAAAGCCCACCCCCGCCGATAACCCTGCCGTGCTGCGTTTGGTGCAGGATGTGATGCAAGCAGCCCAGACGCGCGGCGTGCCGCTGTACCTGTGCGGCATCATGCAGAAAGACCTGGAAACCATGCCCGCTTTCATGCGCATTGGTGTGCGCAATTTCTGCGTGGAATCCGTTCACATCAACACCCTCAAAAGCATTCTGATGCAAACCGAACTATAAAAGTCTCCCCGCACCCTTTTCCGCCTACGGCATATGATAAGGGTGCGGGGAGAAGTTTTTTGAATTAGCAATGAGAAATTAGTAATTAGAAATTAAGCGAACGAAAGTATAAAATAGGGAAATCACTTCGCGGCGTATGGTACCCAAAAACTCCTAATTCCTAACTTCTAACTATTATTCCAGATTCCCCGTCAATGTCATGACGGCGGAGAGGACGGCGAGGGGAGCGGTTTCACAGCGGAGGATGCGGGGGCCGAGGCCAACGGTAACGGCGCCGCATTCGGCAGCGCGGGCAGCTTCCTCGGCGGCAAAACCGCCCTCGCTGCCGGTCACCACGGCGATCCGTTTTGCACGGTTTCCCGGTTCTTTGTTGAAAACTTCCCGCAGCGAAACACCGCCGCACTCGTAAAAGAAGAGCACGAGGTCATAGTCCTTGAAGCGGTCGCACACGGCGTTAAAATCCGGTAGGGGTAGCTCCACCGTGGGCAGAATGCCGCGGCCGCACTGCTTGGCGGCTTCCACAGCCACGCGGCAGTAGCGCTCGTTTTTTGCTTCCTCTTTTTTGGGGGCAGCTACACAGTAGCGGCTGAAAAAAGGCACAACATTGGTCACGCCCAGCTCCACGCTGTGGCGGATGGTATCTTCCAGCTTGCCCAGCTTGGGGTACCCGGCAAACAGTGTTACTTCAACACTGGGCTCTGCGGCGCTGGGGTAGCCCTCGGTCACAGTAAATTCCACCCGGCCTGGCTGGATGGAGGTAATGGTGCCCACATACTCCACAGCGTGGGCGTCACACAAAATCACGTTCTCACCAATTTTGGCGCGCATAACGTCAGCCAGGTGGTGGGCGTCGGTGCCGTTCAGGGCGGCGCGGCCATTGCCAACTTCGGCGGTAAAATAGCGGTGCGGCATAGCGTTTATACCTCCGCGGCGTTTTTGCAGATCACGCAAACCCAGCCGCGCTTTTCTTTGATCTCAACCGGCTCCAGCCCGGCGGCACGCAGCCCGGCCAGCACTTCGTCCTTGCGGGTATCGATAATGCCGGAAGCAATGAACCGTGCACCCGGCGCCATCAATACCGGCACATGCGGCGCAAGGGACAAGATAGCCGCTGCCACAATGTTTGCGGTGATGATGTTGTATTTGCCGCTGGCTTTGTCAGAAAGATCGCCCACCAGCACGGTAAAGTGCTCGGCCACGCCGTTTCGCTCGGCATTCTCGCCGGCGGTGCGCACGCACATGGGGTCAATATCCACGCCCTCGGCTTCGGCAGCGCCCAGCTTCAACGCAGCAATGGCCAGAATGCCGGAACCGGTGCCGATATCCAGCACACGCTCGCCGCCCTTTACCATGCTGTCCAGCGTTTCCAGGCACAGGCTGGTGGTTTCGTGGGTGCCGGTGCCAAAGGCCATGCCGGGGTCCATCGTGATCACAATTCGGTCAGTATCATAGGTTTCCCAGCCGGGTACAATGGCTAGGCGCTGGCCAATGTCCATGGCGTGGTAATATTTCTTCCAGGCGTTCTGCCAGTCTTCCTGTTCAATGCCGCTGGTTTCCAGCTTGTACTCCACGCCGCTGGCTTCCAGCCGCTCTTTGAACAGGGGCAGGATCTCGGCCGGGTTTTCGTCCGGGGCCAGGTACATGTGCACCTTTACAATATCGCGCGGTTGATCCAGCAGGTCCTGCTCGATCAGGTCCACATGGGCGATCTCCCATGCCTGCTGTTCCAGGTCGCGGTAGTCCTCAATATAAATGCCGCCGTTGGATACCATGGTAGCAATCGCTTCGGCGGTTTCGGCATACTGCTGCGGTACGGTAATTTGGATATCGGTCCATTCCATAGGAAAAATCCTCCTGCTTGCGTTGTTGGGTCTTTTTCTATTATACTAAATTTTGTCACAAATGGAAAGGGGCGTTTGCCATGAAGATCGTGCTGCTGAACGTGGAGCAGGCACAAAGCATTTACCGCAGCCAGATGGTGCGGGATTTCCCGGAATCGGAGCTGAAACCCTTTGCTTCGGTGCAGGGCATGATGACGCGCGGCCTGTATGAGCCGCTGGCGTTTTATGACGAGGCCGGTGCCCTGATGGCATATGCCTGGCAGGCGGTTCTGCCCCAGTGCCGCAATGTGCTGCTGGATTATTTTGCTGTTTTACCGCAGTACCGCGGCAGCGGTGTGGGCACGGCGGTGCTGAAAGAGCTTGCCGCCTATTACGCCCCGCGCAAGCAGAGCCTGATCATTGAATGCGAACACCCCGCCGAAGCGCCAGAACCGACAGTGGCAAGGCGGCGCATTGGCTTCTACCTGCGGGCCGGTGCCCACGCCGCTGCTATGGAAAGCCGCCTGTTTGGCGTGCGGTACCAGATCTACAGCCTGCCCGCGGGCGGGCTTGCCAAAGATGAAGAAATCCACCGCGATTTGCAGGAATTGTACCGCACCATGGTGCCGGAACCCTATTACCGCGGCAACGTGAACTTTTTTGGCGCATAACCGGCACGGCAGGCGGGAAAGCTAACGGCAGACTGAAATAAAAGGAAGTGTGCCGTATGCAGCTGCCCCCAAAAAATTATGACGCCATGGTCAAGCGGGCCAACCCGCCCAGCCCGGTCGTCAAGGACTGCCTGTGGGCCTTTTTCGTGGGCGGGGCCATCTGCCTGTTGGGCGAAGCCCTGCGCCAGTTCTACCTGAGCTGGTACGATAAAGACCTTGCCGGAACATTGACCAGCATCACACTGGTGATGCTTTCCGCCATCACTACGGTGCCGGGCTGGTACCAAAAGCTGGCCGCCAAGGCCGGGGCCGGGACGCTGGTACCTATTACCGGGTTTGCCAACTCAGTGGTCAGCCCGGCGGTGGAGTTCAAGGCCGAAGGTTGGATAACGGGCGTTGGCGCTAAAATTTTTACCATCGCGGGCCCGGTGCTGGCGTTCGGCACACTGGCTTCCTGGGTGTGGGGGCTGGTGTATTGGGCGATGAATAAGTTTTGACCCCAAAATCATCGCGCAGGGCGCTGCTTTGGCTGCCCTGCGCATATTTTTTGCCCCGCTGCGGCACACTAAGCCCAAACAAACCGGAAAGGGGATTGCCTGTTATGCCGATACGAAGGGGCGATACCGTAATATTCCCGCACCCGCCGGTGCTGGCGGCCTGGGCCGCCGTGGGCGGCAAAAAAGAGAGCGAAGGCCCGCTGGCACAGGGCTTTGATGAGCTGGTGCAGGATGCGGGCTTTGATGCCGAGGGCTGCACCGGCTGGGAGCAGGCCGAAAGCATGCTGCAGCAGCGCTGCGCCCGCCATTGCCTGCGCAAAGCGGGCATTGCCAAACAGCAGGTGGAGCTTGCCTTCGCGGGGGACCTGCAGGCCCAGTGCACCGCCAGTAATTACACCATGCGCCAGCTGGGGGTGCCCTTTGCCGGGCTGTATGGTGCCTGCTCCACCATGACGGAAGCGCTGTGCCTGGCGGCCCTCTGCGCGGCAGCTGGCTATGCGCATGAAATACTCGCCATGAGCAGCAGCCACTTTTGCGCGGCGGAGCGGCAGTTCCGCACCCCGCTGGAATATGGCGGCAAACGCACCCCGACCGCCCAGTGGACTGCTACCGCTGCCGGGGCCTGCCTGGTGCGGGGCAGTGGGGCCGCGGGCGTGCCGGTACTTTCAGCTACCATTGGGCGGGTGTGTGATGCAGGGGTCAAGGATATCAACAACATGGGGGCCGCGATGGCTCCCGCGGCGGCCCAAACGCTGCTGCACTACTTTGCGGACACCGGCACCACCCAGCAGGACTTTGACGCCATTTTTACCGGTGATCTGGGTGAAGTTGGCAGCACCCTGCTGCATGAGCTGATGCACAAAGCTGATTGTCCGGTGGAGAACCACCAGGACTGCGGATGCCTGCTGTATGATGTTGCCGCCCAGAACGTGCAGGCGGGCGGCAGCGGGGCCGGGTGCAGTGCTGCAGTGCTGGCAGCGCATGTTCTGCCGGGGCTGGTGGAACGGCGCTGGCGGCGGGTGCTCTTTCTTTCCACCGGGGCGCTGATGAGCCAGACAACCTTTTTGCAGGGGGAAAGCATCCCCGGCATTGCGCATTGCGTGGAGCTTGGCTGCCCGGAAGAGGAGGGGAACACATGAATTATCTGTGGGCATTTGTGGTGGGCGGCGCCATCTGCGTGGTGGGGCAGCTGCTGATTGATTACACCAAGCTGAGCCCCGCCCGCATCCTGACCGGTTATGTGGTGGCCGGTGTTATCCTGAGCGCCGTTGGCCTGTATGACCCGCTGGCAAAGCTGGCCGGGGCCGGGGCCAGTGTGCCGCTGCTGGGGTTCGGGCATCTGTTGGCCCAGGGTGTGGTGAAGGCCGTGGATGAAATTGGGCTGCCCGGTGTGTTCACCGGCGGCATTGGCGCAGCGGCGGGTGGAATTACCGCCAGTTTGGTGTTTGCCCTGCTGGCCGCGCTGGTGGGCAAAAGCAAGGACCAGAATTAAACCGGCGAATATGTGCCAAGAACCAATAAACAAATGAAAATGCCCGCCGATAAAAACCGGCGGGCATTGTTCATGCAATCTTATTCTGCAGCAGCGGCCTTGTTGTTGCGCTTAGCCATGCGGCTGATCTTGCGGGCGGCAGTGTTCTTGTGAATGACACCCTTGTTCTTGGCAGCGTCCAGAGCAGAAATAGCGACCTTGATGGCGGCGTCCTTGTTCTCGGCATTGCTGTCGATGGCAGCGTCTGCCTTCTTGACAACTGTTTTCAGGTTGGACTTGATGGCCTTGTTGTGTGCAGCCTCTTTCTTGGACTGAGCAACGCGGTCTTTCTGAGATTTAATATTAGGCATTCGTTCCACCTCCTTGGTTTACCCATAACAGTACAAATTATACTAGCATATATTTTGGCCGGTTGCAAGTGTTTTTATAAATTTTTTTCGTGTTTGGCGCTAATATTGCAATGTTTGCGGGGCGGGCAGGCATGGCTGGGGGCATATTGTCCGGCGGTGGGGGCATATCTATTCCGCAAGGGGGTGTTTGCCATGCGCAATGCGGGCCGTGTGCTGGGTGCGCTGCTGTGCACCGCGGCGTTAGCGGGCAGCGCCCTGGCGTTGCGTGTGGTGCCCGGCGGCAGGGTTCTGGCCCTGCTGTTTTGTTCGCCCGGCGCGGCGTTCACGCTCTGGCAGCAGGCAGGGGTGGAACCTCCGCAGGCCCAGCCGGCTGCCGCCCTGGCAGAATCATCGGAATCACCGCCGCAGCCCACCCCGGAACCATCCGTCCAGCCAACCCCCAGCCCCACACCGCAGCCCACGGCGGAACCGGAAGCCACCCCGGCCCCAACCATTACCATACCGCCGGGGGTGCAGACGACAGCGCCCATCCTTGACCGGACTTTCGGCCAGGGCAGCGGGCAGGGATATATTGCCCTTGCGGCGGGCAGTATCAAAAATGCAACGGATGAACCAGATTCAACCATTGCCTCCGCGGCACAGGGAGCGCTGTCCTTTACCGTTACCCCCGGCAGCCCGGACCCGCAGGTGCTGATCCTGCACACCCACGCAACGGAAACCTACCAGACTTGGGACACCCCGGTGTATGACCCCGACTTTACCGCCCGCACAAAAGATACCACCCTGAACATGTGCGCGGTGGGGGAGGCAATGACCAAAGTGCTAAACGATGCCGGGATCACCACCCTGCACGATACCACCCTGCATGATTCCCCCAGCTACACCGAAAGTTACGCCCGCAGCGCCCAGACAGCGCGGCGCTACCTGGAAGAATACCCCAGCATCAAAGTGGTGCTGGATGTACACCGCGACGCGATGGAAAGCGGCGATGCCCGTGTGCGCCCCCTGACAACGCTGGACGGCCAGCCGACTGCACAGGTCATGATCATTGCCGGGTGCAATAACGGCGGCACCGTCCAGCTGCCCAACTGGCGGCTGAACCTCTGCTTTGCCGCCAAGTGGGAGGAACGCATGGAAATGCTGTACCCCGGCCTGACCCGGCCGGTCCTGTGCGGGTACCGGTTCTATAATCAGGATGTCAGCCCCGGTGCGCTGCTGATCGAAATAGGCGGCCACGCCAACACGGTGCAGCAGGCAGTACGGGCCGGGCAGTACGCGGCAAAGGCACTGGCAGCCCTGTTTGACGGCAGCGTGTAACCGCGGCAAAACGCCCTTGCAACGCAAAACAAAATAGAATATACTGGACAAAGATAAGGCGGCACCGCATTATTCCCGACGGACGGCATCCGGAACGATGCGGGACTGCCATAAAAACCGGGGTGGAACACCACCCGCCCCGCAGGAGGATACCATGCAGAACACCATCCTGATCCACGCACCGGGCCGCAGGCAGGGCCGCGGGGCGCTGGTGCTGGCTTATACGGCGCTGTTTGCCCTGTTGATGGGCATCTGGGCTGCTATTTTTGCGCTGAACGGGCAGAGCTTTATCCAATATGGCGATACCCTCAAGCAGCATTACCCGTTTCTGGTCTATTATGGCCGCTGGCTGCGGCAGGTCGCGCGCTGTGTGCTGACCGGCGCGGCGGTGCCCACCTGGGGTTTTTCCATCGGTTACGGTGCGGATATCATTACCACGCTGAGCTATTACGGCCTGGGTGACCCGCTGGACCTGCTGGCAGCCTTTGTGCCCGGCCGGTGGACCGAGCAGCTGCTGGAGGGCCTGATCGTGCTGCGGCTCTACCTGGCGGGGCTGGCCTTTATGGCGTTCAGCCGCCGCCATGGCAACAGCCGCTTTGGCACCCTGCTGGGTGCGCTGGCCTATGTGTTCAGTGCGTGGCCCATCCAGGCAGGGCTGATCGAACCGGTGTTCCTGGTGCCGATGTATTGCTTTCCCCTGATGCTGCTGGGAGCGGATGATCTGTTTGAGGGCCGCAGCCCGGTTTTGTACATTGCCGCCATTGCGCTGACGGCACTCTCCAACTTTTTGTTCTTTTATATGGCTGCGGTGCTACTGGTGCTGTACGCCATTGCGGTGTATAGCAAGCGGTACGGGGCCAAAAACCTGCGCACCCTGCCACCGCTGCTGGCAAAGTTCATCGGGTTTGCGCTGGTGGGCATTGCAATTTCAGCCGTCACCCTGCTGCCCACCGCGCAGGAGCTGTTCGGCAGCGCTCGCTTTGGCTTAACGCGGGAAACCGCGCCTTACCCGTTCTACCGCTTTTTTGAGCTGCTGGCCAACATGACCACCGGCATGGGGTATGATGCTTACTCTACCTATGCGGGGGTGACCTCGGCGGCGTTTTTGGGTGTGCTGGTGCTGTTTGCCAAGCCGCGGCAGAACACCGTGCTCAAGTGCGCGTGGCTGGGTCTGCTGGCCCTGCTGCTGGTGCCGCAGGCGGGCAGTGTGTTAAACGGGATTTCTTACGTTTCCAACCGCTGGGTGTGGGCGTTCACCATGCTGGAAGCCTTTATCCTGGCGCGGGTCTGCCCCGGCATAACGGCGTTTGAGCCGAAAGAAAAGCGCAACCTGTTTGCGTTGCTGGCGGTTTACTGCGTGGTGGCGTTCTGCGTCAAGCAGGGCCGCACGGAGACCGCCCTGCTGGGCGCGCTGCTGCTGGTGCTGCTGGCCGTGTTTGTGCTGGCGGCAGATGGTGTCAGCCGCCGCGGTGTGCAGGCTGTTTTATTGGCGGGCTGCTGCCTTGGCGTGGTGATGAACCTTGGCGGCTACTATGGCATTGAGGAAGCCGATGCCGTGAACGAGTACCGCCCCGCCGGTTACGCCTGGAGCACCACCGTGCAGGACAACCCCGCCGTGACCCTGCATCTGATGGAGGACCAAAGCTACTGGCGGTATGACTCGCTGGTGAACGAGCCGATCAACAGCCCCATGCTGCTGGATGTGTATGGCACCGGGTACTTTTTCAGCCTGAACAACAGCTACCTTTCCAGCCTGTTCCGGGAACTGGGGCAGAACACCCCGGTGGAATATGATTACCGCGGGCTGCAGAACCGCACCCCGCTGGAAACGTTGTTCGGCGTGAAATACGTCCTCTGCGCACCGGATTCCACCGGGGCGCTGCCCGCCTTATTTGACAGCCAGGCCGTGCAGGCAGCGGAAATCGGCGGCAGCACGGTTGCGGTTTACCCCAATACGGCGGCGCTGCCCATCGGCTATACGGCGCAAAACCAGATCAGCCGCGAAACCTATGACGCCCTGACCCCGCTGCAAAAGCAGGATGCCCTGCTGGATGGCGTAGTGCTGGAAGAAACCGGCCTGCTGCCCGAAGCGGAATTGACCGGCGATACGGTAAGCCCCGCAGCCGAAATGGAGCTGGACGGCGTGCAGCAGCTGGATGAAACCACCTACTATGCCCCGCAGGACGGCGGGCGCATTACCCTGACCATTGCCCAGCCGGTGGCGGATTGTGAGACCGCCTTTGTGGTGCAGGGCATGCAGTACACGGCCACCAGCCCGCTGGATGCGATGAGCGAAGAAGAACTGAGCGCCATGAGCGCCCATGACCGCCGCAACCTGCAAAAGCAGTATGCGCATTTCTGGCGCAAGGACAGTGTCTATCTGCGCCTGCTCAGCAACATTGGTGAGGGCCGCATTGAGTATAACCGCCCCAACAGCCAGTATTACTGCGGCCGGCATGACTTTGTGTATAACTTTGGCACCAGTGATGAACCCTTGCAGCAGATCACGATTGTACTGCCCTTTGCGGGCTATTACCAGTTTGACCGCCTGGCGGTGGAATGCCAGAAGCTGGATACCAATGCGGCCCGTGCGGAGAACCTTGGGGCCGAAAACCTGCAGAATGTGACCCTTGGCACCAACAGCCTGGGTGGAGAAATCACCACCACCCGCAGCAGCGTGCTGGTGGTGCAGCTGCCGTATTCTACTGGTTGGAGCGTGACGGTGGACGGTACCCCGGCCCAAGTGCTGCGGGCAGATACGGCTTTCCTCGGCGTGGCGCTGGAACCCGGCAGCCATACGGTGGCGTTTGCCTACAAAACGCCCGGCCTTACCGCAGGGGCAGCGCTCAGTGCGGCAGGAGTGGTGCTGCTGGCGGCCATCTGGGCCGTGCCGGCCCTGCGCAAAAAGAGCAAAAAGCGCCGCAAATAATAAGCGCTTTACTTTTTAAGCATCACACGTTATAATACATTTTATCTAGGTGTAGCTGAAAAGTCGAAAATTTGCCCTATTTCTACAATCGCAGCCGGATTCCGCGTTAAAAAGCCTTGGAATCCACAAAGGATTCCTGCGGCCTTTTGCCTTGAATCCGGCATGTGCTTGCGAAATAGCCGTCATTTTCTTTGTTTTCAGATACACCCCCTACATTTGCATTTTAGGAGTGGGAACACATGGAACGAGTTGAAATTGCATCGCTCTATAAGGCTACCCCGGCGGATGGCACCAAAGTTACTGTCTGCGGCTGGGCAAAAACCGTGCGCGATTCTAAAAAGATTGGTTTTATCTCTCTGGCAGACGGCAGCTGCTATAAGCCCGTGCAGATCGTTTTCCAGGCGGACAAGCTGGAAAACTATGCCGAGGTTGCAAAATCCGGCCTGTACACCAGCTTTGAAGTGACCGGCACCCTGGTGCTGACCCCCAACGCTAAGCAGCCGTTTGAGATTAACGCCGATACCGTTACGGTGCTGGGCACCTGCGGCAGCGATTACCCGCTGCAGAAAAACAAGATGGGCATGGATTACCTGCGCACCCTGACCCACCTGCGCCCCCGCACCAACACCTTTAACGCTGCGTTCCGTGTGCGCGGCCAGGCCGCTTATGCCCTGCATGAGTTCTTCCACAAGAACGGCTTTACCTATGTACACACCCCCATCTTTACCGGTTCTGACTGCGAAGGCGCAGGCGAGATGTTCCAGGTTACTACCTTGGACCTGAACGATGTGCCCAAGACCGAGGACGGCAAGGTGGATTACAGCAAGGACTTCTTCAAGCGCCCGGTCAACCTGACGGTTTCCGGCCAGCTGGAAGCCGAGGCCATGGCAATGGCCCTGGGCAAGGTTTACACCTTTGGCCCCACCTTCCGCGCAGAGAAGAGCTATGATACCCGCCATGCCGCAGAGTTCTGGATGATTGAGCCGGAAATGGCATTTGCTGACCTGAATACCTACATGGACACCGCCGAGGCCATGACCAAGTATGTCATCCGCTACCTGCTGGATAACTGCCCGGACGAGCTGGCATTCTTCAACCAGTTCTTTGATAAGGGCCTGATCGAGCGTCTGGAGCTGGTTGCCAACAGCGATTTTGCCCGCGTGAGCTACACCGATGCCATCGAACTGCTGAAAAAGAACGATGACAACTTCCAGTATAAAGTAAGCTGGGGCATTGACCTGCAGACCGAGCACGAGCGCTACCTGACCGAGCAGGTGTTCAAAAAGCCTGTGTTTGTTACCGATTACCCCAAAGAGATCAAGGCATTTTATATGCGCATGAACGAGGACGGCAAGACGGTTGCCGCCGCCGATATGCTGGTGCCCGGCATTGGCGAGCTGATCGGCGGTTCCCAGCGTGAGGAACGCCTGGATGTGCTGCTGGCCCGCCTGGATGAACTGGGCCTGAAGCGCGAAGATTATGACTGGTACCTGGACCTGCGCCGTTTTGGCAGCGTAAAGCATGCCGGTTACGGCCTGGGCTTTGAGCGCCTGCTGATGTATGTCACCGGCATCCCCAACATCCGTGACGTCATTGCCTTCCCGCGCACCTGCGGCGGTTTTTAATGGGGGCGGTCAGCGAACCGCTGATCCAATGGTTTGAGCTGAATCGAAGGCTCCTGCCTTTCCGGCAGGAGCCTTCGGCATATCATATCTGGGTCAGCGAGATCATGCTCCAGCAGACCCGCGTCTCGGCGGCGCTGCCCTATTACGAGCGTTTTGTGGCCGAACTGCCGGACCCCGCCGCCCTTGCCGCCTGCGACCCGGACAAGCTGCGCAAGCTGTGGCAGGGGCTGGGGTATTACAGCCGGGTGGCCAACATGCAAAAGGCGGCGCAGATCGTCTGCCGGCAGTACGGCGGCCAGCTTCCCGCAGATTATGCCGCCCTGCGCGCTCTGCCCGGCATTGGGGATTACACGGCTGGGGCTATTGCCTCCATTGCATTTGGCATCCCAGCCCCGGCGGTGGACGGCAACGTGCTGCGGGTATTTGCCCGGCTGGACAATAGCTCTGCCGATATTACCAAACCTGCCGCCAAGCGCGAGTTCACAGCCCGTGTGCTGGAAGAAATGCCAAAGGAACGCCCCGGCCCTTATAACGAGGCGTTGATGGAACTGGGGGCGCTGGTCTGCCTGCCCAACGGTGCGCCAAAGTGCGAGGTCTGCCCGCTGGCTGCTCAGTGCAAGGGCCGCGCTGCAGGTCGGGCCGAACAGCTGCCGGTCAAAACGGCTAAGCCGGAAAAAACGCTGGTGCCGGTCACGGCCGCGTTGATCACCGGGCCGCAGGGCGTGCTTTTGCAGCGCCGCCCGTCCAAAGGGCTGCTGGCCGGGCTGTGGCAGCCCCTTGCCTTTGAGGGTACCGCCATGACCCAACCGGAACTGGACGCCGCGTTGCGCGCCATTGGCCTTTGTGTGCAGTGGCAGGCCCCGCTGCAAAGCACCCGCCATGTGTTCACCCATCGCATCTGGCAGATCAGCGGGTTTTGCGGCACAGCCGCAGGCCCGGCGCCGGAGGGCTGCGTCTGGGCCAGCCGCGCGGAGCTGAACGGGGAATACGCGGTGCCAAGCGCATTTGCGGGCATTATGCGCCAGTGGCGGCCGGAATAAAAAGCAAGCAGAGTGGCATGGCTTTTGGCAGGTGAAGAAATTTTCCGGAGACCATGCTGCGGAGAATGGCGCGGTATCACCTTGATACCTGAGGCAACACCGCACAATTCCCGCCTTGCGGCTTAAGCACCGCTCCGGCAGCTGCGGCACGGCATCTGCGTTGCCAAAATGCTCGATAAGACATCCAGTATTATCTGCGCTTTTGGCCTAGCAGCTGCCGCACCTCGCTCGCCGTATCGGCACTTAGAATTATGCGGTATTGCCCTGAACCTTTTTGTGTGAAAAATTTACAAGGGAAAGATTGTATTCACCCGGTTAATCGGGTATAATATTTTACAGACCCATCCCTTTTAGAATACGCGGAGGAAAAGTATTATGATGAAGAGATCCACTTTTGGTGCCATTCTGGCATTTTTGTTTGCTGCTGCCGGTGCCCTGACTGCCGCTGCGCTCTACCTGCGCCGCCGCGAAAAGGAACTGGACGAATACGAGCGCCTGCTGTACAGCGATGACGGCGACGATTATGACGATGACGACGAATATCTGCCCATCGACAATGAACCGACAGAAGCCGCCGAAGAAAAGGCTGCTGACGATGCTGAATAAGCCGGAACAGCCAGCAGAAAAGTGAAAATGGCCGGGCTTCGGCCCGGCTGTTCGTGTTTCTTGCAATCAGTAGTGATACTTATTAAATGATAAAAAAGGCTCAGATAAACCATAAGGCGCTGCTGAAAATAAGAAAAATGACGGCAGTGATTATAAAATCAGACTGAATTTCGATTTTTCTGCTGTGCCAAGGAAAGGGAACGCCATGAAAAAGCTCTTGCTGTGGCTGGTTATGGTGGTGGTTATGCTGGCGGTGCTGCTGGGCGGTGCCGGGTACGCCATGTACGCTATGACGGGCGATGACAAACTTCCCACGCAGCACCCCACTTTGGGCGATACGGAACTGGAACCGATCGGCTATGACTGGAGTGTGCCGGTGCTGGGCAATGTGCTGAACCGCACGTTTGAACAGCCCAGCACCCTGACGGTGCAAAAGCTGGGCGAAATGACGGAAGCTGCCCCGGAGCTGGTTTTGCCGGACTGGGCGCAGCGCACGACCCTTACGCTGAAAGATTCGGCCGGCAGTGTTGTGGTGCAGGGGGATGCCGCTGCCTTTGCGATGTATGCCTACCCCAAAAATGGCAGCTATGAGCTGACCCTGACCGCTTACCGCAACACGGCGGACCCCGGCGATGCCACCGGCTGGTACCGGTACTGTGCATCTTATACCATGAACATCCAGCCCAAGGCGGTGCTCAGCAGTGAGCGCGTCAGCCAGGGCGGCGTGGCGGCACTGGTCATCACCGGCATTCTGGATGGCAGCGAGCCGACCGTGGAAACCGACCTGGGGGATGTATGGTTCCGCCCGGTGACCGGTGGGTATATGGGCTATATCCCGGTAACCTATAATGCCGAGGGCGGCCCCCATACCCTGACCGTGACCTGCGGCAGCCTGACCCAGGAGCTGACCCTGAACGTGATGCAGAGCGAGGCCAAAACCGTGGATGTGGCCGCAGAGGCAGACATACCGGGCGCAGCAACGGAATATAAAAATGCGATCTGGCCCCTTTACACACAGGGCAGCAGCGAAAAGCTGTGGCAGGGCAATTTTGCCTCGCCGGTGCCCAGTGCGATTCTGGCGGATTACGGCGCGCGGCTGCGCACCGATGGGACCATTACCGGCCGGGCAACTGGCATCAATTATAACGCCGCAGCGGGTACCGCCGTTACGGCACCGCAGGCGGGTACTGTGGTGTACGCCGGAACGCTGGCGCTGACCGGCGGCACTGTGGTGATTGACCATGGCTGCGGGGTTAAGAGCTATCTGTTTGGGCTGGATGCCGTAAAGGCGCAGCGTGGGCAGAGCCTTGCCCGCGGCGAAGAACTGGGCACCACCAGTGAGGAGCATACCCTGATCTGGGAGCTGCGCATTGGCAGCAAGTCCGTTGACCCTGCTGCCGCCCTGACGGGCAGCAGCGGCCTTTTGTACCGCGAAACAATGTAACAAAATAGAGTTAGGGCAATACCGCATAATTCTAAGTGCCGATACGGCGAGCGAGGTGCGGCAGCTGCCGGAGCGGTGCTTAAGCCGTAAGGCGGGAATTGTGCGGTGTTGCCTTAGAGCAACGATAAATCGCAAATGTTGGTGGAGAAAGCGATGGACGAAGAGAAGGTAACACAGACTGCGATGGAGCCGGCGCAGCAGCCAAAGCCCAAAGCCAGGGGCGGGCAGCGCACGCAGGGCAAAACCGCTCCAGGCACGGGGCGAGGCAGGATGGCCAAACCCCATGCCAGCAATAGCAATACTGCGCACCGCAAAACGGGCACGCAAAAACAAAAAAGCGAACCCCAAAATACAAAATCCCCGCAAGAACCAAAAACGCGGGTGGAACAAGCCGAGCAGACCGAAGCTGCCGCCCCGGAACAGGTGGCAGCCAAGCCCAAAGCGCCGCGCAGCGGGCAGGCAGGCGGCAAACGCCGCCGCAAAAAGGCTGCCCCCAAGCCGGAAGCAAAACCGCAGCAATATGTTGAGCCCCGGCCGGAACCCCCGGAAGTGCCGGAAAAACCGCAAACGCCGGAACCTGCCGCTGTGGCCGAACCGGCTGAAGCAGCCGCCGCGCCGGAAATGCCGGAAAAGGCGGTGCAGGAACCCAAAGCCGCGCAGCTGCCCCAGGCCACGGAGCCGCCGGAGCCGGAGGATGACGAACCGGAACTGACCCCGGAACAGCGCGCTGCAGCAGAGCGGCGCAAGGCGGAGATCACCCGAACGGTCCAGGTTTCGATTGAACAGATCGAGGATGCCGAAGCAGAACAGGCGGAGAAAGAGGCAGATACGCCGGAATCGACTGGCAGCAAAGTGGGCCGAGCCGTGCGGCTGCTGATCGGCTGGCTGCTGCTGGTGGTGCTGCTGGCGGGTATGATCGCCGCAGGCGGCATATACTGGCTGTACAAAAAAGCCACCCCGGATATGATTCCTGCCGTTACGGTAACAGTGGCGGGCCAGCAGCTGGACCCCGTGGCGTACCATTGGCAGGTGCCGGTGGCAGGCAACTACCTTAAGCGTACCTATGCCGAGACACTTTCCAGCACTCCCACAGCGCTGGAATCTGATTTTGGCGGCGGCACCATGACGCTGCGGGTGACCCCGGCGGACTGCAGCACCGAAGTGACCGTTAAGGACGAGAATAAGCAGGAAGTGTTCAGCGGCAGCGCCCAGGAATTTGCCGCCTACCGCTTTACCACGCCCGGCAGCTACACCGCCAAGCTGGTGGTCAGCAGCGGCGAGGGTTACCAGAGCGAACCGACAGTTTCGGGCCACCAGACCTATGAGTTCACATTTGATGTAACGATTAAGGCTACCGTGCGGCTGAATACCCAGGCTGTTACGCCGGGTGGCGTTGTGGCCGTAAAGGTAACGGGCCAGCAGACGGATACCAAGCCAAGCCTGACGGCAGAACTGCCGGATACCGGCTTCCGTGCCAGCGCGACCGGCGATGGCTGGGTGGCTTACCTGGCGGTCCCGCTGGAAACCGAGCCTGGCAGCTATACCATCAAGGTCACCGTGGACGGCGAGGTGCAGGAGCTTACCCTGAACGTGAGCAAGAGCGCCGCATCTTTTCGGGATTATACTTCCAAGTCCGGGCTGGTCACACCGTATGTCGGCGCGGATGATACCCCGCAGGAGGTGCTGGACCTGCTGGATACGGCATCGGATACCATCTACTGGGCGGACACTGGGTTTGCTTCGCCGTTCAGCGATAAGGTGGAGGTCACCCTGCCGTATGGCCTGACCGAATATGTCAACCGTACCCAGACCGAGCGCAAGAACAACACCGGTACCGGCCGCACCAGCATCAATGTGGTGCTTTCCGGCAGGTGCGACCTGATTGCCCCGGCGGGCGGCAAGGTACTGCTGGCGGAAAAATTGCCCAATGTGGGCAATACGCTGGTGATCGAGCACGGCGCGGGCGTAAAGACTATTTACTATGGCCTGCGCAGGCTGACGGTAGAAAAAGGTGCAATCGTGGCCCAGGGCGATGCCCTTGGCACCACCGACAAAGCTACCGTGGTGGAAGTGCGCGTGGGCAAAACCCCCGTGGAGCCGCTGCGTATCCTGCGCGGTCAGTGCGATGCCCTGCGCAGCTATTAAAACGGAGCATAACCGATAAATAGAAAAATTCCCCTGTCTGTATTCTTTGTGATGCAGGCGGGGGAACTTTTTTGCGGCAGGCGTTTTTGATGTTCTGACGGAACCATGCCGCCCACCCCGGCATAACATGGAACAAACGGCCAGATACAACACCGGGGGGAAGCATTATGGCGGCAGCATGTAATTTGACTTTTTGTGTGGTTGGGCGGGATGCCCGCCAACTGGCGGCAGCGCGGGCGCTGCAGAACAGCGGCTATACCGTGCTGGGGGCAGAGGGGGCCGGGCAGGCGGATTACATCCTGCTGCCTATGCCGATGGATGCCGAGGCGGCGGACCTTGCCCGCATCCTGCGCGCCGCCCGCCCCGGTACGCTGGCCCTTGGCGGGCGCATCAGCGAACCGGTGCGCAAAGCGGCGCAGGCCGCCGGGGTGGAGCTGGTGGATTACTTTTTGCGGCCGGAGCTGGCCTGCCTGAACGCAGTACCCACTGCGGAAGGGTGCCTGGCCCTGCTGATGCAGCTGCGCCAGCGCACGATATGGGAAAGTGAGTTCCTAGTGTTGGGGTATGGGCGCATTGGGCGGGCGGTGGCCCGGCGGCTGCAGGCATTGGGCGGGCAGGTGACCATTGCCGCCCGCGCACCGGAACAGCGGGCCGCAGCGCGCTGCGCGGGGCTGCATGCCGCACCGCTGACCGCGTTGGAACAGCTTCTGCCGCACTTTGATGCGGTCATCAACACCATACCGGCCCCGGTGCTGGGGGCGGCCCAGCTGCGCTGCCTGCCCAGGGGGGCGCTGATCCTGGACCTTGCCAGCCGCCCCGGCGGAACGGATTTTGCCGCCGCGCGGGAACTGGGCCTGCGTGCGGAACATGCCTTGAGCCTGCCCGCCCGCTGTGCGCCCGAAACCGCCGGTGCGCTGGTGGCGCATACCGTGGAAGTGATTTTACAGGAGCGTGCCGCCACGGCCCGCAGCGAAAGGGGAGTGAGCTGATGAATTCCAGCCTGGAACCGCCGCGCACGGTGGTGTTTGCCCTGTGCGGCAGCTTTTGCACATTTGAAACGGTTCTGCCGCAAATCATCCGCCTGCGCGCCTGCGGGTGGGAAGTACTGCCGATGCTGAGCTATGCGGCGTCGGCGCTGGATACCCGCTTTGGCCGCGCGACAGATTGGAAGCAGCGCCTGGAGGAAGCCACCGGCCACCGCCCGCTGGAGGATCTGCGGGAAGCGGAACCTCTTGGCCCCAAGCATATGGCACAGGCACTTGTCATTGCTCCCTGTACCGGCACAACGATGGCGCTGCTGTCGGCGGGCATCAGCGCAACGCCGGTCACGCTGGCGGCCAAAAGCATGCTGCGCGGCGGCAGGCCGGTGGTGATCGGGGTATCCACCAACGATGGGCTTTCCGGCAGCGTGGGAGCGCTGGCGGCGCTGCTGCAGCGCAAAAATTATTATTTCATTCCCTTTGGCCAGGACGACAGCTACAAAAAGCCCTGCAGCCTGAAAGCGGATTTTACCCAGCTGCCGGATACGCTGGAAGCCGCTCTGCGCGGGGTGCAGCTGCAGCCGATTTTGCTGTAAAACCCGTGGAACAGAGCTGTTTTGTGCGGGTGCGGCATATGATAGAAAAGGGCGCTTTGGTGTGGGAACAAAGAGGGGCGGTGCGGCAATGGAATATATCGAAGTAACAGGCGGGAACCCGCTGCAGGGGAGCATCCGCCCGGCAGCGGCCAAAAACAGTGTGCTGCCCCTTTTGGCGGCAACGCTGCTGTGTGCGCAGCCCTGCACCCTGCGCCGGGTGCCCCTGCTGCGGGATGTGCAGACCAGTTTGGATCTGCTGCGGGCTGTGGGCAGTGGGGCGGCCTGGGCCGGGCAGGACCTTGTCACCCAGCCAGCCCGGCAGATCAGCGGGCGGGTGCCCACGGCGTTGGCGGGGGCTATGCGGGGGTCGGTGTTTTACCTGGCACCGCTGTTGACCCGCGCGGGCTGGGCAGAGCTGCCGCTGCCCGGCGGGTGCAGACTGGGGCCGCGGCCCATTGATATCCACCTGGCCGGGCTGACAGCCATGGGGGCACAGGTGTGCGCGGCGGCAGAGTGCGTGGTGCTGCGCCGCCACGGCGTTTTGCGTGGTACGGATTTTGCTCTGCGTCTGCCCAGCGTGGGAGCAACCCTGACCCTGATGCTGGCGGCTTGCTGTGCGGCGGGCG
This sequence comes from Candidatus Cibiobacter qucibialis, assembly GCA_004000625.1. Lineage (GTDB taxonomy): Bacteria > Bacillota > Clostridia > Oscillospirales > Ruminococcaceae > Gemmiger > Gemmiger qucibialis. The sequence continues at coordinate 6,938 of SAUS01000018.1, read as the reverse complement.
TTACCACCCTGCGCGGTGCGGCGTGCGAGCCGGAAATTGCGGATACCGCCGCTTTTTTGAACGCCTGCGGGGCAAAAATCACGGGGGCGGGTACGCCGGTGGTCTGCATCCGAGGTACCGGCGGCGAGCTGTTGGACGGCTGTGTGCATACCGTGCTGCCGGACCGCATTGCCGCAGCGACTTATGCGGCAGCCGCCGCCATTGCAGGCGGGCGGGTGACGGTAACGCAGTGCAGTCCGGTGTGGCTGGCGGCGTTTCTGGACTTTTTGCAGGGCAGCGGCTGCGAGGTTGCCCGCGGGGAAAATGAGTTTAGCATCACGCGGGATCAGGATACAAAGCTGCGCGGCGGTCAGGAACTTGTAGCGGCTGCTTACCCTGGCCTTGCTACAGATACTGCCCCTCTGGCTGCAGCGGTGCTGCTGGGGGCGGAGGGAGCATCCCGCATTTATGACGGCCTGTTCCAAAACCGCTTTGCCTGTGCGCAGGGCTTTGCCGCCCTGGGGGCTGATGCCCGCAGCGAGGGACGGCTGCTGTACCTTGGCGGCAGCGCAAAACTGCATGGTGCCACTGTGACTGCACCAGACCTGCGGGGCGGGGCAGCACTGGTGCTGGCGGGCCTTGGTGTGGGGGACGGGAGCTGCGTGCGGGTGCTGGATGCCGGACATATCCGGCGCGGCTATGCCGACCTGGCGGGGGATCTGCGCCGCCTGGGGGCCGACTGCCGGGCAGGCCGCACCGGGACAGAAGCTGGCAGACAGACGAAAAAACTGTAAAAATATTGTCATAATTCACCAAAGCTCCGCAAAACCTGCGGGGCTTTTTGTGATACCCACAAATGTAAACATCTATTTTTTGGCTTTTTAGCGTGTGGGTATTGAAATTATTTGCAAAATTTGTTATTCTTATAAACAGTTATATGCGATATCTTAGGAAGAGCTGGCTGCACCGCAACGCGCGTAAGCAAAGTTTGGGGTGTGGGGCGGCGCTTCCTTTATGGGGGTCAGTGTGTCCGCTGGCGGAAATCCGGCCCTGTTGCATTTGCAATTTTATATTCTTTAGGGGGATACACTTATGGCGTTCGTTCTCGATGAAGAGATGCAGAATGTAACCAACATTAAGGTTATCGGTGTTGGCGGCGGCGGCGGCAATGCCGTGAACCGCATGGTTGAAGCTGGCCTGAATGGCGTTGAATTTGTAGCAATGAATACCGACCAGCAGGCACTGGTCAACTCCAAGGCTACCCAGAAGGTTCAGCTTGGCGCAAAGCTGACCAAGGGCCGCGGCGCTGGTGCTGACCCGGAGGTCGGCCAGCGTGCAGCGGAGGAAAGCAAGGATGAGATCGCCAATGCACTGAAAGGTGCCCAGATGGTGTTCATCACCGCTGGCATGGGCGGCGGCACCGGCACCGGCGCTGCACCGGTCGTGGCCGAAACGGCCCATGACCTGGGCATCCTGACCGTCGGTATTGTCACCAAGCCCTTTGCCTTTGAGGGCAAGCGCAAGATGAGCATGGCCGAACAGGGTATTGCCAACCTGATGATGCATGTAGACAGCCTGATCGTGATCCCGAACGAGCGGCTGAAGCTCATCAGCCAGGAAAAGATCACCCTGATGAACGCTTTTGAAGCAGCCGATAACGTGCTGCGCCAGGGCGTTGAGAGCATCTCCAGCCTGATCAATGTTCCTGCTTTCATCAACCTCGACTTTGCTGACGTCCGTTCCATCATGAAGGATGCCGGCTTTGCCCACATGGGCGTTGGCGTTGCCAAGGGTGCAGGCAAGGCAGAAAACGCTGCCAAGGCTGCAATCTCCAGCCCGCTGCTGGAAACCAGCATTGCCGGTGCACGCGGCGTTATCATCAACATTACCTCCAGCCCGGATATCGGCCTGGACGATGTTGAGACTGCTGCTTCCATGATCACCCAGAGCGCACATCCCGATGCGAACATCATTTGGGGTACTGCGTTTGACGAGCGCCTGCAGGATGAGATGAGCATTACCGTTGTGGCTACCGGCTTTGAAAGCACGCCTGGCGTGGACGAGCCCATCCAGGCTGTTGTGAACGCCCAGCGCGCTGCCGCAGGCGCTGCACCTGCTGTTGCCCCGGCTGCACCGCGCCCGGCCGCTGCACCTGCCCCGGCTCCCGCCCCGGCCCCGGCCCCGGTCGCTGATCCGGTCATCCCCAACCCGGTATTCAGCAATGTGTTCAACCCCAATGTTGACACCCCGGTTTCCACCGCCCCCGCTGCCAAGGAAGATGACAGCAACGAAGATGACGGTGATTACTTCAACGATCTGCTCAGCATCCTGAACAAGCGTTCCTGATCGCTGCGCGTTCTCTATCCTTTGCGGCTGCGGGCAGGCATGCTCGCATAAAAAACAAAACGGCCCGCTGACCAGTTTAGGAGGAAAGCTATGCCCAGCAGCCAAACCTTATCAGCCCTGCAGGAAAAAGGGTTCCGAACCACGTTCCGGGGCTTTGATAAAAATGATGTGCTGGCTTACCTCAATGCACTGGACAACGAAAACCGGCAGCACAGCGCAGAGCAAGAAGAGCAGATTGCCCAGCTGCAGGCCCAGCTGGATAAAATGCGCTCTGAACAGTCCGCTGCACGTGCCTGTGTGGAAAAGCTGCAAAGCGATCTTTCAGCCGCTAACCAGCGCGCCGAAGCTGCGGAAAAATCGGCTGCCGAGGTGGTCGCCCGTGCCAAATCGGTAGAAGAGCGCGCCACGGCAAACCTGAGCCGCAATAAAGAAAATCAGCAGGCTGTGGTGGAATGGCAGTTCCGTTGCCGCGATCTGCAAAAACAGATCGACGAGTACGAAAAGCAGATTGCTGAATACGAGGCGATGATCCCCAAAGGCGGTATGCCTGCCCCCAAGCAGGAACCGGCCCCCGCACCTCAGCCTGCCCCGCAGGAAAAGCCGGAGCCGGCCCCGGAACCGAAGGCACCCCAGGCTGATGTGACCGAGGAAGCCCGCATTGAGGCCCGTCAGATTTTGATGGAAGCCCGCCTGAAAGCCGATGCGGCCGAAGAACGCCTGAAACAGCAAGCTGAAGAGCAGCAGGGCCGCATGACAGAGCATGCCCGCGATTTGGCCGCAAGCCTTGCCATGCTGCGTGAGCGTGTGACCCGCGTGGATGAACGCCTGAGCGCCGCCACTGCGGACCTGGATGATGCCACCACGGCAATTTATCAGGCACTGGATGCAACCGGTGCAGATTTTGAAGCCTTTGGTGCGGAGCTGCGCCACTTTGGAGAGAACACCGCAAAGGAAAATTATCCCGCTGCCCAGGCAAAGGTGCGCCATAATAAGTCTGCTCAGCCAGCTGCCAAACGGGTGCGCCCTGTGCGCAGCCAGCCGCAGGTGCAGGCCAATAATGCAAACACCCACCGCCTGCGCCGCGCAGGTGATACCCGCCGCAGTGTGAGCCAGGACCTGAATGCCGAGCTGGAACGTTTGAATCAGCCGGCGGCCGCAAGAAAGTAAATACATAACCCGGCAGCCCGCGGAGCCTTGGTTTCGCGGGCTGCTTTTGTATTTGACCTGCAAAGTGTGGAAGTGCCGGATGCCCGCAGTGTTGTGTAACTGCGTGGAGTGTAACTGTTCCCCTGTGAAATAAGCCGCATAAGGGTTGTACAAGAGCAGGACAACACGAACAAAATAAATACTTTGTATAAAATGATTTTATATAAACAAATTGTATAAACAAATAAAGGGCGAAAGGAGGCCCCCGATGGGAAAAATTCAGTTCCCGAACCTTCGCACACTCCCGGCCGGTCCACGCTGGCTGGCGTATGGCGTGCTGCTGCTGTGTGCCATTCTGGTGGGCGGTGTGATCACAGCCTATGGCGGCATGCTGCTGGTGGTGCTGATGTGGGCTGTCTGCATGGGCGGGCTGTGCCTGCTGCTGCACTTTACCTGGCAGACGGTGTTCCCCGGTCAGAGGGTAGCACAGGATAAAATGTTCCTGCGCAGTTGGCTGGCTGGCTCCGCTGTGGGCGTTGCGGTCATCGCTGCACTGGTGTGCTACCGCCAAACGGTGTACAGTGATGACGCGATCAACTATTTTGCCAAGCAGACACTGCTGTTCGGCAGCTTTGGTCAAAGCGGATTTTACGGCATTCATGTGCTGCTGGAAAGCCTGTTGACGGCGGACTATAAGATGTTCATGAATCTCTTTATCAGTGTGCCGTATCTCTTTACCGGGCGCAGCATCAATGCGTTTATGGTGTGCTATGCCATCACCTGCTTTGTGCCCATGTGGTTTGCGCTGCTGATGGGTGCAAAATACCTGGCCCAGCAGTTGCCCGCTTGCCATACGGCGCTGTATTACCCGCTGTGTATGGCGGTTATGGTGCTGTGGCCCATGTTTTTGTGGCCTGCCACCCACGGCATGCCGGATGCCTTTGGCCTGACTTTTGCCGCAGTGATCGCCCTGCTGTGCGCGGATTACCGGTTTGAAACGCTGCCCTGGCCGCGGCTGTTGGCGATTTTTGCTGCAACGTTTGCCCTGATCCTGACCCGGCGCTGGTACATGTTCTGGATCTTGGCGTTTTATGCTGTGTATGTGCTGGCGGTGCTGGTGGAGGCGGTGCGCCGCAAAACGCTGGGGAGTACCCTCAAACATATGCTGCTGTTCGGCGTGCCCAGCGCTGTGATCATCGTGGGGGCGCTGCTGCCCACCTTCAAAACCATCCTGACAACCGACTACGCCGATATTTACGGCGCTTACTATGGCGGCGGCTTTGGCAACAACTGCCTGGGCCAGCTGCGCACCCAGGGACTGATCTGGCTGGTGCTCTGCGCGGCAGGCTTGGTGTGGCTGCTGTATTGCCGCAGCACCCGTGCACAGGCTATTGTAGCCGCCGCGGCCAGCCTGGGGGCGATGGTGCTGTTTACCCGTACCCAGTCCCTGGGCGACCACCAGAGCCTGATCCTTGCGCCTTTTTACCTGTTGATGCTGTTTGGCCTGTGCGCCAAACTGACCCAGCAAAAGGCAAAGCCCTGGCTGCGCAATGCTGCGGCGGGTGTTCTGGCCGTATTTTTGGTGGTCAACTTCGGCAACGCCCTGCGTCTGCCCGGTAAAAGCGTGCAGACCCTGGCCCTGAGCAGCGAAAGCCTGGACCTGACCCGCCGCACCGACCTGGCCCAGATGCGCGCCGTGACAGATTTTGTGCTGGAGCATTGCACTGAGGACCAGACCGTTTACATCAATATGGATTCCAATGGTTACAGCGGCACTACCTTTGCCTACAGTGACCCGGCCCACCCCCAGCTGCAAACGATGATCCTGTGGGAGAGCAGTGTGCCCTCCACCCATGGCTTCCCCACGGGAATCTGGACGTCAGAATATGTGATGGTGACCGATCGTGTGGATGAGGGCGGCATTGTCGGCCCCATCAACGCAGCGCTGCGCACCCAAAGCCCTGCTGCTGTCCATTATGAATATGTGACCGAGTTCCCGCTGGACGGCATTACCCTGTATTGCTACCGCCGCACAGCCCGGCCGGATGCAGAGGAAGCCGATTACTTCAAGCAGGTGTTTGCCGAATACGACGCCCGCTGGCCGGAAATCTTCAGCCAGAGAATTGACGAATATATGCAAAGCGTGCAGTAAGCAATAAGATAAACGGCACAGCCCGGTAAAAAGGCTGTGCCGTTTCTGCTATCAATTATTTTGTTTTTGGGTGGCCGTTTTCCACATTGCTGGTGCCCTGCTCCATCAGATAGGTGGCAATCAGGTCCGAAGCGTGCAGCTTGACGGCCAGCGGGTAGCGGTTGTAAGCATCGCTTACCGCAAAACTGCCGCCGCGCACCGCATCGTCAAAACCGCCCATATGCCAGCGGATGGCAATGGCTTCATCGGTTTTTAGGCGCATGAAGTGCTCAATGAGATAAACGCTCTTTTCACCGTGGCCATAGGGCAGCTGGTCGGCTACCTGATAAAAAGGAACTTTCTCCCATTGACCGGTAGCATCATTTTTCACGTTGCGGGTGCTGACTTTGTAAAAGTTCGCCTTGCATACATCGTGTAGCAGGGCGCACACCGCAAAAGTTTCGGGGTTATCTTCCCCTTCCGTGAAAAAGTGCTGCATCATGGCGTTGTACACATTGATGCTGTGCATCACAAGGCCGCACTCGCATGCACCGTGGAACTTGGTGGAAGCGGGCGCGGTAAAAAAGTCTGTGCCCTCCAGCCATTTCAGCAGGCGGTCCGCACCGGGGCGGGTGACATTCTTGTTGTAGATGTCAATAAATTGTGCGCGATAATCTTCCATCACAGCTCCATGTCATCAAGAATGCCTTTCAGGGCAATCAGGTCCTCTTTGGTCATGCTGATGCCCTTGCCCATCTTGCTGCCGTCCGGAGACCAGTCACGGATGTCGTACTTCGGCTCATGGTCGTTCCAGCTGATCAGGTTCAGCTGGCGCTCCCAGCCGCTGGAGTTGGTGGAAAGAACAGCAATGCGCTCGGTGATTTCATATTTGAATGCCATAATAACAGAATCTCCTTCATCATTGACACAGGGCAGCGCGGCGCCGCCCCGGCCATAAAATTTCTCGTGTTTCATCATAGCGGATTTGCCGCAAAATTGCAAGGGGAAAAGCGTTGTGGTGTGGGGAGGGCGGTGATATACTAAGTGGTAAGTGGTAAGTGGTAAGTGGTAAGTGGTAAGTGGTAAGTGGTAAGTGGGGCGGGGAACTCTCATCCCGCCGAAGCCTTGCCGTATTGCATATTATAAAACCTGCAACAAACCCAACCCTATTTGTAGGGGACGATGCTTGCATCGTCCCGCATGACGGGCCTTGCCCAATATTCTACCCCGGAATACAGCAAATACCACCCAAAAAACAAGATACGCCCCACCCAAGAATAAAGGCAATACCGCATAATTCTAAGTGCCGATACGGCGAGCGAGGTGCGGCAGATGC
>SAUS01000017.1 GCA_004000625.1 Candidatus Cibiobacter qucibialis | reverse complement strand
CCAAAAGCGCAGATAATACTGGATGTATTATCGAGCATTTTGGCAACGCAGATGCCGTGCCGCAGCCGCCGAAGCGGTGCTTAAGCCGTAAGGCGGGGATTGTGCGGTATTGCCTTAATAGGTCTTGAAATCCACAAAGGATTCCTGCGGCTCTTTGCCTTACATCCTGCTTGTGTTTGCGAAATATCCGTCATTTTCTTTGTTTTCAGATACACCAGATACACCTTAGAAAAATTATGAGATAAAAGTTGCGATAAATAGGGGAAAACAAGATGCAGAAAAAAGTATCAGCCGCCGTGCGTGCGTTTGGCCGCGCCCACAAAGCCGGGCTGTCCCTGCTGGGCGGCGGGGTGGCGGCGCTGGGGGTGTTCTGGGCCGCACGCCGCAGTGCCGCGGCCATGCAGTGGTGGGTGGAGTATGTTTCCATGCCGGTCAAGCGGTTTGTTTCTGCGCTGGTGGAGCCGCTACCCTTCAGCTTTTGTGAGCTGGCTGCCACGGCGGCCATTCTGATCTGCCTGGTTCGGCTGGTGCAGCGCATTGTGCGGGCTATGCACCGCAAACAGGCAGGCTTTGCCGCCTGGGTGCTGCATGTGGGCACCGCGGCGGTGTGGATCTATGCCGGGGTGTGCGCTTTGTGGGGCACCCAGTATTATGCACCCAGCTTTGCCGCGCAGGCCAACATGCAGGCCCCGGCCCTGAGCGTGGAACAGCTGGCCGCCACCACCGTGTGGTTTGCCGAGCAGGTGAACGCCGCCGCTGATACCGTCCCACGGGACGAAACCGGTCTGTTCGCCGTGAGCAAGGAGAAAATTTTGCTGAACACCGGCCATGTGTATGACGGCATTGTGGCGGAATATCCCTTTTTGGCCGGGCCGCACCGCAGCCCCAAACCGGCGTTTTATTCCAAGCTGATGAGCGCGGCAGGCTTTACCGGCTACCTGTGCCCCCTGTTTGGCGAAAGCACCCTGAATGTGGACTGCCCGGCGGTGTTTTTGCCCGCCACCATTGCGCACGAGTTCAGCCACCAGCGCGGCGTGGCGGCCGAGCAGGAAGCAAACTTTGTGGCGATCCGGGCTTCCACCACCTGTGGTGATGCGGCATATGAATATTCCGGTTGGCTGATGGGCTACCTGTACCTTTCCAACGCCTGGTACAGCGCTGACCCGCAGGCCGCCAGCGAAAATTACCGCACCCTGTGCGATGCTGCCCGCACCGACCTGGCCGACAACAACGCCTATTGGGCCAAGTGGGAAGGCCCGGTCAAAGAGGCAGGCAGCACGGTGTATACCGGTTTTCTGCGCGGGTATGACCAGACCCTGGGCATGAAAAGCTATGGGGCCTGCGTGGATTTGTTGGTGGAGTATTATTATCCGATGGCGCAGGGAAAATAAGTTTATAGTGCGATAACAGAAAAAGCATATGCCGGGCGCGGAATGCGCGGGCATATGCTTTTTGTGATGATGGAAATTTAAGCGGGCGACGGAGTTTGAGGTGGGGGGATTAGACAGGGTCCGACATGCGGGACAATGCAGGCATCGTCCCCTACAAATGGCTTGCATCGTTTGCTGCAATCAGCAAGGTTTCTCCGCGGTAGGATGAGGGCATCCCGCCCTACAGCACATTTATTGGCAGGCAGCACATAATAAAATGCTCTGTAGGGAACGGTCAAGACCGTCTTCTGCGAATGTTGTATCCTGTGCTACAATCAATTACACGGATTCTGCAATTTTGCCGCAGAACCGCCGCGGGTCTGGCCGGAGCCGTGGATGATATATTTGTAGCTGCACAGCTCGGCCAGGCCCATGGGGCCGCGGGCATGCAGCTTTTGGGTGCTGATGCCCATTTCGCACCCCAGGCCAAACTCTCCGCCATCGGTAAAGCGGGTGGAGGCGTTGACATACACGGCGGCGCTGTCCACACAGGTGGTAAAGCGGTCTGCGGCGGTATCGTCCGCCGTGATGATGGCCTCACTGTGGTGGGTGGAATGGCGGGCAATGTGGGCAATGGCAGCATCCACATCATCCACCACGGCAATGGCCAGGATGTAGTTCAAAAATTCAGTGTCAAAATCCTGCTCGCCGGCGGGTGTTCCGGGAATGATGGCGGCGGCGCGCTCATCCAGCCGCAGATCCACCGGAACCAGCCCGGCAGCTGCGCGGGCATCCACCAGGCGGGCTTTCAGCAACGGCAGAAACCCTGCGGCAACATCCTTGTGTACCAGGCACACTTCCTCGGCATTGCACACGCTGGGGCGGCTGGTTTTGGCGTTCTCAATGATATCCACCGCCATGTTCAGGTCGGCGGCTTTGTCCACATATACATGGCAGATGCCGGTCCCGGTCTGGATACAGGGCACCGTGGCGTTTTCCACACAGGCGCGGATCAGCCCGGCACCGCCGCGGGGAATCAGCAGATCCACCAGACCGTTTGCCGTCATCAGCTCGTTGGCGGAAGCGTGGGTAGTGTCCTCAATCAGGCTGACGGCACTTTCCGGCAGGCCGGCACGGGCCAGACCGCAGCGCAGAGCGTTGACAATGGCATGGCAGCTGGCCCAGGCATCGCGCCCGCAGCGCAGCACACAGGCGCTGCCGGCTTTCAGGGCCAGCGCGGCGGCGTCGGAAGTCACGTTGGGGCGGCTTTCATAAATAATGGCGATCACGCCCATGGGCACCGAGGTTTTTTCAATGAGCAGCCCGTTCGGCCGCACAATTTTGCGTAGCACGGCGCCCACCGGGTCCGGCAGGGCGGCAACCTCACGCATGCCCTTGGCCATGGCGGCCAGCCGGGCAGGGGTCAGGGCAAGACGGTCCAGCATTACATCGCTGATGCGCCCGCGTGCGGCGGCCAGATCCTGCTTGTTGGCGGCCAGAATTGCATCGCTGTTTTCCACCAGGGCAACTGCCATGGCTTCCAGCGCAGCGTTTTTGGTATCGGTATCTGCCAGCGCCAGCGGCAGCTTTGCCGCCTGCGCCGCTAACAGAATTTCATGCGTAGTCATAGCAGAACTCCTTTGGCTGTAATTAAAAATGAATAAAGAATAGAGAATAATGGTTGAGTGACGCCCGCGGCGCACCAACATTATTCTTTATTCATTATTATTTATTATTTTTTCCAACAAATCTCGTCCCCACATCCTTGCCGTCCACAATGTCGTACAGCACGTTGGCGTTGGCACCGTTGGCGATGACCATGTCAACACCGGCACCGGTGGCAATTTTGGCGGCGGTCAGCTTGGCGGACATGCCGCCGGTGCCAAGGCCGCTGTTGGAGCCGCCGCCCAGTTGCTCAATTTCGGGGGTAACGCTCTCTACCCGGTGGATCAGCGTGGCTTCCGGGTGGGTATGCGGGTCGGCGGTGTACAGGCCGTCAATGTCGCTCAGCAGCACCAGCAGGTCGGCGTGGGTGTATTTGGCAATCAGGGCACCCAGGCGGTCGTTATCGCCCAGGGAGTATTCCTCGGTGGAAATCGGGTCGTTTTCGTTGATGACCGGCACAGCGCCCAGCTGGATCAGGCGCTCCAGCGTGTTTTGCAGGTTGTTCAGCCGGTGGGGATGGTCAAAGTCCTCCCAGGTCACCAGCAGCTGGGCAACGGTGTGGCTGTATTCGGCAAACAGCTTGTCGTAAGTATACATCAGCTCGCACTGGCCCACGGCTGCGGCGGCCTGCTTTGTCACCATATCTTTGGGGCGGGAAATCTGCAGCTTGCCCACGCCAAGGCCGGTTGCGCCGGACGATACAATAATCAGCTCGTGCCCGGCGTTTTTGATGTCGCTCCACACTTTTACCAGTGCTTCGGTGTGGCGGATGTTCAGCCGCCCGCCCGGATGGGCCAGCGTGCTGGTGCCGATCTTGACAACAATGCGCATCAGTTTTTCCCCATTTCCTTTGTTTTGTCATAGGCGGCCAGGACGGCATCGGTCACTGCGCCGCGGAACGCGTGCTCTTCCAGCACGCGCACACCCTGAATGGTGGAACCGCCGGGGCTGCACACAGCATCTTTCAGTACGCCGGGGTGGCTGCCGCTTTCCAGCACCATGCGGGCGCTGCCCAAAAGGGTCTGGGCAGCATATTCCTGGGCTTTGGCGCGGGGCAATCCGGCAGCAACGCCGCCGTCAGCCAATGCTTCAATAAACTGGTATACCCACGCGGGGCCGCAGCCGGAAACACAGCAGGCGGCGTCGATTAAATTTTCCGGGATGGCATCCAGCCGCCCGGCCGGGGCCATGGCACCCAAAAAGGCGAACATCTGGTCATCGCTCACGCCGTCAGCGCAGTACTGGATCATACCGGCCCCCAGCGAAACCGGGGTGTTGGGCATGATGCGGATGATCGGATATGCACCGCCGGCCATCTCGCGCACGCGGGCTATGCTCAGCCCCGCAGCCATAGTAACCAGGACAAAACGCCCGCTGCGCTTTGCCAGGATGGGGGCGATGCCGGCCAGCATATCGGCCATCATCTGCGGCTTTACGCCAAGGAAAATTACATCGCAGTCCTGCGCGACCACATCGTTGGTGGCGGCGCGGCAGCCAAGTGCTTCGGCCAGGGCTTCAGCCTTGGCCGGGGTGCGGTTGGCCAGCACAACATTTTCCGGCCCAACGCCGCGGCACACTGCGCGGGCAACCGCACCGCCCATGTTGCCGCAGCCGATAAAACCATAACGCATAGGAATTTCCTCCCTCTACTATAACGTGTGTATCCTTTATAATGTACCAACAAATACCCAATGAATAGTCTAATCCTAACGCACAGCAGACGTAAAGTCAATAAAAAGCTGCCAAAAAACGTGACAAGTAAAGCCTTGCCTGCTATAATAGTGATACTTTGCACAACCGTCCAGGCGGGGCAGGGCACCCCCGCCGCAAAAAGGGAGAATGAAATATGCAGTATGTTGATTTTGGCCGCACCGGGCTGCGGGTTTCGCGCCTGGGCTTTGGCGGCATTCCGGTGCAGCGCATTGATGAACCTGGCACCCGCGCCATGCTGAAAGCCGCGCATGAGGCGGGCATCAATTACATTGATACCGCCCGCGCTTACACCGTCAGCGAGGAGTGGATCGGCCAGGCGCTGGAGGAACTGGGCCTGCGGGATGAATTTATCCTTGCCACCAAGTGCCGTGCGCTGACCAAGGCAGAGATGGAAGCCGAGCTTGCCGCCAGCCTGAAAAACCTGCGCACCGATCACATTGACCTGTACCAGTTCCACAACCCCAGCCCGGAAAACCTGGATAAAATCCTGGCCCCCGGCGGCGCCATGGAAGCCCTGCTGGAAGCCAAGGCCAAGGGCGTTGTGGGGCACATTGGCATTACCGCCCACCTGAGCCAGACGTTTGAAAAGGCGCTGAAGGTGGACGAGATCGAAACCATTATGTTCCCCTATAATATTGTGGAGCAGCAGGGCAAAGAGCTGATCGACCGCTGTGCGGAAAAGGGCAAGGCCTTTATTGATATGAAGCCGCTGGCCGGTGGTGCCATTGAGGATGGACGGCTGGCGCTGCGGTATGTGCTTTCCAACCCGGCAGTCACAGTATCCATCCCTGGCATGGCCGCGCCGGAAGAATTGGAACAGAATGTGGCGGGCAGCGCCAACACCGCCCCGCTGACCCCGGAGGAGAAAGCCGCCTGCCAGAAAGTGCGGGATACCCTTGGCACCCAGTTCTGCCGCCGCTGCAATTACTGTGCCCCCTGCACGGTGGGCATCCAGATTCCCAGCTGTTTCTTGTTCCATGGCTACCTGGAGCGTTATGGCCTTGCGGGCTGGGCGCACGAACGGTACGATACCCTGGCGGTGAAAGCCGGTGCCTGCATTGGCTGTGGCAAGTGCGAGACCCGCTGCCCGTATAACTTGCCCATCCGGGATATGCTCAAAAAAGTGGCACAGGATTTCGGCGAATAAACATTATATTTTAGAATTAAGGAGTACCCCCTGCATGAAACAACAGACCCCCGAACGCACCAAGCGCCTGGCCGTTGTTGCGGCAGCAGCCGTAATTCTGGTTATGGTGCTGCTGATTATTGAAACATTCCGCCTGCTGTTGCCGGGGTTATGGACTGCATTTTCCAGCGGGGACGAACAGGCTCTGAGCGATTATTTGACAAGCGAGGGGCGGCTGCGCAGCTTTTTGACGCTGTGGTTCCTGGCGTTCGTGCAGGTGGTATCGCTGGTAATCCCGGCCATGCCGGTCCAACTGGCGGCGGGGATCGCCTATGGGCCGTGGAAAGGCTTTGTGACCAGCTTTTCGGCATCGGTGGCGGCAAACTTTCTGGTGTTTCTGCTGGCGCGCCGCCTGGCAAAAGTCATTGAACTGCTCACAGCAAACAGCCCCAAGGCGAATAAGTTGCTGAACAGCGTGCGCAACAGCAAGAACCCCTGGTTTTATACCATTCTGGCGTTTATCACACCGGGGTTGCCCAACGGCATCATTCCCTATGCCGCAGCTCACGCCAACATGAAGCCGAAACAGTTCTTTGCAGCTATCTGCATCAGCATGCCGATCCCCACCCTGCTGACCTGCCTGGCAGGCAGCTACCTGGTAACGGGGGACTGGCTGTTTACTGTATTGATCGAGGGCGGTATGTTTGCCGTGGTGGGCCTGCTGTTTCATAAGCGCAGCGCCGTAATCGGCCACGCCCACGAAGTAAAGGACCGGCACACAAGATAACACAAAAGAAGCCTCTCCGGCGTGCGGCCAACCCCGCACGCCTTTTTTGTATGGCGCTACTTGTGTTTTGCGGGTGTGGTGTGTATAATTTACTATGTATTACTATGGAAAAGAGCGAAGAAAAATAATAAAGAAAAAAGAATAATGAATAATGGCTGTGTGATGCCCACGGCATCACATTGAAAACAGGTTCGGCGCTCTGGCAGGGCTGTTGCATGCCAGAGTTTGCTGCCTGTTTTATCTGCGCCGCCGCGGGCGGCGCACCAACATTATTCTTTATTCATTATTCTTTTTTAATTTGATTTAATTTTACGCGTAGCGAAACGAGGCTTTCTCATGCTGTTGGACCCTGAACTGCATTATCTGGATAATGCCGCAACCACCATGGTGGACCCGGAGATTGCGGGTGCCATCCATAAAGCATTATTAAAGGATTGGGCGAACCCCTCCAGCCTGTACGAACCGGCGGTAGAAACCCATGAAGCCCTGACCACGGCCCGCGGGCAGATTGCCCGCACCTTGGGCTGCCAGGCCAAGGATCTGTATTTTACCTCCTGCGGCAGCGAGAGCAACAACCTTGCCGTGCAGGGCCTTGCCATGGCACGCAAAAACTGGGGCAGCAAAATTGTGGTTTCCGGTTTTGAGCACCCCAGCGTGCAGCGGCCCATCCGTGCACTGAAAGACCGCGGCTTTGAGGTGGTGGAAATCCTGCCCGAAGCAGACGGTCACCTGGATGTTGCCAAACTGGCTGCCGAGGTGGATAAAAATACCGTTCTGGTCAGCTGCATGGCGGTCAATAATGAAACCGGCACTTTGCAGGATATTGCCGCTCTTTCCACAGCCGTCAAGGCCAAAAACAGCCGCTGTGCGGTGCATGTGGATGCCGTGCAGGCATGGCTGCGCATCCCCATTGACCTGAAAAAGTGGAAGAACGTGGATACTCTCTCGGTATCCGGTCATAAAGTGCATGCCCCCAAGGGAATCGGCGCTTTGTTCATCCGGGACAGCGTGCGCCAGACGCTTTGCCCGCCCTACCTGGGCGGCCATCAGGAGCGCGGCCTGCGCCCCGGCACCGAGAATACCCCTTATATCGTTGGCCTTGGTCTTGCTGCGGCAAAGGGAGCCAAAAACCTGAGCGACCGCAATGCGCATATCCGCGCCCTGAACGCCCAGCTGCGCACCGGGCTGGAAGAGCTGGCCCAGCAGGCACCCATCACCCTGAACTCCCCGGCGGATGCCGTGCCGGAGGTGCTGAACTTTTCCACCAACTGTGTCAACAGCCAGACCTTTATTGAATATTTGAGCGGGCGGCACATTTATATTTCCGGCGGCTCCGCCTGCGATAAGGGCGAGCCGAGCCACACCCTGATGGCGATGGGCGCGCCGGACCTTGCCGTGCGCACGGCGCTGCGCGTCAGCTTTTGCGGGGACAACACCCCCGAAGATGTGCAGGCTCTGCTGGACGGCCTGAAAGACGGCCTGAAAGAGTTGCAGCATATCTGAAAAGATAAGGCTATTGAATGAAACCATAACACCAGACACGAAAGGTTTGCCATAAACATGAAAGAAATCATCCTTGCCTATCAGGGCGAAATGACCCTGAAAGGCCTGAACCGCAGCAAATTTGAAGCCCGCCTGGCCAAAAGCATCCGCTACCGGCTGGAAGACCTGGGCAAATTCAAGGTGACCCAGGCGCAGTCCACCGTGTTCATTGAGCCACTGGAAGATGACCTGGACATGGACGAAGCGTTCCGCCGTATTTCCAAAATTTTTGGCATTGTCAAAATGAGCCGCGCTGCCTGCTGCAGCAAGGATTTTGACGAGATCTGCGCCACGGCGGAAGCTTATCTTGGCGAAACGCTGCGCGGCATCCGCACCTTTAAGGTGGAAGCCAAGCGCGCGGATAAAACGTTCCCGATGAAAAGCCCGGAGCTGTGCCGCGAACTGGGCGCTTACCTGCTGGGCAAGCACCCCCACCTGCGGGTGAACGTGCATGAGCCGCAGCTGGAAATCATGGTGGAAATCCGCGATAAAGGCGCATATATCCATGGCCCCAAGGTGGAAGCCGCGGGCGGCCTGCCCGTTGGCACCAGCGGCCGTGCGCTGAACCTGCTTTCCGGCGGCATCGACAGCCCGGTAGCAGCTTATTGCATGGCGCGCCGCGGGCTTGCACTGCACCACATCCACTTTGCCAGCCCGCCGTACACCAGCCTGCGCGCCAAACTGAAGGTGCGCGCCCTGGCCCGCGAACTGGCAGAATATACCGGCAACTGCCAGCTGTTTGTGGTGCCCTATACCAAGCCGCAGGAGTATATCCGCGATAATGCGCCTGATGTGTTGTTTACCGTGCTCATGCGCCGCAGCATGCTGCGCATTGCCAAACTGGTGGCCGACCAGAGCGAGATGGAAGCTTTGATTACCGGCGAAAGTCTAGCACAGGTTGCCAGCCAGACCATGCAGGCCATTGCCTGCACCGACGCCGCGCAGAACCTGCCGATTCTGCGCCCGCTGATCGGCATGGATAAGACCGAGATCATTGCTATTTCCCGCAAGATCGGTACTTTTGATACCTCCATTGAGCCGTATGAGGATTGCTGTACCATCTTTACCCCGCCGCACCCCAAAACCAAGCCCAGCCTGGCGGAGATCGAAGCCGCCGAAGCCGGAATGCCCGGCCTGGCAGAGCTGGAACGGATTGCGGCGGAAACTGTGGAGAAAATCCCCATCCGCATCGGGGATGACCCGGAATTTTAACAGCGCCAGATAAAAATTACCCTTGGATAAAGGACGGAACGAACCATGACTGCGGAGATCATTTGTGTAGGAACCGAGCTGCTGCTTGGCGATATTGTCAATACCAACGCTCAGTTTTTGAGCCGCGAACTGGCGGAACTGGGCATCAGCGTGCTGCACCAGCATGTGATTGGGGATAACCCTGGCCGCCTGCGTGATTTGGTAAAGGAAGCCAAAAGCCGCAGCGATCTGCTGGTGTTTTCCGGCGGGCTTGGCCCCACGGAGGACGACTTGACCAAGGAGACCGTGGCCGAAGCCTTTGGCGATACCCTGCACTTTGATGAAGCGGAATGGCAGAAGATCGTGGACTTTTTTGCCCGTACCGGCCGCGGCGGGCGCACCCCCACGGCCAACAACCGCAAGCAGGCCATGGTGCCCACCAAGGGGCACAAGCTGCCCAACGCCCATGGCACCGCACCCGGTGCCTGGTTCGAGGATGACGGCTGCATTGCCGTGCTGATGCCCGGCGTTCCACGCGAGATGAAAGCCATGTGGGCGGAGGATATCCGCCCGGTGCTGCTGCAGCGCCAGAACTGTACCATCCACTCCAAAACGCTGCGGGTGCTGGGGGGCGAAAGCAGCATTGCCAGCAAGGTTTCCCCGCTGTTCGCCAGCGAAAACCCCACGGCAGCCATTTATTGCAAAACCGGCGAGAGCGAGATCCGTGTGACCGCCCGCGCCGCAACCGAGGCGGAAGCCGAAACGGCCTGCGATGCCCGCATTGCGGAGTTCCGCAAGATTTTGGGCCCCAATGCGTATGATGTGGATGTGCCGGGGCTGGAATACACTGTGGTGCACCTGCTGCAGCAAAAAGGGCTGCATGCTGCCACCGCGGAAAGCTGCACTGGCGGCCTTGTGGCAGAAAAAATCACCAATGTGCCCGGCTCCAGCGAGGTGTTCGGCTATGGCTTTGTGACCTATGCCGAAGCCGCCAAGGCAAAGCTGCTGGGTGTTGACCCGACTTTGATTGAACAGTATAACGTGGTTTCCGGCCCAGTGGCCGTGGCGATGGCTTACGGCGCTTTGCAGGCATCGAGGGCAGATCTGGCCGTGGGCATTACCGGCATTGCCGGGCCCGGCGGCGCACTGCCGGGCAAACCGGTAGGTACCGTCTATCTGGCCGGTGCGGATGCCCGCAGCGGCAAAGCCTGGCTGATGCGCCTGGAACTCGGCGGCTATGCCGAGCGCAGCATCATCCGCACCCGCGCCGCCCTGTACGCTCTGGACCTTCTGCGCCGCATGGCCCTTGATATCCCTCCCGAAAACGCCCACCCCGTCCCCTCCAAAGATGTCAAACCCGAAACCCTTGATATTTAACAATAACTTTAATAGGCAATGAGAAAGCAAAAACCACCCACCAATTACTAATTCCTCATTCCTAATTTCTAATCTGTTTTCTGCCAACTTTGTGGCACGGCAAAACTCCTAACTCCTCCCTCCTGACTCCTAACTTCAACTTTCCACCAAAGGGGTGTTTTAATGCTGCAAATCCAAATGCGAATCCTGCGTGTGTTTGGGCTTTCCAAAACGGAGATGAACTCCATCATTGAGAACGCCCAGGCCGAGGGCAGCCCCAGCCTGCGCCTGCAGGAGCGCGATGGTGAATACCTTGTCTGCGTGCAGGCGTCAGCCCCCACCCAGGCAATGGCGGATGAATACTGCGAAAAGTGGGTGCAGAAACTGCGCACCCGCTTTGGCGATGCCTGCTACGGCTTTGAGGATACCACCCTGGCCCAGGCCGCGCTGGATGCCCTGCTGAAAAAGCGCCGCCTGCTTGTTGCGGCGGACGAAGCCACCGGCCGCCTGTTGGGCAACGCCCTGCGCGGCCTGCAGCACAGCGAAGCAGCGTTCGATTTTGGCAACCAGACCTACCTGAACCCGGCGAACGCCCGCCGCATTGCCGCGCCGGAAGCTCTGCTCAAAAAGTTCCCCGGCGATATGGTTCAGGCCGCTGCAGGCCGCGCTCAAAGCGCTTTGCTGCTGGCCAATGCGGATTATGCCGCCGTGTATATGCCCGCAACAGTGGGGCAGGCGCCTTTTGTGCTGCTGTGCAGCCGCATCGGCGCGGCAGCCTGTGCCCTGAGCCCCGAAATCTCCGATATGGCAATCGCCAACCATATTCTGGACTTGGCCCGCCGCCGTGCATTGGGGATGCACCTGGGGCCTTCCGCTATTACCTTCAAGCCGGGGCGGGAGCGCCCGCTGCTGCTGGTCAGCGGCGAAGGCCAGCCGAGGCCAGGTTTCCGCTTTACGCTGCGCCGCAAGGCTGCCCCGGCCAAACCGGCGGTTAAGCCCAACGCCCCGGACAGCTACGATGCAGAACCGGTCCCCGATTACGATGCGCAGCCCACTGAACCCAAACCGCAGGCTACCCCCACCGGGACCATTACCTTTGAACGCCCCATCGCCCAGCCTGCCGCGCCGCAGCCAACACCGGATCCGCTGGACCTGCGCACCGCAGGCCCGCAGGCTGCCGCCGAAGCGCGCGCCCGCCGCGCCGCAGAAAGCGAGCTGGACCCGGACCTGGAACTGTGTGCCACCCGCACCATCAAAATTTCCCGTACAGATTTGGAGCAGGCCATGGCGGCTCAGCAGGCAGCAAAGCAGCAGGAGCAGCCCAACCCGGAACCGCCCGCTGCACCGCAGCCGGAACCCCTGCCGGAGCCGGAACCAAAAGCTTCTATCCTGGATGATGATATCCCGGATTTTTCGGCAGGGTTGGACCCCGCCGCGCTGGAAGCAGCCCGCAAGGCGGACGAAAAAGCCCCGCCGCGCAGCACCGACGAATTCCAGCGCGCCGCCAGCCAGTTGTTTGAAGACGATGAGGATGACGGGGAGGACGAAGAGCCCACCATTACCTTCCCTGACCGCCGCAAAGCCAAACCGGCAGTGCCGCGCCCCCTGGCAGCAAAGCAGGAACCCAAACAGGATGCCATCCACAACCGCAGCCTTGCCATGATCGAGCGTGCCGAGCGCCGCCACCGCCGCAAAGCGATTGCCGCAGTGGCTGTTATTGCCCTGCTGGTTCTGGTGGGTGCTGCGGTGCTGCTGGGGCTGACCCGTGGATGCACCGTGAAAGCCCCTGCCTATAAAAATTACGGCACAGAGCAGTTTGATACCCAGGCGCAGGCATATTTGAAATCCGCTGCGGCAGAAAACGAAAAAATTATCGGTTATCTTGCGTTCCCCGGCCAGAACGGCCAGCTGGTGTACAGCGGCTCCCAGCCGGGCGATGGCGCTGCCATCAGCGGCACCAACTACCTGAACGCTTCCATGCCGTCCAACACGGTGCTTTCCTGCGCGGATGCCTCGCTGGCAAGCCTGACGGACCAGACAAACTTCAGCCAGAATGCCGAGTTCACCCTGTACCTGAGGGATGTGACCTACCATTTCCGTGCTGTGGCAGTGTATAATACCGATGCCGCAGGCACCGAGAATGCCTTTACCCCCGCCAGCTATGGGGAACTTTCGGATTATTACAGCTATGCGGAGTTCAGCCAGAGCATTAAGGAACGCAGCCTGTTTGATACCGGCAATACCCCCGGTGATAAGGAAACCTTCCTGACCCTGATGAGCACCGGCGGCACAAACGGCACGTTTGTCTGTGTGACCGCTGTTCTGTTGCCGGATCAGGCCCAGTAAACTTAGGGCAATACCGCATAATTCTAAGTGCCGATACGGCGAGCGAGGTGCGGCAGATGCCAAGCCAAAAGCGCAGATAATACTGGATGCTGCAAAGGTGAGCGCCGCCAGTGGCGGAAACAGCGAACCGAAGCAGGGGCAGCGGTCGCAGAGTGCGAGGGGCTTTTGTCCCCGATGTACGATGCGGGTACCGCAACCCGACATTATCGAGCATTTTGGCAACGCAGATGCCGTGCCGCAGCCGCCGAAGCGGTGCTTAAGCCGTAAGGCGGGAATTGTGCGGTGTTGCCTTGGATATACCCAGGAATGATTAAGCCCCCGTTCCCGTACATATACTAGGGTGTGGCGGAATAAACCGCTGCAAGCTGGATGGGGAAGGGGGTTTTTGGATTGAAAGAAGAAGCGGCACTGGCCCGTACGGTCATCAAAAAGCGGCTGGCCGGGCAGCCGGCACCGGATATCTGGTTTTTGATCATTTTGATGCTGCTGGTGTGCTATGGTTTGGTAATGCTGTTTTCAGCCGGGTATGCGGTGGCGCTGTACCGGCGCGGGGATGCTTATACCTACATCCGCCCCCAGCTGTTGTTTGCGGCGTTTGGTGCGGCGGCCATGTACGCGGCCAGTCTGGTGGATTACCACATCTGGCACAAACTGGCGTGGCCAATCATGGGGGTATCGCTGGCGTTGCTGGCAATCGTGCTGTTCATGCCGGAATATAACGGCTGCAAGCGGTGGATCGTGCTGCCGGGGCTGGGCACCTTGCAGCCCAGCGAGATCGCCAAGTTTGCGGTAGTGCTGGTGTTTGCCCACATCATCTCCCTCAACCATGACAGGATGCAGACCTTTGCAACCGGGGTGCTGCCCTTTATGGTTATCCTGGGGGCGGTTACGGTGCTGATGCTGCTGGAGCCGCATTTGTCCGGCACGCTACTGATTTTGGGCATCGGCGCGGTGCTGATGTTTGTGGGCGGCACGGGCTTAAAGTGGTTTGCCCTGGCAGGCATTGCCGGGGCCGGGGCCATTGCGGCGGCGGTGGTGCTGCTGCCGGAGCTGGTGCCCTATGCCATGGGGCGGCTGTCCTCCTGGCGGGACCCCTTTGCCGATCCGCTGGGCGAAGGCCACCAGACCATCCAAAGCCTGTACGCCATTGCATCTGGCGGCGCGGCCGGGCTGGGGCTGGGCAACAGCCGCCAGAAATACCTCTATGTGCCGGAACCGCAGAACGACTTTATCTTTTCGATTCTGTGTGAAGAACTTGGCTTTGTGGGCGCGGCTCTGACGGTGGTGCTGTTCCTGCTGCTGTTTTTGCGCGGCATGTCCATCGCAGTGCGCGCGCGGGATAAATTCGGTGCGCTGCTGGCCGTTGGCTTTGTGGTGCAGGTGGTGCTGCAGGCGGTGCTGAACATTGCCGTTGTTACCAACACCATCCCCAACACCGGCATCAGCCTGCCGTTTTTTTCTTCCGGCGGTACCAGTTTGATGATGCTGCTGGGCGAAATGGGCATTGTGCTCTCCGTTTCGCGCCAGGCGGATGCCCGGTAACGGGAATGTGCAAAATTTTGTGATGGGGATTTCACAACTTTCGGAAGTTCTGCGCTATTGAAACTGGCGGAATAATACGGTATAATAACCAAAAAAGATTTGTAACTTTTTTGCAATCTTCCCAAAAGAAAAGGAATGCTATGCAGGAAATCAAAACAAACCCAACGGTGCGGCACACCACGCCCCTGCAGCTGCTGGCGGCGTTTGCAGCCACGGTGGCAGTGCTGTTTGTGCTGCTGCTGGGGGCGTGCGCGCTGCCGGCCCAGCCGGTGCTGGAACATGTGTATGATTCAGCCCAAACCATCCAGCAGGAGGGGCTTTACCCTGAATATTTCGGCTTTAAGCTGTTCCAGATGGATAACTATACCGATACCATCATGCTGTTTGAAGCGGCCGCCATGGGCGAGCAGGATCCCTTGAACGCCATGATGACCGCAACGGCCTATAACGTGGATAACTTTGAAACGATGGCCGGTGACCTTGCTGTCTATTGCGAGCGCACCATTCCGCTGGCCACCGGTGCCCAAAAGGCAGTGCATCTGGTGCCGTTCTCCTATGCGCGGTACTGGCACGGCTACCTGATCTGGCTGCGGCCGCTGCTCTGCGTTATGTCCATCACCGGTGTGCGCGTGGTGCAGTATTTGGTGCTGTTTGCGCTGCTGGCGGTTATTTTGTGGCAGCTGCGGCGGCAGTGTGGACTGCGGGCCATGGTGTGGTTTGCCGTCAGCCAGCTGGCGGTTACCGTGTTCTGGGTGCCGCATCAGGTGCAGTATTTTACCACTTTCTGTATTGCGTATGCGGGCTGCGCGTGGGTGCTGGCCAGGCCGCGCCGCGCCGGGCAGCTGAGCATTGCCCTGGTGGTGCTGGGTACCTGTACGGCGTTCTGTGATTTGCTGGTCACCCCCATCATCACGCTGGGGCTGCCGGTGGCGGTGTGGCTGTGCTGCCTGCCGCAGCGGGCGGCATCCGGTGCCAGGCAGTGTCTGCCGGTCATCGGCGGCAGCTTGTGCTGGGGGGCAGGCTATGCCATGTGCTGGGGCCTGAAATGGGTGCTGGCCACCCTGATTACCGGGCAGGATATCATCGGCGATGCCATCCACCAGGCCGGGGTGCGCACCACGGCAGATACCTGGCACGGCATGGAGCTGAGCTGGGGGAACATCTTCCGCTTTGTGGGGGATACATTAAGCCAGCGCGGGCTGTTGTGGCCGGTGGTGCTGGTGGTTATTTTGTGCATTGCGGCGTTTTTGCTTTGCCTGCGCAATAAGGAAGCTTTGCTGCGCGCGCTGCCCATTGGCCTTACCGCCCTGATGGCACCGGTGTGGCTGGCGTTGCTGCGCACCCATTCCATCCAGCACGGGTGGTTTACCTGGCGCAGTTTAACGGTCAGCATTTTTGCGGGGCTGGCTTTTCTCTATTATTCCTGTGGGATACGGGCGGGCCTGCGGCGTTTGCGCGGCCAAAAACAACAAGGGTGAAAGTAGTTATGAAGGACGAAGAAAACAAGATGCAGTCTGCTGCCCCGGAGCAGCAGGCCCAGCCGGAGCAGACGCAGCCGGAAAGCGAACCGGCCGCGGATGCGGCCCAGCCGGGAACTGAAAACGAACCCAAGGCGGAAACCACAGCACCGGAAACGCCGGACAAAAAGAAACGTCCCCTGTGGCGGAAACTGCTGGCGGTGTTTGTTGCGGCGCTGGCGGTGCTGGTGCTGCTGGCGGTGCTGTACATTAACGGCAAGTTGGATCTGATTCATTACGATGACGGCACGGTGGAAAGCGTTGGCACCGTTGATGCCGAGGAGGACCAGGACCTGGATACCACCGGCCTGACCCAGGCCACAAATGACGAAATGGAGATGCCGGAGGGCAGCCCCTTTGCGGACGAAGATGTGCTGAACATCTTGTTGATCAGCACTGATGAACGCACCGATGCCGTGAACGACTGGGATGCGTTTACCCATCTGAACGAGCTGGACGGAACAAAAGCCACCACGGAGTTCAGCTCCGATGCCCGCGCGGACAGTTTAATTCTGTGCTCCCTGAACATCAAGGACGATACCATCAAACTGGTTTCCATTGAGCGCGGCACCGGTGTGCCGATTCTGCTGGATGGGTACGAGGGCCAGTACGACTGGATCACCCACACCTTCCGTTACGGCGGTGCCCGCCTGACGATGGATACGGTGGAAGACTGCTTCAACGTGCAGGTGGACCACTATGTGCGGTTCAATTTTAACTCCTTTGTTCAGATTGTGGATGCCGTGGGCGGCATCGACCTGAACCTGACTGAGGACGAAGCCAAGGCGCTGAACTGGGAGGTCCCCTCCAACTCGATGCTGATCGTCAACAAGGTGGAACCAGGCTGGAACCACTTTGACGGCTATACCGCATTGCAGTATGCCCGCCTGCGCGCCATTGATGATGACTGGCACCGTGTGGCCCGCCAGCGCACCGTCATCCAGGCGGTGCTGGACCGGATCAAGAGCGCTTCGGTCACCGAGCTGAACGACCTGCTGGACACCGCCCTGCCGGTGGTGCAGACCAACTTTACAAAAACTGAGATCGCTGCCTTGATGGTGCAGCTGCCGGGCTTTTTGGGCGTGACAGCAGACCAGATGACCATGCCGGTGCAGGGCACCTATGGCGTGCGCAACGGCATGGATGACCGCCCCATGATGGATCCTGATTGGGCTGCCAACATTGCGGTTTTGCAGAACTTTTTGTATACTGATATGACGGCAGAGGAAGCCATTGCCGCCGGTACCGCTACCCCGGAAACGGCTGACGGTGAGGAAACCGCTGTGCCCGAAACCGTGGAAGTGCAGAGCAAAAAGAATGACACCGTCCACACCTACCTGAAAGACAACACGACACCCATTTACTGGGATTACCCGCTGGAAGATGCCGATTTTGGTAATGCGGATTACCGCGTGTTTCTGGCCGGAGAGACCCGCGGACAGCCGCAGAACACTGCCATGCGCAAGGCGCTGTTCCAGTACCTGCACGAACAGCAGGGGGTGAATGTTCAGCTGGTGGAAACCGGCGTGGGCGAAACCCAGGTGCTGGAGCAGTACCTGCGCACGGGCGATGAAAACTGGCTGAACCACTACCTGAAGCTGCAGGGCAGCTGTGCGGATGCGGAAGCCGAATACTGGCGCTGGCTGTACCAGTATAACCGCCAGCAGGGCGGCACTATCCATGTGGCAGGGCTGGGCACCGAGCGCAATACCGTAGTTTCGATGTATGGCCTGCTGGCTTTGGCAGATACGGAGATCGAACCGGCAGAGAGCATTGCGGACTTTGTGCAGGCCCTGCGGGATGAGGATATGACGACTGCCCTGCAGCTGTTCAAGACCGCTATGGAGGAACAGCCCGATGCGATGGCAGACTATTTTGGCGATGCCTATGCCCAGGTACAGCAGCTGTATGCCAACCTGCAGGTGAACACTACCTATAAGGGCAGGCTGGACCGCGATGACCTTGCCATGATGGACAACATGAACTTTGTGCTGCGCCAGTACCCGGACGATAAATTCTTTGGCCAGCTGAGCAACGGCCATGTGACCCAGAGTGCCTGGAAGGACGGCAATTATATTGCCAACTACAGCCGTTTCGGCATGCTGCTGAACGGCGAAGGCTCCCCCGTGCAGGGCGAAGTCTGCTCCATGCTGACGATCTATACCCAGCGCGGCAGCAGCGGCCTGCTGGGCGATGATGCCGAGAACGACTATTACGACCTGACCGCGCTGGCGGAAGCTGTGGGCAAAGAATTTATTGCCACAGGGGCGGATTTGTTCCTGGCGCTGGACAACGAGGACACCCCTTACACCGAGCAGAACGGCCTGGTCAAGCCCGAAGTGCAGGCCGAAGAAAAGCCGCTTATGGATTATTGCCAAAAACTGATTGTACTTTTTGACACAGAAAATTAAAATTCCCCGTTGACAAGGCCGCGCCTTTGTGCTATAAATACTTTAAACCAATGAAGCGAAAGTAAAACCACAGGCGCACGCACAGAGAGCCCCCGATGCTGGGAACGGGGTGGTAAGCGGAGTGGATAAATGGTTCGCCGAGGGCACGGGGAAAAGCTGGGCTGAGTATCCGTTGACGGAAGCCTCCGTTACAGGGCAGGGGAATGTTAGTTCTCCGCAGAGCGGCTGTGCAGTTTATGGCACAGCAAGCAAGGTGGCACCACAGATTATTTGATTGATCTGCCCTTGCACAGAAAGCTATTTCTGTGCAAGGGCTTTTTGTTATACCCGGCACAGACCACAAACAGGAGTAACACCATGAAAAAGCAAAGTATTACCACCATGCGGGAGCGATGGCGCCGGGCAAACTGATTGCCCGCCCCGGCACTGCCGGGAACAAACCGCCGATACACCTTAAATGTGAATGATAAAAAGGAGCTTTTACCATGAAAAAGTTTGTTGCTGTTCTGTCCGCCGCCGCTATGCTCGCCACCCTCGCCGCCTGTGGTTCCACCGCCACCACTTCTACCGCTACCTCCAGCGCCGATACCGCAGCAGCTTCCAGCAGCGAAGCTGCTGCCGCAGATGATACCGCAAAGTCTTACAAAATTGCGGTGGTCCAGCAGCTGGACCACGCCAGCCTGGATGAGATCCGCACCGCTGTGGAAGCAGAGCTGGACGCCAAAGCCGCCGAAAAGGGCATTACCATTGAGTACAAAGATTTTAACGGCCAGAACGACGCTACTACGCTGAACCAGATCGGCACCCAGGTGGTTTCCGATGGATATGATGCGGTGGTGCCCATTGCCACCCTGGCAGCCCAGTGCATGGCCAATGCCTGCGCCGAAGATCAGATTCCTGTTGTGTACGCCGCTATCAGCGACCCTGCCGCTGCAGACCTCACCGGCCTGGATTATGTCACCGGTACTTCTGACGCGCTGAACACCCAGTTCATCCTGGATATGATGCTGGCAATCAACCCGGATGTCAAGACTGTTGGCTTGCTGTACTCCAATTCCGAAGCCAATTCCACCACCCCCATTGCCGAAGCAAAGGCTTACCTGGATGAAAAGGGCATCGCTTATGTGGAAGGCACCGGCAACACCAACGATGAAATCATGAGCGCCGCCGCCAATATGGTGGGCAAGGCTGACGCTGTGTTTACCCCGACCGATAACGTGGTTATGGCCGCCGCAGCTGCTGTTTCCGAGACGCTGACCGAAGCGGGTATCCCGTTCTACACCGGTGCCGACAGCTTTGTTACCGCCGGTGCCTTTGCAACCTGCGGAGTCAACTATACCGAACTTGGCACCTACACCGCTGATATGGTGCTGGATATCCTGGAAAGCGGCAACGTTCCTGAATACCATGTAATGGATGGCGGCATCATCACCGTCAACACCGAAACTGCCGCCGCTCTGGGCATTGATTACGCCGCTTTCAGTGATATGGTCAGCCAGGTTGTGGAAGTTACCACCCAGCAGTAAGAACCTAAAAGAATGAAAAAGAATAATGCAGGTGTGGTGCCAGCAGTACCACAATAAAAACAGGAATGCAGCTCCGGCGAGAGAAAAATCCCGCCGGGGCTGCATACCTGATTAAAAAAGCGCCGTGGGTGGTACACTGCAATGATTCATTATTCTTTATTACTTATTATTTTTACATGCAAAGGAGCAACGCTTATGTTTACCCTTGCCATTGTGCAAAGCGCATTGGAGCTGGGCTTTATTTACGCCCTTGTGGCCATGGCACTGTTTTTGAGCTTCCGTGTGCTGAATATTGCCGATATGACCACCGATGGCGCGTTCACCCTTGGCTGTGCCGTGTCGGCTACCGCCGCAGTGGCGGGGCATCCGTTCCTTGGTTTTGTGCTGGCCATGCTGGCCGGTGCCTGCGCCGGGTTTGTCACCGCGTTCCTGCAAACCCACCTGGGCGTGCCGTCCATTTTGGCGGGTATTATTACCAATACCGGGCTTTACACCGTAAACCTTGCCATCATGGGCTTTTCTTCCAACGTTCCCATGCTGAAAACTGAGACAGTGTTCACTATGGCCCGCGCCCTGTTTGGCGAAAAATCTCCCTATAAACTCATTGTTGCCGTCACGGTCACAGTCGTGGCCTGTGCGCTGCTGATTCTATTCCTTGGCACCCGGCTTGGTCTTTCCATCCGCGCTACCGGCGATAACCCGGATATGGTGCGCGCTTCCTCCATCAACACGGCGTTCACCATCACGGTGGGCCTTTGCGTTTCCAACGCCATGACCTCGCTTTCCGGCGCGGTTCTGGCTCAGTACCAGAAATCCGCCGATATCAACCTGGGCACTGGCATGGTGGTCATCGGTCTGGCTTCGCTGATTATTGGCGAAACGCTGTTTGGCCGCGGCGGTATGTGGGTCAAAGCGGCTGCGGCTGTGGCGGGCAGCGTGATCTACCGCTTTATCATTGCGTTGGCCCTGCGTGCCAATGTTCCCAGCGAGTGCCTGAAACTGATTTCTGCCGTCATTGTGGCGCTGGCCATTGCGGCCCCGGCCCTGAAAAAGAACCTTGCGCTGCGCCGCCGCCGTGCCGTCAGCCAGAAAGGGGGCAAGACCCATGCTTGATCTGAACCATGTCAGTATGACCTTTAACCCCGGTACGGTGAACGAGAAAAAAGCGCTGACCGATATCAATCTGCATATGGAAAGCGGCGAGTTCGCTACCATTGTGGGTTCCAACGGCGCGGGCAAATCCACCTTGTTCAATGCCATTGCAGGCAGCTTTATTCCGGATACCGGCAGCATTCTGCTGGATGGGGTGGATATGACCTTCCAGCCGGATTTCCGCCGCTCCAAGGCGATTGGCCGCCTGTTCCAGGACCCGCTCAAAGGCACTGCCCCCAATATGACCATTGAGGAAAATCTGGCTCTGGCCTATCTGCGCGCTTCCACCCATACTTCGCCGTTTTCCCGCATTACCAAGGCGGACCGCGAACTGTTTACCGATCGGCTGGTCCAGCTGGGCTTGGGGCTGGAGAACAGGATGAAACAGCCGGTCGGCCTGCTTTCCGGCGGCCAGCGCCAGGCGCTGACCCTATTGATGGCCACCCTGGTTACCCCCAAATTGCTGTTGCTGGACGAGCACACTGCGGCCCTGGACCCCGCCACCGCAGATAAGGTGCTGGAGCTGACCAAGAAAATTGTGGCCGAAAACCACATCACCTGCCTGATGATTACCCACAACATGCACGCCGCCCTGGAATTGGGCAACCGCACGCTGATGATGGATTCCGGCCACATTGTGCTGGATATCAGCGGGGAAGAACGCGCGAACACCACGGTGGACGGCCTGCTGGATCAGTTCGCCAAAAATGTGGGCCGCCGGTTGGATAATGACCGCATCCTGTTGAGCAGGCAGGAAGAGACGGCCCAGTAAAATAATAACAAAAAGCAGCCCCCGCGGAGGCTGCTTTTTGTCATATACAATCAGGGAAAAAATCAACCGGCGATTGCACCAAAAGCGGAAATGCCCAAAGTGCTCAGTACGCCCATAATGCAGCCTGCCAGCAGAACGCCGCCCATGCAGGCCAGAACGCTTTCCTTGAAATCCATATCCAGTAGGCTGGCGGCCAGGGTGCCGGTCCATGCGCCGGTGCCGGGCAGGGGAATGCCCACAAACAGCAGCAGAGCAATAAAAAGGCCGCGGCCGGCGGTGGCTTTCAGCTTTTGGCCGCCCTTGTGGCCTTTTTCCAGGCAGAAAGTGAAAAACTTGCCGATCACCGGTTTGTCAGCGCCCCATTCCAGGATCTTGCGCGCAAACAAAAAGATAAACGGCACCGGGATCATGTTGCCGATGATGGCAATGATGTAGGTGCTCCACAGCGGCAGACCAAAAATTACGCCATAGGGGATTGCGCCGCGCAGTTCGATCAGGGGAACCATCGAAACAAAAAATACAGTCAGGTATTTCTTAAGCATTCCAGTACCTCGCAGTTGATTGATGTCAAATTTGCATACGAATTTTATTATACAAGAATCCGCGATATGCCGCAAGACCTGCACCACAGGTTTTGTGTAAAATTTATGTCAAGCGGGCAGGATGCCGGTTTCCGGCATAAAAAGGGTGCAAAGCCCTGCGGGATATGGTATAATTACAACATACATGCCCACAGAATAAGAAAAAATGACGGAACCACAACAGCAGGAGGAGGCACAGGATGCAGCGTATAGAAGCCATAGATGAATACAACCGCGCTCAAAGATCGGGCATGCGCGATTACCGTGAAAAGACAGCGGCAGGCAAATACCCCTATCTGCCTGCGTTGGATGAACTGCTGGAAAAAACAGATACCGAAAGCCAGATACCGCTTGGCACCATTGAAATACCGTTGGATTATGTGGTAGGCACCAAAACCACCGGCCGCACCATGGCGTTTGCTTCCAACTTTATGCCGCTGCTGCCCGAAGACACTGAGTTTGCCAGCAAGTGGCTTTCCCTGTGCATGGCCCATATGGAAGAGGGCATCCACGATGCCATTAAAGCATATGAGTACATGGGCCGCTTTTATGTCCAAGAGGGCAACAAACGTGTCAGTGTGCTGAAATATTTTGGCGCGGATTCTATTTTTGCCACCGTTACCCGCGTTGTGCCGCGGTTCAATGATACGCCGGAAATTCGTGAATATTACGAGTTCATGGAGTATTACCCTTTGTGCGGGCTGTACCGGCTGCACTTTACGCAGGAGGGCAGCTTTGCCCGCTTGCAGAAAGCGCTGGGCAAAGCGCCGGATGAAAAGTGGACCGCAGACGATAAGGCGGAAGTTGTCAGCCTGATGAACTGGATCACCAAGGCTTATAATGCCCACGGCGGCGATAAAATGCGCACCACCCCGGCGGATGTTATGCTGCTGTTGCTCCGCTTGTATAAGTTGGATGAGCTGAAAACCTATAGTCCCGCCCAGTTTGCCGCAGCTATTGACGCTGTGTGGGATAACGTTCTGGCGCTGGAGCGCCCGGAACCGGTCAAGCTCAGCACCCAGCCGTCCGCCCCGGCCAAAAAGAACAGCCTGCTGGACCGCATCCTGCCGGGGATCCGCAGTGAGCCCAGCCACTTGAAAGTAGCGTTTGTCAACGAGCGCACGCCGGAAACTTCTACCTGGACCAGCCAGCACGAGTTTGGCCGTACCCAGCTGGACCAGGTGTTTGCCGGCAAGGTGGAAACCGTGGCTTATCATGGCGCAGAGCCGGGCAAAAATGCCGATGAACTGGTGGAAAAAGCCATCCAGGACGGCGCGGATATGGTGTTTACAACCTCGCCAAAACTGGTGGGGGCTTCGCTGCGCGCGGCGCTGCGCCACCCGGATGTGCGCATCCTGAACTGCTCGGTCGATATGCCGTATGCTTCCATCCGCACCTATTACAGCCGCGTGTATGAGGCAAAGTTCATCACCGGCGCCATTGCTGCCGCTGTGGCGCGGGAGGACCGCGTGGGCTATGTGGCGGATACACCCACCTTTGGCGTTCCGGCCAACATCAATGCGTTTGCCCTTGGCGCGCGGATGGTCAACCCGCGCGTTAAGGTCAGCCTGCAATGGTCCTGCCTGCCGGGGGACCCGATCCAGGCCTTCCAGAATCAGGGCATCACGGTGATCTCGGGGCGCGATACCCCCACGCCGTTCCGCCCTGCGCGAGAGTTCGGAACTTTCCGCATCAGCCCCGGCGGCACGCTGATGGATCTGGCTTCGCCGTTTTGGCATTGGGGCCAGTTCTATGAAAACGTGGTGCGCACCGTGCTGGATGGCGGCTGGACCCGCGATAAATCCGGCACCGACGGTACTGCCGTCAACTATTGGTGGGGCATGAACAGCGGTGTGATGGATGTGCTGCTCAGCCGCGAGCTGCCCCATGATGTGCGCCACCTGGCCAACATCCTGCGCAGCGGCATTATTGCGGGCAGCATTGACCCGTTTGCCTGCTATATTACCGCGCAGAACGGTACTGTGATGAACGAGGGCCGCACCGGCTTTACCCCGGAGCAGATCCTGCATATGGACTGGCTGTGCGATGCAGTGGAGGGCCACCTGCCGGAATTTGACGAACTGATCGACTGTGCCCGCCCCATGTACCGCATGCAGGGCATCCACCGCGACCGGCTCCCTGCAGAGAAAGAGGCCGATCTATGAAAATTCTGGCAGTGGCAGACGAAGAGAGCAAGTACCTGTGGGAATACTATGAGCCCAGCAAGCTGCGCGATATCGACCTGATCATCGGCTGCGGGGACCTGAGCCGGCATTATATGAACTTTTTGTCCGATGCAGCGCCGGTTCCGGTGCTTTATGTACACGGCAACCATGATGCCAGCTATGATAGAGAACCGCCCCGCGGTGCAATCTGCATTGACGATGACCTGTACTGGTACAAGGGCTACCGCATTGTGGGCCTTGGCGGCAGCTGCCGTTACCGCGCCGGTGCCTGGCAGTTTACCGAAGCGGAAATGAAACGCCGCATCAGCCACCTGCGCAGCAAGATCCAGCACGCGGGCGGGGTGGATATCCTTGTTACCCATGCGCCGCTGCACGGCTATGGGGATTTCAGCGACCTGCCGCACCGCGGGTTTACGGTGTTCAATGAAATTTTGGATACCTATCACCCGGCTTTGATGCTGCACGGGCATATCCACCTGACCTATGGAGCCAACATCCCGCGGGAGCACCAGTACGGCCAGACACGCATTGTGAACTGCTATGAGCGCTTTGTGCTGGACCTGCCGGATAAGCCGGATCCGCGCCGCCACTCTTTGATTGAGAGGTGGAAACAGTTTAACCGCACGGGGCACTTTTAAGGTGCAGCTTGAAGGCGTACCTGATACCATAGGCAACACCGCACAATTCCCGCCTTGCGGCTTAAGCACCGCTCCGGCAGCTGCGGCACGGCATCTGCGTTGCCAAAATGCTCGATAAGACATCCAGTATTATCTGCGCTTTTGGCTTGGCATCTGCCGCACCTCGCTCGCCGTATCGGCACTTAGAATTATGCGGTATTGCCCATAAACGATTGGAGAACAAATACGATGACCAAAACCAAAATCGGTGTTCTGGGTGCCGGAACCTGGGGAACCGCGCTGGCACGCATGCTGGCAGGAAACGGCTGTGACGTTACCATGTGGAGCGCCCTGCCCGATGAACTGAAAGCCATGAGCGTGACCCATGCCCACCCCAACCTGCCCGGCATGTGCCTGCCTGCCGATATGCACTATACCGCGGATATTGAAGAAATCTGCGGCGACCGTGATGTGCTGCTGTTTGCGGTGCCCTCGGTTTTTGTGCGTTCCACCGCCCGCAAGGCGGCACCGCATATCCCGGATGGGCAGCTGATCGTGGATGTGGCCAAAGGCGTGGAGGAAAAAACGCTGATGACGATGTCCGAAATCATTGAGCAGGAGCTGGCCGCGGATGGCAAACACACCCACTGCAATGTGGTGGCGCTTTCCGGCCCCACCCATGCGGAGGAAGTGGCCCGCGATATGCCCACCCTGATCGTGGCGGGCAGCCCGGATGAAGCCGCCGCACGCAAGGTGCAGCAGATCTTTACCACCCCCACCTTCCGCGTGTATACCAACACCGACCGCCGCGGCGTGGAGCTGGGCGGCGCTGTCAAAAATGTGATCGCGCTGGCTGTTGGCATTGCGATGGGCCTGGATTACGGCGATAACGCCAAGGCTGCCCTTATCACCCGCGGCAACGCCGAGCTGGCCCGCCTGGGTGTGGCCATGGGCTGCAAGGCCGAAACTTTTGCCGGGCTTTCCGGTATGGGCGATCTGATCGTGACCTGCACCAGTATGCACAGCCGAAACCTGCATGCCGGCATGCTGATTGGCCGTGGAAAGGATGTGGAAACCGCCAAAAAAGAGGTCGGTCAGGTGGTGGAGGGCATCAATGCCCTGCCCGCAGCCTGCAAGCTGGCGAAAAAGTATAAGGTAGAAATGCCTATCGTGAATGCGGTGGATGATATTCTGTCCGGTCGGTTGGCCGCCCGCGATGCGCTGGCTACAATGATGGGCCGACAGCTGAAACAGGAATAATAGCATGGAAAACAGAGATATTCGCATTGCTTTTTTTGATATTGACGGCACTCTGCTGCCGCCGGATCACCACCTGCCGGAATCCACCGTGGCGGCGCTCAACATTCTGCGCGCCAAAGGGGTGCAGCTTTACCTGGCAACCGGCCGCCCGCCGTACCACCTGCATTACCTGAAAAAGGATCTGCCGTTTGAATTTGACGGCATGGTGATGATGAACGGCCAATATTGCCGGGATAAGGACGGCTGCTTTTACGCTCACCCGCTGCCGCAGGAGGGACTGCGCGAGCTGCTGCCCTGGCTGGAAAAAACAGATATTGCGGTTTCCTTTGTGGAAGCAGATACCGCTTACATGAACCGCACCAATGCCCTGTGTGAAAACTTTTTGAAAGAGATCCCGCAGGAAACCATCGATCCGGCCCAGCGCTGCTTTACCTACCCGACGTATCAGCTCAGCGCATTTTTGAGCAGCGAGCAGGAACCGGAGTTCATGGCCCACGTGCCCGGCTGCCGCGCTGTGCGCTGGAGCGAAGAATTTGTCGATATCCTGCCCGCAACCGGCGGCAAGGTGAACGGCTTGCAGGAAACGCTCAATCATCTGGGTCTTACGCGGGAAAACAGCATCGCCTTTGGCGATGGCGGCAACGATACCGAGATGCTTGCTTTTGCCGGGATCGGGGTTGCCATGGGCAACGCCTGGCCAGACGCCCGTGCCGCGGCGGATTACATTACCACCGATGTGGATAAGGACGGCATCTGGAATGCGCTGGAACATTTCGGGCTGCTGAAATAACCAATAAAAACAAGAGCATGTGCGTTTTTGGGAAAGCCCGAAAAACTGCACATGCTTTTATTTTATTTAATGGCTGTTCAACCGCAGGGCAGTGTCTCGCCTTCCAGCACCGCCTGCACCAGGGTATCGCCGTGATAGGTTAGCTCCAGATGGAAAAACGGTGCGCCCTCCGCCAACAGCCGAAGGAAAATTTTATCCCCCTGCCAGATCGGCAGGTTCTCTACTTCGGGTTTGGGCACCCATTCCAGTGTGCCCTCGTTACAGTCGGTCAGCGTGCCGGTAAAATCGGTGCAGGTGTACAGGTGCATCCGCTCGGCGGGCCATGGCTCGCAAGTAAAATCCACAATGCCGCGGTAGGCGGGGGATTGCATCGTCAAGCCGGTTTCCTCCCACACTTCGCGCAGGGCACAGGCTTCGGCAGTTTCGCCGGGGTCAAGCTTGCCGCCCACACCGATCCATTTATCGTGGTTGACGTCGTTCTTCTTTTTAATGCGGTGCAGCATCAGATAGCAGCCGTTTTGTTCCAGGTAGCACAGAGTGGTTTGCAGCAGTTCAGCCATAGCGGAGCCTCGTTCCCTGTGTGCGGGGCACACAAAATATATTGGTATCAGTATACCACCCGGATAGTACAGGCGGCAAGGCTGCAGACAATGTGCGGGCGGCTATTTGGCGGGCAGAAAATCAATATCCTGAAATTTACGCGGCGCTCCGTTATAATATCTCCAAAATGGAGATGGCTTTGAGGGGAACCGCAAAAAGGTGTTTGAAGCAGGCATGAACGCCCACATTGCCAAGCCGTTCAGCGTGATGCCCTGCTGGCAGGGCTGGATAAAGCACTGACAAAAAACAGGCACGAACCATACATAAACCGCCGCACTTTCCATATAATAGGTATATTGTACAGAATATGGAAGGGCAGGAGGGTACCCCAATGAAAGCAACAGGAATCGTGCGCAGGATTGATGAGCTGGGGCGGGTGGTCATTCCCAAAGAGATCAGGCGAACTCAGCGCATCCGCAAGGGCGATGCACTGGAAATTTTTACCGCTGCTGATGGGCAGGTGGTGTTCAAAAAATATTCCCCGCTGGTGGAGCTGGGCGAACTGGCCGGGGTGTATGCCGAGGTGCTGGCCAAAAACCTGGGCCGCCCTGTGCTGATGTGTGACAGGGAAAGCATTGTGGCCGCCACCGGCACGGGCAAAGGGCAGCTGCTGGGGCGGCAGATCAGCGATGCCGCCGCCCGGCTGCTGGCCATGCGCGGCCCTTACACCGCGCCGGAAACCGCTGCCCGCCGCATTACGGCCTTTGACAAAGGGGAAACGGTGCTGCTGTGCGTCTGCCCCATTGTGGTGCAGGGGGATGTGGAAGGCGGTGTGTTGCTGACCGGCCGCCCGCAGGATGCAGCCCCTGATACCGAGACCGCCCGCGCAGTAAACATTGCCGCGGCATTTTTAGCAAAGTGGATGGAAGAATGAACCGTTGGCCGGCATCACCCTGCTGTCTGGCGGGCAGCAAAACAAGATAAAATAGCAGAAAAACGCCGCGGCGGAGGGCAAAAACCACCCTTTGCCGCGGCGTTTGTGTCAAATCTGTTAAAGTTTGAAACTTTTTATGAAAAGGGCTTGACAGAACAAAGAGTTGGGATATAATAAATTTAGCACTCAGGAAGAGAGAGTGCTAAACAAGAAAAAGCAAACAAGGAGATGAGGGCAGCATGACGATGGATGCACGCAAGCAGCGCATTCTGGAAGCGATTGTTGCCATTTATTCTACCGGCGGCGAGCCGGTCGGCTCCGGTTTGCTGGCCAGCCACTTTGACATGGCACTTTCCAGCGCAACGCTCCGCAACGAGATGGCCGCGCTGACAAAGCTTGGCCTGCTGGAGCAGCCGCACACCAGCGCAGGCCGCGTGCCCAGCCCCAAGGGGTACCGGTACTACCTAGACCACCTGCTGGAAGCCCCCGCCGCCATAGCACTGAGCGCAGCGGACCGCGAAAACATTGACCGGCTGTTTGCC
Organism: Candidatus Cibiobacter qucibialis; assembly: GCA_004000625.1. Taxonomy (GTDB): domain Bacteria; phylum Bacillota; class Clostridia; order Oscillospirales; family Ruminococcaceae; genus Gemmiger; species Gemmiger qucibialis. The sequence goes on along the minus strand of SAUS01000017.1, from coordinate 10,913 downwards.
GATATGGACGTTGAGCCCGAAAAGCTGGCGCAGAGCGCCGCCCGCGCACTGGCCGATTATACCGGCTGTGCCGCAGTGGCTACCACCCCGCAGGCCGAGGATCTGTGCATCGCCCATTTTGAGGTCGTGCAGGTCGGGCGGTATTCCGCCGCAGTTTTGGCGGTTACCAGCTCCGGCGGTGTGCGCACCCGTGTGGCGCGTATCCACACCGGCTTGACGCGGGAGGATGCCGATGAGATGGCCCGCCTGCTGAACAGCAGCCTGACCTTTGTGGCACCGGAGGATCTGACCCCGTCGCTGACGGCAAGCCTGGTGCTTTCCGCCGGGCGCAGGCTGGCGCCGGTGGTGTTCGCCGCCGAAGCGCTGGTTCGCACCCGCCCGCAGTTTTACCTGGAGGGCGTGCAGTACCTGGCCAAGATGCCGGATGTGCGCACAAACCTTGGCGCGCTGCTGGAAGTTTTTTCTGACAACGAAGCGGCCCGCGCCCTGATCGAACCGGGCAGCGGCAAAGTGACCGCCACGTTGGGCGAGGATATCGAGCCCGCCATGCCGAACCTCTGCATCGTCAGCAAGCGTTACCTTGCGGGCGGCGGGCTGTACGGCACGGTGGCGGTGATCGGCTCCAACCGCATGGAGTACGAACACTTGATCCCCGTTTTGAATTATTTTGCAATTAAGTTAGGGCAGTCAATGTCCGGTAAAAAGGAGGAGCAGACATGAGCGAAGAAACAAAGAAGCAGCCTGAAACTGAACAGGAACAGGCCGCTGCTGAAACAAAAGCGCCCGCAGCAGAATCCGATAAGCAGGAAGCTGAACCCGCTGCAGAAAAGACCGAAAAGAAAGACTGGTTCGGCAAAAAATCCAAAGAGCTGGAAGCCGTAAAGGCAAAGCTGGAAGCCGCCGAGCAGGCCAACGCAAAGCTGAAAGACCAGATGCTGCGCACCGCTGCAGAGTATGACAATTACCGCAAGCGTTCCGCCCGCGAAGCTGACCAGAAGTTCAACGATGGTGTTTCCCACGCGGTCAACCAGATCCTGGCAATTCTGGATACGCTGGATATGGCAGCCAATGCCGAATGCACCGACGAAAACTATAAAAAGGGCGTTGTGATGACGCTGGACAAAGCCGAAAAAGCTCTGAAAACGCTGAACATCACCGAGATCGAATCCATGGGCAAGCCCTTTGACCCCAACTTTATGAACGCTGTTCAGCAGGTTCCGGCAGAGGATGGCCAGGAAAGCGGCACTGTGGTGCGCGTGTTCCAGAAAGGCTACATGATCGGCGATAAGATCATCCGCCATGCAACCGTGGTTGTGGCCGAATAACAAAGCATGAACCGGGTGCAAAAGCCCGTTCAGATATAAATTAAGACATTCACATTTCCATGTTTCCTGAAAGAGGAATATGAAAGGAGTTTTATATTATGAGTAAGATTATTGGTATTGACCTTGGTACTACCAACAGCTGCGTAGCTGTTATGGAGGGCGGCGAGCCCGTTGTTATCCCTAACGCTGAGGGTGCCCGTACCACCCCGTCTGTTGTCGGCTTTACCAAAACCGGCGAGCGTCTGGTAGGCCAGGTTGCAAAGCGTCAGGCTATCACCAACCCCGAAAACACCATCTCCTCCATCAAGCGTAAGATGGGCACTGCCGAGAAGGTTCACGCCGGCGGCAAGGATTACACCCCCGAAGAGATCAGCGCTATGATCCTGGCAAAGCTGAAGGCTGATGCCGAAGCTTACCTGGGCGAGCCCGTTACCGAGGCTGTCATCACCGTTCCCGCTTACTTCAACGACAGCCAGCGTCAGGCAACCAAGAACGCCGGTACCATTGCTGGTCTGAACGTAAAGCGTATCATCAACGAGCCGACCGCAGCTTCTCTGGCTTACGGCATTGATAAGGAATCCGACCAGAAGATCATGGTTTACGACCTGGGCGGTGGTACGTTCGATGTTTCCATCATCGAGATGGGCGATGGCGTTACTGAAGTTCTGGCTACCAATGGTGATACCCACCTGGGTGGCGATGACTTCGACCAGCGCATCATCGACTGGATGGCTGAGGATTTCCAGAAGGAAAACAACATCGACCTGCGCAAGGATAAGATGGCTGCACAGCGCTTGAAGGAAGCTGCTGAAAAGGCAAAGATCGAGCTGTCCAGCGCCACTTCCACCAACATCAACCTGCCGTTCATCACCGCTGACGCCAACGGCCCCAAGCACTTGGATATGACCCTGACCCGCGCAAAGTTCAATGAACTGACCGCTGATCTGGTTGACCGCACCATGGCCCCTGTCCGCAAGGCTCTGGCTGATGCAGGCCTGAAGGCTTCTGACCTGGCTAAGGTCCTGATGGTCGGTGGCTCCACCCGTATCCCCGCTGTCTATGACGCTGTCAAGAAGGAACTGAACTGCGAGCCGTTCAAGGGCATCAACCCCGATGAATGTGTTGCTGTCGGCGCTTCCATCCAGGGCGGTGTTCTGCAGGGCGACGTTAAGGGTCTGCTGTTGCTGGATGTTACCCCGTTGAGCCTGGGCATTGAGACTCTGGGCGGCGTTTGCACCAAGATCATTGAGCGCAACACCACCATCCCCACCAAGAAGAGCCAGATCTTCTCCACTGCTGCTGACAACCAGCCCAGTGTTGAAGTCAACGTTCTGCAGGGCGAACGTGAGTTTGCCCGCGACAACAAGAGCCTGGGTACCTTCCACCTGGATGGCATCGCTCCGGCTCCGCGCGGCGTGCCCCAGATCGAAGTTACCTTTGATATCGATGCCAACGGCATTGTGCATGTAAGCGCTAAGGACCTTGGCACCGGCAAGGAGCAGAGCATTACCATCACTGCTTCCACCAACATGAGCAAGGATGATATCGACAAGGCCGTTAAGGATGCCGAGCAGTATGCTGCTGAGGATAAGAAGCGCCGCGAAGATGTTGATGCCCGCAACAACGCCGACCAGATGGTGTTCCAGACCGAAAAGGCTTTGGGCGAGCTGGGCGACAAGGTCTCTCCGTCCGAGAAGAGCGAGTGCGAAGCTAAGCTGAACGCCCTGAAGGAAGCCCTGAAGGGTACCGATATTGAGGCCATCAAGGCAAAGCAGGACGACCTGCAGAAGGCTTTCTACGCCATCAGCGAGAAGGTTTACCAGCAGGCTGCCCAGCAGCAGGGCCAGCAGCCGGGCGCTGACGCCCAGCAGGGCCCCACGGGCAATGCCGGTTCCGCCCCGAAGGATGACGGTGCTGTTGACGCTGATTTCCACGAGGTGTAAGATAACAGAATAAACAGGGAAACATCCCTGTAACCCAAAAGGCCGCCGCCAGGCAATTCCGGCGGCGGCCATTGTGGGGTTAAACCCACAAAGCTGCGTCCCGTCCGTAGGGGCGCACAGCGTGTGCCCGCAGTGAAATCACGTTGCCGCTTGCAGGCACAGGCTGTACGCCCTTACGGACAAAGAACCGGCTGTTCCCATAGGGGAAAGGAATAAAAGTCAACTTACTTCAACACATAAAGGTGTGATCATATGGCAGAAAAAAGAGATTATTACGAGGTGCTGGGCATCGGCAAAAACGCTACGGATGCCGAGATCAAGAGCGCCTACCGCAAACTTGCCAAAAAGTACCACCCTGACCTGAACCCCGGCAATAAAGAAGCCGAGGAAAAGTTCAAAGAGGTCAACGAAGCCAACGATGTGCTTTCCGACCCGCAGAAACGCCAGCGCTATGATCAGTTCGGCTTTGCCGGCGTAGACCCCAACTATGCGGCTGCCAACGGCGGCGGTGCAGGCGGGTTCGGCGGTGGTTTTGGCGGCGTGGACCTGGGCGACATCTTTGGCGATATCTTTGGCGGCGGATTTGGCGGTGGATTCAGCGGCTTTGGCGGCGGTTCTTCCACCCGCACCGCCAATGCACCCCGCAAGGGCCATGATATTCAGGCCAGCGTGATCCTGACCTTTGAGGAAGCCGCCCACGGCTGCTCCAAGAAGATCACCATCAACCGCCAGGATACCTGCCCCGACTGCGGCGGCACCGGTGCGGCCAAGGGTACCAGCCCCGAAACCTGCCCCGACTGCGGCGGCCGTGGTTATGTTGTAACACAGCAGCGCACCCCCTTTGGCGTAATGCAGAGCCAGCAGCCCTGCAGCCACTGCGGCGGCCGCGGCACCATTATCCGCAACCCGTGCAAGACCTGCCGCGGCACCGGCAAGACCGCCGCGCGCAAGAGCCTGGAGATCAATATCCCCGCTGGTATTGATGATGACCAGAACATTGCACTGCGCGGCCAGGGCGATGCCGGTTCCAACGGCGGCCCGGCCGGCGATGTGATCGTGCATGTTACCGTTAAGGCCGACCCGATGTTTGAGCGTGACGGGTACGATGTTACCATCCATGTGCCCATCACCTTCAGCCAGGCAGTGCTGGGCGATGACGTTGAGGTGCCCACCGTGGATGGCCGCATTGTGCAGCATATCCCCGAAGGCACCCAGAGCGGCACCAAGTTCCGCCTGCGCGGCCAGGGCATCCAGTACCTGAACGGCCGCGGCCGCGGCGACCAGTATGTGATCGTCGATGTTGAGATCCCTAAAAAGGTCACCCGCGCCCAGCGCGAAGCCCTGAAAGCTTTTGAGGACAGCATGAAAGAGGATAACTACGAAAAGCGCAAGGGCTTCTTCAAGAACCTGCGCGACCGTTTCTCGTAATGCAATAACATGCCCCCGCCTGGTAATGCAGACGGGGGTGTTTTTGTATCAGTTAATTAATAAAAGCAAATTCGTAATCCAACTATATCACGACCTCTTTATGTGATTTTTACATAGATGATATCATTCTCTAGCCTAAAAAGCTAGAGGGAAAATGAGAAAAGTAAAGTGCAGTAAGGCTAATATTGCACTTTCGCCAATCATCATGTATAATAAAACTGTCTGTAAGCAACCTAAAGCAGGGGAGGGCTTCATGCAAAAAATCAAAGATTTCTGCAAGCGGCACCGCCTGCTGTGGCTGACTTTGCTGGTGGCGCTGGCTGCCGCCGCTGTGGCCGCGTGGGCCGGGTTTGACCTTGGCCAGCGGGTGGATAACCAGCCGGTGTATGAAATCGTCAACGATGATTATACCCGTACCGTTGTAATTCCTGCCACGGCGGACGCTGCAACGCAGGATGACGGCATAACCGGGTTGTACCTGCCCGTTCCGCTCAAAAGCGGGCAGCGCATTTACGGGGTTCGACTGGACCTGACCACCCATAATTGGGCGTTCCGGCATGGCACCCTGTACGCTGCACTGCTGGATGCCGATGGCAACGCCGTGGCGAACGGTGAGCTGGACTGCATTACCATTAAAGATGACACCTTTGCGGCCATCACGTTTGATGCGCCCTATACCGCCCCCGGCACAGCCGATGCCGAAGCGGACTATGACCTGGCAAACCCCAACATGACCCTGCGCCTGTGGTATACCCCCGGCGATGACTGGGATGTGTACCACCTGCTGGGCCTTTGGACGGATGCCGACACCAGCCAGCAGATGACCCGCCGGAATGCAAACGGCACAACGGATTCCATCGTCGGGCATCCGGCATTGCAGTATGTCGTCAATGATTCCGGCAGCTGGTCCCATGTGATCTCCCGCCTGCTGGGCGTGCTGACCTTTGCGGCGGTGGTGGCGGGCTTTATCCTGCTCACCCACCGCGCCAAGCTGTGGCAGGTGGTGCTGGTGTGCGGTGCGGTGCTGGGCGTGGCGTTTGCCTTTTTAACGCCGCCCCTTGTCGGCCCCGATGAATACACCCACCTGGCCAAATGCTACCGCCAGTCCAGCATATTGCTGGGCCAGCCGGTGGCGGACGATGATGATATGCTGCTGGTGCGCAGCTGCGATGCTCCCTATTTCAAAAATCATACCGGTGATATCGGCATTTACGCTTACAAGGAAATGCTGGAACACCTGGGAGATGCGGGCTGCAGCGGTGAAACGACTGTCAGCTCCGATACCTATGTAACGGCGGACCCCATCAACAATACGCTCTACCTGGGTCAGATTGCCGGCATTACGCTGGCGCGCATGATGGGGCTTGGCTTCCATGGCATGCTGCTGTTGGGGCGGCTGTGCAACCTGGCGCTGTACCTGGCATTGGCTGCGGCTGCGGTCAATATTGCACCCCAGCGGCTGCGCGGCATTTTTGCCGGTGTGGCACTGCTGGCCCAGCCCTTGCAGCTGGCGGGCAGCCTTTCGGCGGACGCCGCCGTGCTGGGGTATCTCTTCTGCTTTACTGCGCTCTGCCTGACCCTGCGCACCCGCCCGGCCCGCTGGCCGGAAACGGTGGCTGCTGTGGTGCTGGCGGCGCTCATCGGCCCGGCCAAGGCAATTTATCTGCCCGCCGTGCTGCTGATCTTTATGATTCCCGATGCCAACCTTGCCTTGCCCGGCAAGCGCTGGCCGGTTGGCTCCATTGCCAAAGTTCTGGCGCTGGTGCTGGCCGCTATCGGCTGGGTGCAGGTCAATATGGGCGCTGCTTTGTATGCAGCCCGCGATGTGGATACCGTGGGCATCCTGCGCGCCGGTGGTGCCGCCGCGGCTGGTGCCGCTTTGCTGGCTCTGCTGTACTGGAAGATCCGCCGCGACCCCAAAAAGAAGAAAATCTTTTTGGGTGCCATTGCCGCGGTTGTGGTGCTGGCCATCCCGGTTGGGCTGTATAAGCTGACCCACATGTGGGGCGGCTTAACGCCGGAACAGCTGGTTGGCTCCATTCAGGAAAACGGTGATTCCATCTACACCTATTCCGCCGGGTATATCTGCCGCAACCTGCCCAACACGGCCAAACTGCTGCTGCGCTCTTTCAGTGCGCAGGGGGCGCAGTGGGTGCAGGGCGTGCTGGGCACTGCCCTGGGCGAACCCATTGTGTATACCGTGGATGCCAGCTGGGTGCTGGGGGTTGGCTTTATCCTGGCTTTGCTGGCCGCGGCGCTGCCGCAGGCGGGTGAGACCGTACCTCTGGGCCGCCGCACCAAAGCGGGCGTTTGGGGTATTGTTCTCTGCGTGATTGCCCTTTCGTTCGTCACGGCGCTCAACTGGACCCCCATCAATTACACCACTATTTTTGGCCTGCAGGGGCGCTACTGGCTGCCCGTGCTGCCGCTGGTGCTGGCGCTGGTGCACCACAACCGCACCTTTGCCGTGCAAAAGCCCGCAGAGCGCAAGGCGGTATTTGCCATGCTCTGCCTGACATCGTTCGTCATTCTGCAAGGCGCGGGGTTGTACGCGACTTTCCAGATGCCGTCATAAATTATCATTTTATACGTTTTGTATAATGCAGAAAGGAACATTACCATGACTGTTACCCGTAATACCATCATTGCCGAAATCCTGCAGAACGATCCTTCCCAGGGCTGCGTGCCCATCTTTTTGAACACGGGTATGCACTGCCTGGGCTGCATGGCTGCCCATGGTGAGACCGTGGAGCAGGCCTGCATGGTCCACGGTGTGGACCCCGACGAACTGTGCGCCGAACTGAATGACTACTTTGCACACCTGTAAGCCTGTGCCGCACCTGGATGCGCGGCTGGCCGCCGCGGCTGCCTATGTGCGGCCCGGCCATATTGCCGCCGATATTGGGTGTGACCATGGAAAACTCAGTGCATGGCTGGCGGGCAGCGGTTGCTGCCCGCTTGTTTTTGCATGTGATCTGCGGGAAGGCCCGCTGCAAAAAGCCCGCATGACCTGCGCCCCCTGGGCGGATAAGATCCAGTTCCGCCTCGGTTCCGGCTTGAGTGTGCTGCAGCCGGGGGAGGCAACGGAAATCATCATTGCCGGCATGGGGGCCGAAACGGTGCTGGAAATCCTGGATGCCGCCCCCTGGGTGAGGAACGAACAGTATAACTTTGTTTTTGTACCCGCCACCAAGCACAGCGTTTTGCGCAAGGGCCTTGCCCAGCGCGGCTTTGCCTTAAAAAGCGAGACACTGTGCCGTGCAGCCGGGCGGCTGTATACCGTGATGAACGCGCAGTATACCGGCCGGGCAGCGGAGCCCACCGGCCTTGCCTGCCTGTGCGGCAAAACGCAGGGCCAGCCCGAAGCCCAGGCCTACCGTGAACAGCAGCTGGTCAAACTGAAAAAATACCGCCTGGGCCTTGCACCCGGCCCGCAGGCAGATGGGGTGGATGCCCTGATACAGGAAATGGAGGATGGACTATGGCCGTAAAAGTACAGCAGGTACTGGAAATTCTGGAACAGATCGCCCCGCCGGAGCTGGCTTGCAGTTGGGATAACGTGGGCCTTTTGGTGGATGCCGGACGCCCGGTCACCTCCATTATGACGGCGCTGGATATTACCGCCGATGTGGTGTGCGATGCCGCCGAAAGCGGGTGTGAGCTGATTGTAAGCCACCACCCGGTCATCTTTGACCCGCTGCGCCGCGTGACGGCGGAGGATGTGCCCGCAATGCTGCTGCAGAACGGCATTTCGGCCATCTGCATGCACACCAATCTGGATGCCGCTCCCGGCGGTGTGAACGATGTGCTGGCAGACCTGCTGCGCATTGAGAACCGCCGTGATTTCGCCGATAACTGCGGCCGCATCGGCACGCTGAACGTGCCCACCACGGCCCAACAGCTGGCCGAAACCTGCAGCCGGATGCTGCACACCCACTGCAAGTTTGTGGAAGCCGATCGCCCGGTAGAAAAGCTGGCCGAAGTGAGCGGCGCAGGCGGCAGCTATTTGCAGCAGGCCATTGACGAGGGCGCAGACTGCCTGGTGACAGGCGAAGCCGCCCACCACATTGCCATTTTGGCAAAGCAGAAAGGCGTGGGCCTGGTTGTTGCCGGGCACTGGGGAACGGAACACCCGGTGGTGTTTGCCCTGGCGGATGCCCTGACCGAGCGCCTGCCCAAAGAAGTTACTGTGGCCCCCAGCCTGGCCGATGTTGACCCTTACAGCTACCTGTAACCCCTGCGGCGGCTGAACACTATGGGGTGGGATGAACCCATCCTGCCGCGTGAGAAGAATGCTGTCGTTTTCATAAAACCCTGCCCCAAAAGAAAAGGAGTACCACCATGGCATTGGATGCCGCGACCCTTGCGCTGGTCGCAAATGAACTGAACAGCACCCTGCTGGATGCCAAAATTGATAAAATTTTTGAGCCGACGCGGGATGAAGTGCTGATGACCCTGCGCACTCGCACCCAGACGTTCAAGCTGCTGCTGTCTGCCCGCAGCGGCTCGGCGCGTGTCTGCCTGACCAAAGAAAGCTTTGAAAACCCGCTCACCCCGCCGGGCTTTTGCATGCTGCTGCGCAAACACCTGACCGGCGGCCGTCTGACAGGGCTGCATATGGAACCCGGCGACCGCATTGTGTTTTTTGACTTTTTGTGCACCAATGAGATGGGCGACCTGGTAACCAATACCCTGGCTGCCGAGCTGATGGGCCGTTACTCCAACCTGGTGCTGATCCAGAGCGGCAAGATCATCGATGCCCTCAAGCGCGTGGATTTTGAGGACAGCGAGATCCGCCAGCTGCTGCCCGGACTGCCGTATACGCTGCCGCCCAAACCCAATAAGCCGGATTTTCTGGCAACCAGCGCCGCCGCCATGGTGGCCGCTGCCTGCGAAAAAGACCTGCCGGTGGCTTCTGCTTTGGGCAAAGCGGTTGGCGGTGTCGGCCCCGTTGTTGCGCGGGAGGCTGTGTGGCGTGCCTTTGGCGGCGAAACGCCCCTGCTGGCCTGTGACCTGGACGAAGCGCAGAAGCAGGCCCTGTGCGCCGCAATCGAAAACCTGAAGGATGAACACGCTGCAGGCGGCTCCCCCACGGCGGTGCGCATCCCCCAGCCGGACGGTGTGAACAAGCCGGTAGAGTTCAGCTTTTTTATCCCGCAGCAGTACGGCAGTGCGGCCATTTTAACGCAGTATCCCACCTACAGCGAGCTGCTGGAGGATTATTACGCCACCAAGGACCGCGCCGAGCGGTTGAAGCAGAAGAGCCGCGAGCTGTACAAAGCGGTGCATAACCTGTACGAACGCGCTGTGCGCAAACAGTCCGCCCGGCGGGAGGAACTGGCCCAGAGTGAAAAAGCCGATACCCTGCGCCTGTACGGCGAGCTGCTGCAGGCCAACCAGTGGGCCATCCAGAAAGGCGACCGCCAGGCCACCGTGCAAAACTACTATACCGGCGAGGATGTGACCATCCGCCTGGACCCCCGCCTTGGACCCAACGAGAACGCGCAGAAATACTTCCGCGATTATAAAAAGAAGCAGACCGCCGGCCAGATGCTGAAAAAGCTGCTGCTCGAGGGCGAGGATGAGATCGAATACCTTGCCAATGTTCTGTATGAGGTGGAGACTGCCCCCGGCGAGCAGGCCCTGAACGAAGTGCGCGCCGAGCTGAAAAGCCAGGGCTACCTGAAATACTATAAGCAGCGGGAACGCAAACAGAAACCGGCGGATTTCCTGCGCTACCGCTCCAGCGATGGCTTTGAAATTTTGATCGGGCGCAACAACCTGCAAAACGATAAGCTGACCCTGCACACTGCCCGCGGCAAGGATGTCTGGTTCCATGTACAGAAAGCCCCCGGCAGTCATACGGTGGTTATGAGCCGCGGCGAGGATGTGCCGGACACCACCAAGCAGGAGGCCGCAGAGCTGGCTGTGCTGCACTCCAGCCAGAATGGCGGTGCCAAGGTGCCGGTGGATACCACCGAGGTGCGCAACATCTGGAAAGCCAACGGCGCCCGCCCTGGCATGGTGCTGTATAACGATTATACAACGGTCTATATTACCCCGCGCGCCGGGCTGGAAGAGCAGCTAAGGGAAAAATAAAGTAACATATGTTAAGGCAATACCGCACAATTCCCGCCTAACGGCTCAAGCACCGCTCCGGCGGCTGCGGCACGGCATCTGCGTTGCCAAAATGCTCGATAATGTCGGGTTGCGGTAC
>SAUS01000117.1 GCA_004000625.1 Candidatus Cibiobacter qucibialis | reverse complement strand
CCGTGCCGCAGCTGCCGGAGCGGTGCTTAAGCCGCAAGGCGGGAATTGTGCGGTGTTGCCCTAAGGTGTAATGCCGCTTCTTTTTGCCCCACCGGACCGGAGTATTTGCACTGATACCATGGAAGCCTTTTTGTGAAAGGAACCGATTCAATATGGAACGCAAGCTTGTAACCGTTGCCGTGGATGGCAGCGCTGAATTTACCACCCTGACCGCCGCTGCTGCCGCGCAGGACCCCGCCCAGCCGCTTCACTTTGTGCTGGGGGCCGGGACCTATTATGAACGCCCGTTTTTGGAACTGGCGGATTACATCATCACCGGTGCCGGGATGGGGCAGACTGTGATCTCCGCCGGGGCCGCCGGGCGCGACCCCTGGCCCGGCGAGGAGCGCACCGGTACCTTTCGCAGCCAGACGCTTTTCCTTGGCGGCGGCAGCGCCCGGCTGGAGCACCTGACCGTGGAAAACACCGCCGGTGATGGTGCGGACCGCGGCCAGGCTCTGGCGGTATATGCCGATGCCAGCCGTGTGTGCATGGTGGATGTTTCCCTGCACGGCAACCAGGATACGCTCTTCACCGCTCCCCTGCCGCTGGCCGTGCGCCAGAAAAACGGCTTCCGCGGTCCGCGGGAGAACACGCCCCGGCTGGACACCAAACAATACTACCGTGACTGCGAGATTTCCGGCAACATTGATTTCATTTTCGGCGGGGCCAACGCGGTGTTTGACCATTGCCGCATTGTGCCCGTTGCTCACCGCGGTGTTACCAGCTATATTGCCGCCGCCAGCACGCCGCAGGGCAAGCCGGGCTACCTGTTTGCCAACTGCACCGTGCAGGGCAACAGCCCCGCAGGCAGTGTCTATCTGGGCCGCCCGTGGCGGCAGTATGCCCGCGTGTACTGGCTGGACTGCGATTTAAGCGATGAGATCATCCCCCTTGGGTGGGACAACTGGTCTGACCCCGCCAACGAGGAAACCGTTCACTTTGGCGAGTACGGCTCCAAAGGCCCCGGTGCCCCCAAAGCAAGCCCCGCCCGCGCCGGTTACGCCGCCCTGAATGATGAAGCCTCCGCCCAGGAAATGCGCGCCATGCTGGCTGAATTCCGGGCCGACTTCGGTGCAGAAGCGTGACACGCTCTTTGCGGAGCCGCCAATTATAACATTCCACCTCCTCCTAAAAAAGCAGCAAGCCCGCACCGCGTCCCTGTATGCGCCTGCGGGCTTGCTGCTGTCATACCGCCGCTTTGATTCCAGAAAGGATTTTTTATGAGCTATACCAAACTGGACCTTCTGCAGGGCCTGGCTGATATGGGCCTGACCGGGCAGGAAACCATTCTGATCCATTCTTCCATGAAGTCCATCGGCCCGGTGGACGGCGGTGCCGATACTGTGCTGGATGCCCTGATGGAGTTTTTCCGGCCTGGGCTGCTGCTGTTGCCCACCCACACCTGGCGCACCATCAACGCGGCCAACCCGGTGTTTGATGTGTGCAACTCCCCCTGCTGCGTGGGCATTTTGCCGGAGCTGTTCCGCCAGCGTCCCGGTGTGGTACGCAGCCTGCACCCCACCCACAGCATGGCCGGGTATGGGCAGCAGGCTGTTTCCTACCTCGCAGGTGAGGAACTGCGCAACACGCCCTGCACCCCCGGCGGCTGCTATGACCGCCTGAAAGATGTGGGCGGCAAAATCCTGCTGGTAGGCGTTACCCACGCCCGCAACACCTATATCCACAGCATTGAAGAAGTGCTGAACGTGCCTCACCGCCTGGCCGACCAGCCCATGAAGCTGCAAAGCGTGGATACCGATGGCAGCGCACACACTGTTTATATGCGCAGCCACTACAACGCCCAGCAGCCCCATATTTCAGAGGATTTCATCAAGCTGACGCAAGCCTACCTGGACTGCGGAGCCGCCCAGAACACGCGCTTTGGTGCTGCCAGTTGCATCCTGTGCGATGCCGCCGGCCTGTTCCGCGTCACCCGCCATGTGCTGGCCCCAGACCCGGAGTGCATTGTCAACGCCCTCAGCATCCCACCGGAGCGGTGGGCGGGGTTCCACGCGTAAGGCCGTATGGTTCGTTTATAGCAATTTTCAAAATTAAAGCGCATATCCGCAGAAGCGGAACCAGCCGGAACAATCAGAGACAGTCACAGAGTGAAAAACATTCTGAATCGCATTTGGAAGGGCATCCAGCGTCCTCGCCTTGAATTTACGAAGGAAAGCCTTCACCTTAAACCAGAGCTTTTCAATAGGATGGTCTTGACCGTTCCGGGGCCTTGTCCAAATCTGGCATAATGAGATTTGTGATCGGGCCCGTCCGGCGGTCAGAGGGCTGGCCGCCCCACTTTCCCCTACCGCCCCCTGCTACCCACACTCAGGATATAACAACAGCCCCGGCTCTGCAAACGCAGAACCGGGGCTGTAATACTTAAGGCAGTACCGCACAATTCCCGCCTGACGGCTTAAGCACCGCTCCGGCGGCTGCGGCACGGCATCTGCGTTGCCAAAATGCTCGATAATGTCGGGTTGCGGTACCCGCATCGTGCTTCGGGGGCAAAAGCCCCTCGCACTCTGCGACCGCTGCCCCTGCTTCGGTTCGCTGTTTCCGCCACTGGCGGCGCTCACCTTTGCAGCATCCAGTATTATCTGCGCTTTTGGCTTGGCATCTGCCGCACCTCGCTTGCCGTATCGGCACTTAGAATTATGCGGTATTGCCTTAAATGATACCTATGTACCTTATTTACCGCCCATGAAAGCCGGCAGAGGTTTGCCCTCTTTGAGCCACTGGTGGTATTCGGCGGTGGCGGCAAATTCCACGTCACCGGCGGAGTTCAGCGCAGTCTCAACGGAGTCCTGAATAACACCAATGATGAAGCCAACGCCAACGACCTGCATAGCAATATCATTGGAAATGCCAAACAGCGAGCAGGCCATGGGGATGAGCAGCAGCGAACCGCCCGCAACACCGGAAGCGCCGCATGCGCCCAAAGCCGACATGATGGACAGCAGGATGGCGGCAGGCACGGAGACCTGCATGCCCAGCGTGTTGGCGGCAGCCAGCGTCATGATGGTGATGGTAATGGCAGCGCCGTCCATATTGATGGTTGCGCCCAGCGGGATGGAGACGGAGTAAATATCCTTATCCAGGCCCAGCTTTTCGCACAGAGACATGTTGACCGGGATGTTGGCGGCGGAGCTGCGGGTGAAGAAAGCGGTCAAGCCGCTTTCACGCAGGCAGCGGAACACCAGTGGGTAGGGGTTGCGGTGCAGGTAGATAAAGATGATGAACGGGTTGATCACCAGCGCCATCAGCAACATGGTGCCCACCAGCAGCAGCAACAGGCGCCCGTACTGAGTAAAGATGGACAGGCCGTTGTCCGACACGTTGGTAAACACCAGGCCCATAATGCCAAACGGCGCCAGGTTGATGATCCACCGCACAATGGTAGAAATTGCATCCGCCGTGTTGGCCATAAAGTTCTTGGTGGTATCGCTGCCCAGCTTTTTCATGGCAAGGCCGAACAGGCAGGCCCACATCAGGATGCCGATATAATTGCCGTTCATGATGGAAGCAACCGGGTTAGAAACAATGTTGGAAAGCAGGGTGTGCATCACATCACCCAGGCCCTGGGGCACCACATCCGCCGTGGCAGCTTCCGCCAGAACCAGCGTCTGCGGGTACAGCTTGCTGGTCGCAACGCTGAGCGCAGCCGCCACAAAGGTGGTGAGCATGTACAGCCAGACCACCGTACCAAAGCGGCGGTCCAGCTTGGAGGAGCCCTGCGCCAGTGCACTGGCAACAATAACAAACACCAGCACCGGTGCAACGCCTTTCAGCGCGCCGACAAACAAGTTGCCGAATTCTTCGATCCATGCAGCACCGGGGCAGATCAAAGCCAGCACCGAACCGATCACCAGGCCGATTGCAATGCGCAGGATCAGGCTGGTGGAGTTGTACTTGGCGGCCAGCGTTTTGGCCGCTTTTGTGAGTTGATTCATAACGATTCCTCTTCCCTATTTTAATTGGGTTTGGCAGATGTTCCGCACCTGCCCATTCCGCAGCCGCCCGCACAAACGGTTTCGCGGAACGTTTTCCATTATACCGCAATCGTTCAAGATTGCAAGAGGGCGGACAGGTGTACCCCGTGGAAAAACAATCTATTTTTATCGTTGATACGAAGTAAAAAACATTTAAAAAATGTTTTCGTGGGCAATATATCTGTGTTCCGTCCGTGGACATTTCGTTGTATGAAAGAGGGCAGCATACGAATACACTGCCCTTTTATCTTGGGCAACACCGCACAATTCCCGCCTTGCGGCTTAAGCACCGCTCCGGCAGCTGCGGCACGGCATCTGCGTTGCCAAAATGCTCGATAAGACATCCAGTATTATCTGCGCTTTTGGCTTGGCATCTGCCGCACCTCGCTCGCCGTATCGGCACTTAGAATTATGCGGTATTGCCCTTGCTTTATTGGGAACACGGTTTAGAGCCAGATTCAGGGCCACAGGGAAACGCAGGCATATGGAAATTCGCCTGACAGCTTGTGGTAAACCTTCATATGGCCTTTTTTCCTCACTGATACCGGAGCGGTAATCATCGCTCTGCTTTTGGCAGGGCAATAAACAACTTAAAAGCCAAGACAAAGAAAAAGAGCCTCAAGCCAAAGCTTGAAGCTCTTTGGTGCGAGTAGTGATACAGCATTTTTTGAAAACAATCGTAGTACAATTTGTTTTTGAGGTCATCGGATAGCAACTTGCTTGTATCGCACCCCGATGGGCGGCTGTATTGAAAAAACAGTTGCCTTTTATATACCACACAACCTAAAAATTATCAAGTACGCGCAGCGTTCACTTCTCCCATCACCGGGAGCAAATGAACGCTGCTTTTTTTGTTTACAACGAAAGGAGGCATCCGTGAAATGGCAGTTTTTCGGGTAGAAAAGAACAGCGGCTAC
>SAUS01000116.1 GCA_004000625.1 Candidatus Cibiobacter qucibialis | reverse complement strand
GCATCTGCCGCACCTCGCTCGCCGTATCGGCACTTAGAATTATGCGGTATTGCCCTGATTTTATATCTTTATAAACAAGCACATCCCTCGGCAGCGCCGTATTGGGCGGCCCGCCGGGGGATGTGTTTTGCTTTTATTCGGTTTTATCTGCTTCCTGCTTCTGCTTTTCTTTTAACTCTTTTTGCAGCTCCGCTTCCACGCGGTCAAAGCGCTCCAAAAAGCTATGTTCCTGCCCTTCGTTCTTGTAGCCAGGCATGGTATCCAGCGCAACGCCGTGGATGCTGCGGAAAATGCTGTTCTCAATGTTGGGGTTATCCCGCTTTAGGCGGCGCAGCAGCACCTTGACTTCCTGCCGCTTGGAGCCACCGCCGCCGTTGTCGCAGGTGGTGCAGTTTTCGGTAAAGCGGCAGGCGCACTGAATGAATTCCAGGTCGTTATAGCGTTTCCAGGCAATGATATCTTCCTCCCGCACGCAGTACAGCGGACGGATCAGCACCATGCCGGGAAAGTTGGTGCTGTGCAGCTTGGGCGGCATAGCCTGCAGCTGGGAGCCATAGAACATGCTCATCACGGTTGTTTCGATCACATCATTAAAATGGTGCCCCAGTGCAATTTTGTTGCAGCCCAGCTCCTGAGCCTTCTTGTACAGGTAGCCGCGGCGCATGCGGGCGCACAGGTAACAGGGGGATTTATCGCTGTTGTTGGCGACCGCAAACACATCCGTCTCAAAAATTGTGATGGGGATATTCAGCAGTGCGGCGTTGCTTTCGATCTTCTGGCGGTTGATCTCATTATAGCCGGGGTCCATCACCAAAAACACCAACTCAAAGGGCACATCGCTGTGGCGCTGCAGCTCCTGCATCAGTTTAGCCATCAGCATGCTGTCCTTGCCGCCGGAAATGCACACGGCAATTTTATCTCCCGCCTGCACCAGTTCATAGCGCTTGACCGCCACAATAAAAGGGGTCCACAACTCTTTGCGGTATTTTTTGATAATGCTGCGTTCAATCAGCTGGCAGGGTTCCATCTGGCGTTCCAATGGTCATTTCTCCTTTTGCAAATCCTTCAGGCAGCGGTCAAATGCTGCCAAAAATCCGTTCAGTTCCTCTTCGGTGGTCAGGTGGCTCAGGCTGATGCGCCATGAGCTCAGCGCATTTTTGCGGTCCCGGCTGACGGCAAACACCGCCTTGGACGGTGTGCCGTCAGTGGAGCAGGCCGATTTGACGGACACACATACCCCCTGCCCGCTCAACGCCTGCTGGAACACCCCGGCCTTGATGCCCGCCACGCTCACATTTACAATGTGCGGCACCGCACCCGCCGGGCTGTTGATGCGCACGCCGGGGCGCTTTTGCAGCTCTGCGCACAAAGTATCATGCAGTACCTGTACACAGGCGCAGCGCTGGGGCTGTTCATCCAGCGCAAGGGCCAGCGCCGCCTGCAAAGCCGCGGCAAGGCCCAGGGTGGGGGTGCCGCTGCGGTAAATGGTAGTGCTGGCCCCGCCGTTCATCTGAGGTTCGATCACCAGCCCTTTGCGCTTGTACAGCACGCCAATGCCGTTGGGGCCGTAAAACTTGTGGGCGGTAAAGCTCATGGTATCCACGCAGTCCAGCCAGAGGTCCGTTTTGCCCACGGCCTGGGTGGCATCCACATGCAGGCGGCAGTTGGGGCAGCGGTGCACCAGCGCGGCGATCTCCCGCACCGGCTGCACGGTGCCCAGCTCACTGTCCACCCCGCAGATGGAAACCAGTACGGTATCCTTGCGCAACAGCTCTTCCAGCTGTTCCAGGTCAATTCTGCCATCCCGGCCAATATTCAGCAGATCGATCTCGTACCCCTGCTGCTGCAAGGCCGTCAATGTTGCCCCCACGCTGGAATGCTCCAGCGGGGTGGAGATGATATGCCGCCCCACATGCCGGGCCGCGCGGGCCATGCCTTTTAAGGCAAGGTTATTGGCTTCCGTTGCACCGGATGTATAAATGATTTCCTCCGGCAGCACCCCCAGCTGTGCCGCAATCAGGCCGGTCACACGGTTCATCTCCTGCCGGGCGGCCTGCCCGGCGCAGTGGGTGGAATTGGGGTTGCCGATAAAATTCTGCTCGGTGCGGCAGTATACTTCCAGCACACGGGGGTCCACCGGCGTGTTGGCCGAATAATCCAGATATATCATGCGCAAATCCCCCTGTTTTGTTGCCTGAAATTTAATTATACCACCATTTCCTACCGCGTCAATGGGTTGCAATGCGCCGTGCCGGATCCCTCGCCGAGCGTCAGCTTTTCATAAAGGCGATGATATCCCTTGCCATCACATCCGAGTGGCCAATGATGTCGCCGTGGCCGTACCCGACAAAGGGGTGGCCCTGCGCGTTGGGGTAGGCACGTTTTAATTTCTGCATCGCTTTTTTCATGTTCGGCTCGTTGGAACCGTACCAGATGGCCACCTTTGCTTCCGGGTCAGGGGCAAAAGTGTCGATCACATGGTACTGCTTTTCCAGCAGCGGAATCACCGCTTCAAACTGGCGCCAGCTCATCATGTTGCCGGGCAGCAGCATAATTTTGCGGCTGTTTTGTTTACCAAATTCCTGTACTTCCATATAAACGTTCCCTCCTCAGACCCCTGCGTTACTTTTGACTAACTCCTATCTCCATCATACCAGAACCCGCCTCAAAATCCACAAAAAAGAACCTGGGAAGCTCGTTCTTCCCAGGTTCTCTGTTGCATTATTTATCGCGTTCTCAGTCTTTGTCGCGGTCGCGGCGGTCCGGCTTTTTGGTTTCCGGCTCCGGCGGGCGGCTTACCAGGCGTACTTCCTGCACGCGGCGGTTGGTGGCACGGGTCACGGTACCGTCAAAGCTGCCCCACACAAAATGGTCACCCACTTTGGGCAGGCGGCTGAGCTTTTCCTGCACCAGGCCGCCGATGGCCACCGCGTCGATTTCCTCTTTATCGCGGATATCCAGCTCCTCGGCCACATCGTCCACGCTGGCACCGCCGGCAATCAGCCAGCTGCCATCGCTCTGCTGGCGGATATCCTCCACCACTTCATCATGTTCATCCCAGATCTCGCCAACCAGCTCTTCCAGGATATCCTCCAGCGTGATGATGCCCGCAGTGCCGCCGTATTCATCCACCACAACTGCCATATGGTGCTTGCTTTCCCGCAAAGTGCGCAGCAAAGCGGAGATGGGGGTCACGCTGGTTGTGTACAGCGTGGGGCCAATCAGGCTTTCCAGCTTGACATCTTCATCGCCCTTGCGCATGGCGGCAAAACAGTCTTTTTCATGTACCACGCCAATGATGTTATCAATGGTTTCGTGGTATACCGGCAGGCGGGAATAGCCGCTGTCGGCAAAAGTTTCGGTCACTTCGTCCATGGGGGTATCATCCGCCACGGCGATCACATCCACACGCGGGGTCAGAACGTCCTGGGCTTCCACATCGTCAAATTCAATGGCGCTGCGGATCAGCTCGCTTTCGCGGTTGGTCAGCTCACCGTCTTTTTCGGCTTCGCTCACCATGGTTACCAACTCACCTTCGGTAATGGTGTCCTTTTCGTCGGTATAAAAGCGGCTGGCCAAAAAGCTTTTCCATTTGCCAAAAATAAAGTTCAACGGCCCAAATACCGCCACAAGGGCACCAAGCGCCGGCGCAAAGGCCATTGCAATGGATTCCGGCATTTCCTTCGCCATGCTTTTGGGGGTGATTTCGCCAAACGTCAAAACCAGTAAGGTCATGACAATGGTGGAAGCCGTGGGGCCGTAAGCATTGCCCAACAACCGGCTGAACAGCACCGTTGCAAGCGAAGACGCACCGATGTTTACAATGTTGTTGCCGATCAGAATGGTGCTCAGCAGGCTGTCATACCGTTCAGCCAGGGCCAGAACCTTGGCTGCCTGCTTATCGCCATCCTCCGCGCGGCTTTTTAAGCGGATCATGTTCAGCGAGGAATATGCTGTTTCCGATGCCGAAAAAAAGGCCGACAACATGATCAAAACGATCAGTGCGGTGATCATAAATATACTACTGCCATCGTCCATTGGAGAACCATCAACTCTTTCTTTTGTTTTTTGGCTGCCTGTGCGGCAGCGTTATCAGTATTGTATGCAGGGTATACTACACACATTATAAGTTATTATAGCATACTGTCTCCAAAAGCGCAAACGCTGCAAAGGCTTTTTGCACAAAACAGTCGTTTCAGCCAAAATGTGCGCCCATTTGGCCGCCCGCTTTGCTATACCTGCATACAAAAAGGCCCCCGCCTTACAGCAGAGGGCTTTTGCACACAATACCGGAAATTATTCCTATGGCAACACCGCATAATTCCCGCCTTACGGCTTAAGCACCGCTCCGGCGGCTGCGGCACGGCATCTGCGTTGCCAAAATGCTCGATAATACACAAAGTATTATCTGCGCTTTTGGCTTAGCAGCTGCCGCACCTCGCTCGCCGTATCGGCACTTAGAATTATGCGGTATTGCCCTATACTTTTTTGCTTCCCTCTCCGGGAAGATGATTTTGTTGACAAAGAAGAAGATCAGCATCAAAATGTCACCGTTGAGCATCGTGGTTCCGATGTTATAGATAAAGTCCGGCACCAGCAGGCCCGCAACCGCCGCTCACACGCGGTTGATGAAGTTAACGAAGCAGGTGATCAGACAGAATGCCAGCACCAGGCGATCTGCTTGGCAAGGTCGACCAGTTGCGCTGGATCAGGTATCGGATTTTTATTCAAAGCCGGGAAAACGGTCGGGTTCGAGCCCAAAACGGCAGCTGCAATCTTGCCTGTTTAGACCACGCATCAAATGTACATCAACAACTATGATTCATGGCAGGGAGCTTAGGACACAAAAGTTCATCCGATGCAGTTTTCTATGCATCCGATGAACTTTTTTCAGTAGCGTTTCCTTTTAAGCCACCTTGGTCTTTCGCAGATACCCCCATGCTGCCAGTCCAACGAGCAGAACGATCTTGAT
>SAUS01000016.1 GCA_004000625.1 Candidatus Cibiobacter qucibialis | reverse complement strand
GGAGCCTTTTCTTCTCTACAGTACCCTTGTCCCTATTATGACAGCCGCGTATTATTTCACACTCCCCATGGACGGTAACTACAACTCTTTTACCAAACATCTTCGGCAGCCATGTAAAGAAGGCCGGCCCCTCTGCATCAGGTACTCAACAACAGTTTTTCGAAGCAGGTGATAAACTCATGGATTCTCATTGGTTTCTCCTGTTTTTTGCCATCTCCTCAACACTTCTGAAAAAGCTGTGCCAATTTTGTGCCGCAGGGGCCAAAAGTTCGGCGTTTTAGTTCATATATAGTTCATATAACTGTAAAACACGACCGGTTTTAGTGCCCCATATAGTGTGCAAAACAGGTTCTTTTTGATGATGCTACGTCAGTATGGTTTATCGGCCGCACATTTCCCTCTTCCTTATCTCCAACAGCACTCCGGTCAAAATCACCAGCGAGCAAAGCAGGGTCAGCCACCAGTTTTCGGTAAAGCCGGCGATCAGGTAGCCAACAGCACACACGGCAATGACCACAAAGGCGTACTGCATCTGGGTTTGCACATGGTTGATATGGTTGGACTGGGCACCGGAGCTGGACATGATGGTAGTATCAGAAATAGGCGAAATATGGTCACCGCAGACAGCACCAGCCAGGACAGCCGCTACAGAAATGATCATCATGGTCGGGTCCAGTTCAGCAAACATGTTGACCACGATGGGCACAAAAATAGCAAAGGTGCCCCAGCTGGTGCCGGAAGAAAAGGCAATAAAAATTGCAATGCAGAAGATGATCAGCGGCACAAAGTTCATCAGGCTGGAATTCAGATTGATAGCCGAACGTACAAAGGTACCGATACCCAGGGCGTCCGTCATACCTTTCAGAGTCCAGGCCAGCACTAAAATCAGGATGGCGGGCATCATAAGCTTGCCGCCTTCGGGAACGGAATTCATAAAATCCTTGAAGCCGATGACACGGCGCGGCAGATACAGAAGCAGCAGGAATCCCACTGTGACCAAACCGGCAAACACCAACGATTCCGAAGAAGAACAGTTGGCAAAGTCCTCCACCAGATTCTGGCCGCCGTTCAGGTGGCCGGTCCAGATCATAGCTGCGATTGCCGTTGCAATCATGACGACCATGGGCGCAATCAGATCGATGACCTTGCCTTTGGCGTATTTGCCGCCCTCGGTCGGGTCTTTTGTTTCCTGGTTCTGGAACTCTTCCCCGCCGGAGGTGAACAGATCACCTTTGGCCGCGTTCTCTTCATGCTTTTTCATCAGGCCGAAATCGAAGCCTACAATGGAGGTGAAGAACACCATATACAGGGTTAAAATTGCATAGAGGTTGAACGGAATGGTTTTAACGAACATCTCAAAACCGGACATGGAGCTGCCCGCCGGAACGTAAGAGTTGACGGCTGCCGCCCAGGAAGAAATCGGCGCAATGATGCAGACTGGCGCGGCGGTCGCATCAATGATATACGCCAGCTTGGCGCGGGAAACCTTGTACTTATCTGTGACAGGGCGCATGACAGAGCCAACCGTCAGGCAGTTGAAGTAGTCATCCACAAAAATCAGCGCACCGAGCAGAGAGGTCGTTACCAAAGCGGAGCGCTTACTTTTCAGGTGGCTGGAGGCCCACTCACCGTAAGCGCGGGTGCCGCCGGATTCCTGCATGAGCATAACGATCATGCCCAAAAGGATCATGAACATCAGAATGGAAAAATCTACACTATCGATCATTGTGTTAAACAGCGTATCAAACGCAATCCACGGGTGGAATTCTGCCACCAACAGTGCGCCAAGGGCACACCCCGCAAACAATGACAAATACACTTCTTTGGTCAGCAGTGCCAGCGCAATCGCCACAATGGGCGGCATCAGTGACCACCATGTTCCTACAAACATCCTTAATTCTTCCTTTCCTCTTTTGATCTAATCAAAGTTATTCTAACATATTGTCCATGCCGATTCAATACGTAAAAAATAATATATCCTAGATAACGTTGTTTATTTTTCCCCTTCTCATTCTCTTTCTTTTGACGCAAGCTGCACCCAAGAATCAGATTTTTTGCCAGAAATCGATATTTTTTGGTGTATGCCAATACCATCTTGCTGCACTCTATGCTATAATAAAGGCAATACCGCATAATTCTAAGTGCCGATACGGCGAGCGAGGTGCGGCAGATGCCAAGCCAAAAGCGCAGATAATACTGGATGCTGCAAAGGTGAGCGCCGCCAGTGGCGGAAACAGCGAACCGAAGCAGGGGCAGCGGTCGCAGAGTGCGAGGGGCTTTTGCCCCCGAAGCACGATGCGGGTACCGCAACCCGACATTATCGAGCATTTTGGCAACGCAGATGCCGTGCCGCAGCCGCCGGAGCGGTGCTTAAGCCGTAAGGCGGGAATTGTGCGGTGTTGCCTAAAGTCAGATGCCATATAAAAATTGGCCACTACCGCCATTTTTGTCCTATTTTGTTATTTGCTATGCCCAACATCCCGGACCGGACTACAAACGTTCCCCAGAAATCCGCGCCGCAAAGTCAAAAAAGGAGGGCCCACCATGTTCGTCCAGAAAGTACCGCATATCAAGGACCAGTTTTTGACGCAGGAACGCGCCAGCATGGAGCTGGAAAGCGGTCAGATTGCCGTGGGTTGGTATACCAACGAGCAGGACAGCCAGTCTGTTGTACACTCTCACCCGTATTATGAGCTTGTACTGCCCCTGGTGGGCAGCAACGTGCGCTATTCTGTGGACGGCAACATTTATGATATAAACCTGGGGGAAATGATCATCTTCCCTGCCCGGTGCTATCATGCGGGCATGTTCAATATCACGGATAAGATTTCTGAACGTCTGATTGCCCAGATCAACGCCGAGCTATGGCAGGAAGCCCTGCTGGCCAGCGGGCTGGCTGCCCCCACCTGGCTGGGGCAGCTGGTGATCCTGGATGCAGACGCCGTCACCGCATGGGATCTACGCGGCTTATTTGAGCGGATGGCCCAGACCGCTTACTTACACGGCAGCATCCAGCACATGGTGCAGCGGTGCGAGCTGGTGGAGCTTTTGCTGCTGATGGACCAGATTGTGGCCGAGCGCCGCACGGCACCGCCCAGCGCTACAAGTGCCCTGGTTGCCAAGGCCGTTGCTTTTTTGCAGGCCAATTATACCGACCCGAACCTAACCGTTGGCAGCCTTGCCAAATATACCTACACCAGCCGGGAGCATTTGTCCCGCGCGTTCAAAACCTACACGATGGAAAGTGTACACGGCTATTTGACCAACCTGCGCATGCAGCATTGCCGCCGTGCCATTGCAGCCGGCGCCAGCGTGCTGGATGCCTGCAACGCCAGCGGTTTTACCAATTACACCAGTTTTTTGAAAACTTTCCGCAGTTTATACGGCATTACGCCGTCCGAATATCGCAACCAGCTGCGGCGTACGCCGGAGCGGGTTCACTCTACCCCATAAACAATGTAAGCCGCCCGATATCAAGTCTTGGACAACTTTTTTCCCAAATAAATTTGAAAAAGGCACAAAAACAGGCTCATCAAAGCCAAAGCAGTTTTCAATCTGTCCTTGGCTTTGATGAACCTTTATTCAAAAGAAAAGAGCCATCTCAGTTCACTGCATCTCTGCATGACACCTGAAATGGCTCTATCATCACTGTGCTATGGCAACACCGCACAATTCCCGCCTGACGGCTTAAGCACCGCTCCGGCGGCTGCGGCACGGCATCTGCGTTGCCAAAATGCTCGATAAGACATCCAGTATTATCTGCGCTTTTGGCTTAGCATCTGCCGCACCTCGCTCGCCGTATCGGCACTTAGAATTATGCGGTATTGCCCTATATACAAATCTTTTCGTTCGCTCAAAATCTGATCTTTCGTTCTGCCTACCACCACTCCGCCGATCAGCATTTGAAGTGCTTCTATCCCCTGCGACTGCTGCATCAGAAACGAAAGCACCGCCGTTGCCAACACCACACTGCCCAGCAGATAGAAAGTCCATGCCGAACAATGATGCAGAAATACCACAAACCACTTTATCAGCCACACAGCAAGAATCAGTGGCAGGGTTATCATCGCCAGAACCAATTTTAACAGCCATCGAATCGCTTTCATATCCTTTCTCTGGCCGGCATATTCGCCCTGGCACGCTTTGTTTTGGGCAGCTTCTGCTTTGTCTTTCACTGCCTTTCTATAAAACCCAAAAGGCCGGGCGCTTTATTGCAGCGTCCGGCCCGAAATTGTTTATTAGGTGCGGCTGGGGCAAACCTACCCAGCCGGTTTACAGGGTAACTTTTTTAGGTTCAACAAACGGAACAACGTGTGCCACTGCCTCCTGCAGGGTAAGGGGAGACTGGTTGTTATCCAGGTCGATCAGCTTATACTTGCGGTTGCCCATGCCAAGCTCCTGCATGTAAGAAAGCTGGCGCAGGCCATGGCGGGTCTTGATGCGCTCCACCAGGTCGTGGTGATCTTCCTCCTTCATGGCATAGATCAGGTCCACGCTGGCCTGGTCAATGGCGCAGATATCCAAAGATGCCAGGATGCCCACGTTGGGGGTAACGACCGGTGCCGCGCTGACGCCCTCGCAGTCGCAGGAGACAGACATGTTGCGCATGACGTTGATGAAGGAGATATGATCCTTAAAGTAATCCACCGTTGCCTTGGCAGATTCCGAGATGCGTTCCATCAGCTCTTCCTCGCTGATGGACCACATGTTGTCAGAGCCGACAGCGGTGTGGATCTCGGCCTTGCCGATGCGGCCATCGGCGCAGCCAATGCCAATGTTCTTATTGGAACCGCCAAAGCCGCCCATCGTGTGGCCCTTAAAGTGGGTCAGCACCAGCATGGAATCATAGTTCAGCTGGTGAGAGCCAACGTGCATTTCGGTAAACCACTTGCCGTTCTTTACCGGCAGGGCTGCCACGCCGTCCTCGTCCATAATATCCACCGGGCAGAACGTCCAGCCGTTTATTTTCAGGGTTTCGCGGTGCTGTGCGGTGGTGTAGCGGTCGCCCTCGTAATAGGTATTGGTTTCCACAATGGTGCTGTTGGGGATCTGTTCCATCAGGCTCTTGACCCAGGGACGCGGGATGATGTTGGGGCCGTTCTGCTCGCCGGTGTGCAGCTTAACAGCCACCTTGCCGGTCAGGTTGCCCTGAATGGCGGCATATGCCTTTTTCAGGCCCTCTGCCGAAAGATCACGGGTAAAAAACACAACGGATTCGCCGCCGGTGCGCTCTGCATATGGCTGGTAATGCTCGCCGCCAATGCCTGCTTTAACTTCACTCATGGAAAAATTCTCCTCGCTTCAGTAGCCAACGCCGTATCATTCCCGCTTTGCACTCAGAATGATACGGGATTGCTTTTATTGTATCGTTTTCTGTATGTTTTTGCAATATTCAATGTTTGAAATTGCATGGTCAACATATTTTCGACATGCTTAATATTCAACATGCTTCGCATATTCGCTCTTCTGCTGGTTTACTTTTTCACATCTTTTGCTCGCCCTTACTTTGTGCTTGCTCAACTCTTAATTCACATTTTTTAGGCACAAACAGCTTTATGCAGTCGGTTCCTTCCAATTTCAACAGCTGGATTTTTCGCTCAACACCACCCGCATAACCGATCAGGCTGCCGCTGGCACCCACCACACGGTGGCACGGGATGATGAGCGAAATGGGGTTATGTCCCACGGCTCCGCCCACCGCCTGGGCGGACAGGTGCGCCGTGCCATGCTTTGCCGCAAGCCGGGCGGCCAGCGCGCCGTATGTTGTCGTTTGCCCGTATGGGATTTGCAGCAGCAGTGCCCACACTTCCTGCCGGAAGTCTGACCCGATGGGGTGCAGCGGCGGCATAAAATCCGGCATTTTTCCGCTGAAATACACATCCAGCCAGCGCTTTGCTTCGGTCAAGGGCGGGGTTTCGCGCTCCGTGCTCTGCGGGGCCAGGCCCGCCGCATAATACTTTGCGCGGTCAAACCACAAGCCGGTCAGGCCCACTTCATCCGCTGCCAGCAGAATTTCCCCCAAGGGGGACTGATAATGCGCGGTGAACATCATAGCATCTGCCCTTTCTGTTATACTTTTGATGTTTTCTCCGTGTGGGAACCAGCGGGTGCTGCCTTTTTGGCCAGGGCTTTCTTTTTGGGGGCATAATCCCTCAACCCCGGCACCGCGCCGCCCGCGGCAGCCCACAGGTAAAGGCTCGCCACGCTGCAATAAGGGCTGAACCGCCTGCGGTACTTTTCAAACAGTTTGCGGTCAATTTTACGGTGATGGTACACCATGCGCAGCCCGCGCTGGATGGCAAGGTCATCATAGCTGAACACATCGGGCCTCTGCATGCAGAAAAGCAAAATCATCTCCGCTGTCCACACGCCAATGCCTTTCAGGGCACTTAACTCCCGGATCACTTCCTCATCCGGCTTCTGCCAGATGCCCTCCAAATCAAACTCACCGTTCTGGATCTTTCGTGCAAAGTCCGTGATGTACTCTGCCTTGCGGCAGCTGATGCCAAGCAGCTGTAATTGCTCGTTCCCTGCTTCCAGAATATGCTCGGCATCCACCGTGCCAAGGGCACCCCGCATGCGCTGCCAGATGGTAGCCTGCGCCTTGGTGGAAATCTGCTGCCCCACAATATGGTGCACCACGGCAGAAAACAGGTCTGTATCCACCTCGCGATTCACCCGGCCCACCTGGGCAATCACCGCCCCAAGTTTTTCATCTTTGCCGCTCAGGTATTCCGTTTCTTCCTGCCCGTATTGAAAGTACATGGTCTTTCCTTTCCTGTGTTCTTTTCGTGTTCTGTGTGTTGGTTTCTGCGTTTATCCTGCCATCATTATACCATGCTTTGCGCGGTTTGGGCATCGGCGGCGAAAGCGTATTTTTTTATGGCAATACCGCATAATTCTAAGTGCCGATACGGCGAGCGAGGTGCGGCAGATGCTAAGCCAAAAGCGCAGATAATACTTTGTGTATTATCGAGCATTTTGGCAACGCAGTTGCCGTGCCGCAGCCGCCGGAGCGGTGCTTAAGCCGTCAGGCGGGAATTGTGCGGTGTTGCCTTATCTCCACTTTCCCCCCGATACAACAGCCAGCCGCCCCACCGTGGAACATTCCCACAGGCAG
Source organism: Candidatus Cibiobacter qucibialis (assembly GCA_004000625.1). Taxonomy (GTDB): domain Bacteria; phylum Bacillota; class Clostridia; order Oscillospirales; family Ruminococcaceae; genus Gemmiger; species Gemmiger qucibialis. The sequence goes on along the minus strand of SAUS01000016.1, from coordinate 35,708 downwards.
GGCGGCTGGCTGCTTTTATTTTTGTTTGTTTATGGGTTCAGTGCGCGGTGGATCAACACGCGCAGGTTTTGTATGGGCGTTAGCGCGCCCGGGTGCTTGGAAACATAGCACAGCCCTATCAGCCCACCCGCCGCAGCGGAAAGCAGAGCCAGATCACAGTAATCATCCGGCAGAGCGGGGTTGATCTCCCCTTTTTGCCGCAGGGCTGCCATGGTTCTGTGCAGCACCCCACGCAGGGCTTGCACACACTCGTCCATACCGCGGAGGTTCTCCCGTGCGCCAATACTGGAAGCGATCACCTGATAGGTTCCCATCCGGTTGCCGGAAAGATCCTGCAGGTAGGCCATCACGGCGTCCTCCAGCTCTTGCAGGGTGGTGCATGGCTCCATCAATACGGCAATGCGGGCAATCTCGGTATCAAAGCAGTACAGGGCCATTCCCTGCAGGATCTCATCCTTGGAGGCAAAGTATTCATACACGGTGCCCTTGCCGATTCCGGCTTCGTCCGCGATCTGCTGCACCTTCATGGCGGCGGGGTTTACCCCCTTGGCAATCAGGCGCAAGGCGGCTTCGTACAGGGCGGTTTCGCGTTCTTTGCGGATATCTGGTGTCATTGTGGCGTCCCCTCCCCGTTTTCGGTATCGGGTTTACCGGGCAGCTTTAAGTGGCGGTGCTCGGCGGTATCCGGTGTTTCGGGTTCCGGCTGGTTCTTGCCCTCTGCTGCGCGGCGGGCGGCAAATTCTGCGGCAAACTCGGCCGCATCATCGGGCAGGTCATCCATGCCGTCATCGCCCACATCAATGTTGACCGGCGGCTTGCGGTAGAAGAGGTCATACATCACCGGCACAATAAACAGGGTCATCAGCGTTGCATAGGAAAGGCCGCCCACAATAACAATGGCCATGCCTTTGCCCATCTCGCTGCCGGCATCCTTGCTGAAGATCATCGTTACCATGGCAAGCACGGTGGTCAGGGTCGTCATCAGGATGGGGCGCATACGGGTGCGGCCGGTTGCCACCAGGGCATCGGTGCGCTCCAGCCCGCCAATGCGCAGCTGGTTGGCGTAATCCACAAACACAATGCCGTTGTTGACCACCACGCCCATCAGCACAAGGAAGCCCATGAGCGAAATGACCGAAAGCTGTTCGCCGCCAATCATCAGGCCGATCATGCCGCCGGTAAAGGCCAGCGGAATGGTGAACAGCACAATGAAGGGGGAAAGCAGGCTTTGGAACTGCGCCACCATGACAAAATAGACAAACAACAGTGCCAGGGCCATCATTTTGGCCATCTGCTGGATCATCTCGGTCACCTGGGTGGTTTCACCGGCAATTTCAGCGGTGCAGCCATCTGGCAGGTCCAGTGCTTCCAGCTGGGGGCTCAGATCACGGGAGATCAGGGTGGTGTTGTAGCCTTCGGCGGTATCGCTGGTCACGCTGATCTTGCGGGAGCCGTTTTCGCGCGCAATGGTCGCATAGGCGTTGCCGTTGGTGCGGGAGGCAAACTCGCCCAGGGTATGGGTCTCGTTCACGGTGTTGCCGTCATCGTCGGTGGTCGTTGTGTTGAACTCCATCTGGAACAGATCGTCCAGGTTCGGGGTATCGGTCTTATCCACAATCGTCACATCATAGGTATCGCGGCCCACTTTCAGGGTGGTTGCGGTGGTATCGGTGCTGAGCTTTGCGGCGATCTGCTGGTACACCTGCGCCACCGTCAGGCCAAGGCGCATGGCTTTGTCCTTATCAATGACGATATGCACCTCCTCGTCGCCGGTTTCCTGCCCGTTGGAGACATTCTCGATGCCGTCCACGCTGTTCAGCAGGTCCATCACCTGCTGGCTGGCGGTGGTCAGGCTGTCTAGGTTCTGGCCGTAGATGTCCACCTCCACGCCGCTGCCGGACAATGCGCTCATATCCATGCTGCTGGCGCTGATGTCCACTTCGCAGTTCAGGTCAGCGGTGTCATCGGCGATCTGCTGCTGGATGGCCTTGCTGTTGCTGGCGCCCTCGTCAGTCAGCAGAACATAATAGGTAAAGCTGGTGTTGTCCGTGGTGCCCTCAGTGCCGGTCATCATCAGCATGCTGCTGGTACTGTCGCTGCCGCCGGACATGGCGCCCACCGTTTCCACGCCGTCAATGTTGGTAATGGCGTCCATCACGGCGTCTGCGGTGGCAAAGGCATCCTCTTTTTCGGTATCCGCAGGCACCGTTACCGCAATCGAAAGCTGGTTGGAGCCCATATCCGGGATGAGCATCACGCCCATGGTGGCAATGCGCCAGACCGATACGGCCAGCAGCACGATCGCCAGTGTGAGCGGGATGGCCTTGCGCTTTAAGCAGAAGCGCAAGAGCTTTTCGTACCCGTTCAGGAAACGGTCGAACCAGGGGTGCTTGATCTCTTTTTGTTTGCGCAGTACGGTGGAACCGGCGCAGGGCACCACGGTAAGGGCCACAATGAGGGATGCCAGCAGGCTGAACGTGATGGTCCATGCCATATCGGAAAGCAGCTCCAGCACCATGCCGGTGGTAAACACCATGGGCAGGAACACGCAGACCGTGGTCAGGGTGGAGGACACGATGGCCCCCGCCACCTGGCGTGCGCCCTGCACCGCAGCACGCGGGGCCGGAATGCCGCGCCCGCGCAGGCGGTAAATATTTTCGATGACAACGACCGAGTTATCCACCAGCATGCCAACGCCCAACCCCAAGCCGGACAGGCTGAGAATGTTCAGGGTAATGCCACTGAAATACATCATGACAATGGCAAACAGCACACTGAGCGGCATGCTGATGGCCACCACCAGCGTGGGGCGGATATCCTTTAAGAACAGAGCCAGCACGATGATGGCCAGCACAGCGCCTTCGATCAGGTTGGACATGACGCTGTTCACAATCAGCTTGATGTAATCGCCCTGATCCATGATGGTGGTCAGGTGCAGGCCGTCGTTTTCTGCCATCAGTTCTTTCATAGCAGCGGTGCTTGCGTTGGAGACAGACGAGGTGGAAGCCGTGGAGCTTTTATAGATTGAAAGCAGCACGGCGCGGTTTTTGCCCACCTTGGCGTAGCTGTCGTCCGCGTTATCGGTCAGCTCAATGTCCGCCACATCGGAAAGCCGCACATCGCCGATGCCGTCAATGCTGCACAGGACCATACTTTTCAGCTCATCCACATTGTCAAACGCATCGCCGACTTTTAAGATATACTGGTTATCGTCCCCTTCCCCGCCGTCAATGTAACCGGCGGGCATAGAGAAGTTCTGCGCGGCGATCAGCTGCCTTAAGGTGTTCATGTTCAGCAGCTGGTCCAGATTGGCGCTTTTCAGCGCTTCCTCGCGGGCCGATTCATACTCTTCGCGGGCGGAGTCCAACTGGGTCTGGCCCGCTTCCAGCTGGGTGCGGCCGCTGCTGATCTGGAACTCGCCCAAACTGAGCTGGGCTTCGGTGCCGCTGAGCAGCAGCTGCACGGCCATATCAGCCAGTTGGGGGTCTGTCGGGTTGGCAGAAAGGCTTTCCAGCATCGATTGCAGCTTGCCGCGCTGATCGTTCAAATTGGCCAGCATGGCTTCGGCTTTGTCGATCTGGGTGTTCAGGGTGGTAATCGTCTGCTGTAGGGTTTGGCGCAGTTCCTCGGTGCTCTCGTTCAGGCTGGCTTCGGCTTCCTGCCGGGCTTTCAGCAGCACCGTTGCGTTCCGCAAGGCCGTCTGGGTGGTGGAAAGGGTGCTTTCATCACTCTTGTAACCATCCAGGGCTGTGCGCTGGCTGGTGGCAGTGTCCAGCTGGGTCTGTAAAGCCGCCTGTTCAGCTTTTTTGCTTTCGATTTCCGCGCGGATGGCATCCTGCTCTTCCGGGGCGGCGGTATCCAGCTGCTGTTCCAGCTGAACGATCTCGTTATCCTTCTGCTGCACCTGCACGGTCAGCGTCAGGATCTGGGCGTCCAGCGCGGCGCAGGCATCGCTGACGCTCTGCCCGCCGGTCAGGGCGGCAGCTTCGGTCTCAATGGCCTGCTGGGCGCGCTCGATGGAAGCCAGCATCGCGGCCATCTTGGTCAGGTCACTCTTGGCTTCCTCCAAATTAGCGGGCATGGCATTTGCATCGTACTGGGGGTCATATTTTGCCAGAATCTCTTTGCAGGAAGCAAACAGTGCATCATCAATCGGCAGCGTCACTTCCGGCAGGCTGCTGGGGTCCACTTTCAGCTGGTTCAGCTTGCTCTGGGCGGTGTCCAGCTGGGTTTTCAGCCCCGCAATCTGCTCTTCCAGCTTGGGGATCTCCTCGTTCAGCTGGTCGATGGCATCCCGCAGCTGCTGGGTCAGGCTCTGCTTTTGGGTATTCAGCTGGGCTTTGCCGGAATCCAGCTGGCTCTGGGCACTGTCCAGCTCCGCCAGGCCGTCTTTGATTTTGGCCTCGTTTTCGTCCAGCTGCTTTTTGGCTTCGGCCAGGCGGTCGCTCACCTTGACCAGCAGTTTGTCATTCACCTCGTCAATTTTGTCCTGGTCCAGCGTGATCTGCACTGATTTTTTGACAAGGCCGGTGGTGGAAACGCTGGCCACGCCGTCCACGCGCTCCAGCTGGGGTACGATCGTATCCTCCACATAGTCGGAAAGCTCGTAGATGTCCATCCCCTCATAGTCCACCGCAACATACTGGGTGGCCATCATATCGGGGCTCATCTCCATCAGCGTGGGGGTGCTGGCCATATCGGGCAGACTGTCCGAAAGCTGGTTCACGGCGGTGCTGGCCTTGACCATGGCGCTGTCCATGTCGGTGTCGTCCTGGTATTCCAGAATGACAAGGCCGTAGTTTTCGTTGCTCTGGCTGGTCACGTTCTTTACACCATTCAGGGTGGAAAGGCTGTTTTCCAGCGGCTGGGTCACATCGCTTTCCACCTGTTCCGGGCTGGCGCCGGGGTAGGTGGTAATGACCAGCAGGTAGGGCAGGTTCATATTGGGCAGCAGGTCTGTCTGCATGCCGGTCAGGCTTACAAAGCCCAGCACCATCACCAATATGACCGCCACAAGTACGGTAAATGGCTTTTTAACACTGTATTTTGGCATTTGTTTGTTCCCTTTGCCCGCACTTTGGGCGGGCCTATGTTGGCGGATGTAACCGACCGGCCGGGTTCAGGCTGCCCCAAAAGGAAGGAGCGCCGAAGCGCAGCGCAGCCGCCGTGTGGCGCCCCTTTTTAGGGGGAAACGGAGCTTTTTTCGCGCGCTTGACCGACCGGTCGGTCGGTTTTTCGCTGTTATTATAGCACCGCGGAAAATCATTGTAAAGAGGAGATAAAGATTCCGTCCGTGCGGTACAGTTTGCCGCAAAAGCGGCAAAAATCGCCGCCAGCCTTGCTTTTTCGGCCCCAATCATGTAAACTGTTCATCATAAGTTTACAGTTATACGGTGCAGCTGAAAAGACGAACATTCAGTCGGTTTCCTTGTTTTCCGCTGCACCCTGGGTAAGGAAGGGCGTTTTGCATGGGGATCGTTGTCATCGGCGCAGTTTTTGTTGATATCAAGGGGTACCCCCTTGCCACCTATATTCCGGGCGGGCGCAACGCCGGGCGGGTAGAACAGGTACACGGCGGTGTGTGCCGCAATGTGGCGGAGGATATCGCCAACGTGGAGCTGCGCCCCACCTTTGTAAGCCTGGTGGATGACACTGGCACAGGGCAGGATGTTATTGATAAACTGGCGCGCCACAAGGTGAACACCCGCTATATCCAGCGCGTGCCGGACGGCATGGGCACCTGGCTGGCTGTGTTCAATAATGAGGGCGATGTGGTGGCCGCCATCTCCAAGCGGCCGGACACCAATCCCCTGACCGACCTGCTGGCCGAAAAAGGCGATGAAATTTTTAAGGACTGTGATGGCATTGCCATTGAACTTGATCTGGAAAAAGACACTGTAAAGCAGGTCTTGTATTTTGCACAGAAATACCACAAAAAGGTATATGCCGCGGTTTCCAACATGAGCATTGCCATGGAGCGGCGTGACTTTTTGCAGCAAATCGACTGTTTTGTCTGCAACCAGCAGGAAGCGGGGATCCTCTTTTCTGACGAATACGACCATATGGGGCCGGAGGAAATGTGCCGCACGCTGGCCGCTAATGTAGGCAGCGCCCGCATCCCCTGCATGGTTGTTACCATGGGGGACAAAGGCGCGGTGTACGCCTGCGCGGATGGCGAAAGTGGCATTGTACCCGCCAAAAAGGTAAACGTGATCGATACCACCGGCGCAGGCGATGCGTTCTTTGCCGGTACGGTCATTGGCCGCGCTTATGGCAAAACGATAGCGGAAGCCTGCGGCATTGGCAGCCGGCTGGCGGCTTCGGTCATCTGCACCGCCGAAAATGTCTGCCCGCGGTTCCGCCCGCAGGAGTTCGGGCTGGATGTTCCGGTTGTGGATTGAGCGCCGTTTCAGCAGGCCGGTCACAGCTGCCGGAGCGGTGCTTAAGCCGCAAGGCGGGAATTGTGCGGTGTTGCCCAAAGAATAAACAAGCCCCCGGCAAGTCTACAGCGTATGAATAGTGCTCCGCTGCCTGCCGGGGGCTTGCTTCATTCTATATCCCTGTTAAAATGTCAGCCGCATCTGGTTCCACGCCACATTGCCGTGGGTGGATTGGGAAACACCCTCGTTAACAAAGCCAAATTTGGCGTAATAGTGTACTAGTTTGTCCTTACAGGTCAGTACCAGACCCTTGCGGCCCTGCTGGCGGGCATCGGCAATGGCGCGGTTCAGCAGCTGGGCTGCCAGACCGTGTTTGCGGTACTCTGGCCGGGTCACCACGCCAAAAATCATCTGCCATGCGCCGGTTTCGCTGTGCAGAGCGGCATTTTCGTATAGATCATCGGTCAGATCGGGCTGGTCTGTCACCATGCCGTCCACAAAAGAAATCAGCGTTTCACCGTCAAACATCAGCCAAAAGTGTCCGGCATAAGCCTGCAGACGGTCCCTGAACTGCTGTTCCGGCGCGGCTTCCGCTGCGGGGAAGCAGAGGGCCTCCACCTCCGCCAGCGCGGCGGCATCGGCGGGGACTGCGGTGCGTATCAACATAAAAAACATCCACCTTTCGGGGAAAAATCGGGGGGGGCGTTCCTGTGCCCCGTTCCGCCGGTCAATCCGGCCGGGCGCAAACGGCATGGCCCTTTGCTGTAAGCTATTATCCCATACCCCCGTCCAAATTGCAAGCGGGGTTTGACAGGCGTGTGCGGGAGCGGTATCCTTAAGGCAACACCGCACAATTCCCGCCTTGCGGCTTAAGCACCGCTCCGGCAGCTGCCGTGCCTCGCTCGCCGTATCGGCACTTAGAATTATGCGGTATTGCCTTAAAGTGTAACGGATGACCGCCCCTGTAGGCAAAGGAGTGTATTGTATTATGACCTGCCGCGTTCTGCGCATTGATGAACAGCTGTATGGCTGTGAGGAGCTGCCTGCCGGGCAGCCGGTGCTGTGTGATGTTCTGCTGGCCGATGCCGCCGGTACCCAGCGGGTGCTTCCCTACCCCGATGAAGCCCTGACTGCCCAGAACATCCAGGAGGGCGATACCGTTGCCCTGCTGCCGGACGGCACGCTGAAAAAACTAAGGTGTATCTGACACCCTAGGGTAAGCCCGCACTTTGCAAAAGATTCACCGTAACTTTACATCGGTATGGTTGCAGCCCGCAGCCAAATGGCCTATACTGAAATTAAGGGCAACACCGCACAATTCCCGCCTGACGGCTTAAGCACCGCTCCGGCGGCTGCGGCACGGCATCTGCGTTGCCAAAATGCTCGATAAGACATCCAGTATTATCTGCGCTTTTGGCTTAGCAGCTGCCGTGCCTCGCTCGCCGTATCGGCACTTAGAATTGTGCGGTATTGCCTAAGAACCAACAGGAAAGTGTGGATCACTATGACCTACCATGACATCAAACACAATGCCGAAGTAAACGAGCTGCTGAAAAAGGGCAACCAGAATTTGGGACTTTTGGGCTTTACCGACCATTCGCAGGCGCACTGCATCCATGTGGCGGAAACCGCTGCGCACATTCTGAAAAAGTTTGACTACAGCGCCCATGATATTGAGCTTGCTAAAATTGCCGGGTACATGCACGATATCGGCAACGCCATCAACCGCACCCACCACGCGGAATACGGCGGCCTGCTGGCTAACGAGATTTTGAAGCAGTATGATTTGAGCATTGCGGACCGCATTACCATTGTTTCGGCCATTTCCAACCATGACGAATCCACCGGCGGCGCGGTGGACCCCATTTCGGCTGCGCTGATTATTGGCGACAAAACTGATGTGCGCCGCAGCCGCGTGCGGGAAAAGCCCAAAGCCAGCTTTGACATCCACGACCGGGTCAACTATGCCGTAACGGACCAGACATTAAAGATCAACACCGACAAAAAGGTCATCTCGCTGAATCTGCAAATCGACACGGACATCTGCTCGATGTACGAATATTTCGAAATTTTCCTGAACCGCATGCTGATGTGCCGCGGCGCCGCTGACCTGCTGGGCGCCACCTTTAAGCTGACGGCCAACGGGGCGAAAGTGTTGTAAAATTATAATCCTGTATCAAAAAGCTCAGGCTGTTCCCTGTTGGGGGCAGCCTGAGTTTTCATACCATGGAAAATCATTCCGCCGTTTTACAGATTCAGCATATACGTTTCCATTTGCATCGTCCTTACCGCCGCTCTTCATGATTCTGCCGGAACAAACGGCAATTCAATGTTTTCCTCGTCCACAGGCGGGGTTTGGGTTGCGCTGGGGGGCGGGGTTTCTGTCGGTTCCTTCGTGTTGTCCGCCGGTTCGCCGTCACCATTTTCTGCGGGCGCGGCACTGGCGGTGGGCTGACCGGCGGCGTTCAGCACCGGTGTTTTTTTCGTTGCGGGCTTCTGGGTCGGCTTGGGGGCAGTTGTCTGCTGCGGGACAGTAGTTGCCGTGGGCTGCGGTTCAGCCGTCGCGGCGGGCTGCGGCGTGGGCTCTGCCGGGACGGCATCATTCGTTTCCGCCTGCCGGGTCGGCTCCGGGGTTGGCTGGATACCTGCCTGCGGCCGGTGCAGTGCAAAGGCAGCGGCAAGCACCACGGCAGCCACCACAACGGCCAGGACTATTTTTTTCTTCATTGCTGTTTTCCTTTTTATATTTGGGGCGTTGCGGCATCAGCCTGCCACGCTGTAACGCTGTGCGGCGGTGGTCAGGTCATCCAGCGCGCGGAGCAGGTTCAGCAGCGGCAGCTGGCTTTCATCCACCGCTGCCAGCGCGCGGACCATATCGCCATAGCTGAACACCCCATAGCGCAGGATGCACAGGTCCGCCCCGTTTTGCCGCATGGCAACCACCGGCATGGCATCCGCGCGGCGGAACGCAATGGCCGGTGTAACGACATAATATACCTTTTTGCCGTCAAAGCGGGTGTTGGTATCCACGGGCTGCAATTCGGTTTCGGGCTCACCCGCGTTCCAGGCAAAAGTAAAAGTGCATTCCGCGCCGTCCGGCACCATAAAATAGTGGCGGATCTGGATAACGGGCTCCAGCAGCAGGCTGCTGCCGTAATAATCATCGGTCTGGGTGCCGCTGCTTTCAAACTGGTAGCTGCCCCAGTTGGCCGTGGAGTTTGGCTCCGCGGTGCCGGCTAACGCATTGGTCCGGTAGCCAAAGTACAGCTGCGCTTTGCCGCCATACACCAGCAGGGTGCCGGCCAGCTCCTTTGCCTGTTGGGGATAATCGTGTTCCAGCAGGTAGTTCAGGTAATCCTTTACGGTGTAAGTATAAACCGGGCCATATTTACCGTTTACCACCATCCGGGCTTCAATATCATCCGTCAGCTGTTTGGCGGCCACCTGGCAAGGGAAAGCGGTGCAGCTTTTTCCGTTTACTTCCACCTGCTTTGCATCTGCCACTGCCACCTGTGTTACGGCGGAATCCGGCAGGGTAAACTGCATGGCGGCATCCTGCGGGGTATCTTCCGGCAGGGTAACGTAAAAATAAATTGTGATTGTCTCCCCCAGGCTCAGGCTGTAGCCTTCCAGATGCTCGCCGGTCTGGGCGGTTTCCGGGGTGGCGGGATCCTGCGGCGGCGGAGTTGGCACGGCAGGGTCAGGCCGGCCGGTTTCAGGGGTGCTCTGCGGCGGATCCGCCCAGGGGATATCCTCATCCGTTTCGCTCACCTGCGTCTGGATGCTGGCCGTATTTTCCTCTGCCAGCGCGGCGGCAGGCAGCGCGGCACACAGCACCACCGCCGCCAGCAAAGCCAGCAGGCGCTGGGGCCAGCTTTTTTGTTTTGTATGGTTCAAACTCAAGGTGTTTCCTTCCTGTTTTTTGTTTTATCTTCTCTTTTTTATCCCGCTAAAGGCATCATCCCTGGTTTTTGGCCAGCAGCGCTGCTCCAATCACCCCGGCGCGGTAGCCGAGGGTGCAGGTGGTAATGCGGGTGTGCTTTTGGGCGTAAGCATTGCCAAAAACCATTGGTCCCACCGCGGCGCGCAGGGGAGCCAGCAGGTTTTCCCCCTGGTTGGCCACCCCGCCGGACAGACCGATCACTTCCGGGAAGAAGATGTTGATCATGTTGGCAACACCCACCGCAAGGTAATGGATGTACTGTTCCACCACGGCTTTGCCTGCGGCATCGCCCTGGGCGGCGGCATCAAAGGCGGTGCGGCCATTTACCCCGCCGCTCTGGACGGCAAGGCCATGCAGGGTGCTTTCGGGGTGAGCTGCCATGGCTTCTTTGGTCATGCGGATCAGGGCGGTGGCACTGGCCAGGCTTTCCAGGCAGCCGGGACGGCCACAGGTGCAGCGCGGGGCATCCGGGGTGTCCAGAATGACCATGTGCCCCGGCTCCGCCGCTGCGCCGGTGTAACCGGTCAGCAGTTTGCCGCCCAGCACCACACCGCCGCCCACGCCGGTGCCCAGTGTGATGATCACCGCGCTTTCGGCCCCTTTGGCGCAGCCCGCCAGTGCTTCGCCCAAAGCGGCGGCGTTGGCATCGTTGGCAAGAGCAACCGGCAGGCCGGTTTTGGCGCGCAGATAATCCCCCATGGCAAAATCATGCCAGCCCAGATTGTTGGAGTAGCGCACGATGCCGCCATCCACCGTGCCGGGGCAGCCAACGCCAATGCCCGCTACCTGCTGGCCCTGTGCCAGCTGATTGCAGAGGGCTGCAATATCATCGCACACGGCCTCGGCCGGGCGCGGCAGTTTGGTGGGGGTGCTCGTTTCCTTTATAATAGCACCGTCTGCATCCACAAGCGCAGCTTTGATATTGGTTCCACCAAGGTCCACACCCAGATAATACATGATTGCAGCCTCCTGTACATAACATTTTTTTCAGTGTAGCAGATTGCCCGCCCCGGCGCAAGAACCTGTAGACAAAAAAGCATCCAAAAGTAAACCCGGCACTACCCACTGCTCTTTTGTCGGGTCGTGCCGGTTGGATTTTATTTTTTAGGCAATACCGCATAATTCTAAGTGCCGATACGGCGAGCGAGGTGCGGCAGATGCTAAGCCAAAAGCGCAGATAATACTTTGTGTATTATCGAGCATTTTGGCAACGCAGATGCCGTGCCGCAGCCGCCGGAGCGGTGCTTAAGCCGCAAGGCGGGAATTGTGCGGTGTTGCCTTTATTAGCGGCTGCTCATCCGTTCAGTTTGGCGTACTCTTCGTCGGTAACGGGCTCGCACCATTCGTTGCTGCAATCTTCGCCGGGAACTTCCACTGCAATGTGGCTGAACCAGCTGTCGGCCTTGGCACCGTGCCAGTGCTTGACGTTGGCCGGGATGGTGATCACGGTGCCGGGGGTCAGGCTGACGGCAGGTTTGCCCTCTTCCTGGAATTGATAACGCCTTCTATATTTTCATATGAATACCACAACAATAGTACAACAATAGCACAACACAAGCGGGATTTAAGGCAAAGAGCTGCAGGCAGTATGATGCGGGAATGATCAACCAGCAGGGTTCCGGCTGCCCCGGCGCGATGAGTGCATCGCGCCCTACAATCGGTCCAATGCCTTATCGCAGTATTTTAAGCATGTAACCATCATATTTTTTCAAACCCTTATCGAAAAAAACTGCCCGCACAACGGCTTATCATACCGTGTACGGGCAGTTGATTTATAATTTCCTACTTTTCTCTCAGGTCTGGGTCGATAAGCGCAACCCCACCTGGTACCCCAGCAGGGTGCGGGTTTCCACCGGCTGGTGGCGGATGAGGGAAAGCAGCTGCTGTGCGGTACGGCGGCCCAGCTGTTCGGCATCAAAAGAGACCGCCGTGATCTGTGGCGTACACCCCTGCAGCGCTTCGTCGTCATACAGGGAGGCAAGACGGATATCCTGCGGCACGCGCAGGTTCAGCTGTCTCAGGGTGCTCAAAGCCAGCAGGGCAACCTGGTCATCCATGCACAGGATGCAGTCCGCCCCACGCTGTACCGCGAGCTCCACAGCGCTGGTGCGTAGATCGTCGCTTTCCAGCTCCAAAAACAGCAGGCTCTCATCAATCTTGCAGCAGGCGCGGTCATGCGCCTGCTTATAGCCTTCCAGGCGGGACTGGTTGACGGTGTACAGCATGGATCCGCCCAGCAAAGCAATGCGATGCAGGCCCTTCATCAGCAGCAGGCTGACCAGCTCGCGGCAGCCGCCCACCTGATCATGGTCCACCGAGATGACATCCTGGTCAGCCGGGCGGCCAATGGCAACAAAGGGGATGCCGCTTTTTTGCAGCATGGGGATCAGGGGATCACGCTCCAGCGTGCGGGCCAGAATCACGCCATCAATCTTGCGGTTGACCAGTAGACGCTGCATCGGGCTTGTTTCCTGCTCGCCCACCATCGTCATCAGCACATCGTAATCATTGCGGGTGGCAATATCGTACACGGCGCTGACGGTTTTGCGCAAAAATGGTGCGGCAAGGTTGCCGAACTGGCGCGAGAACACCAGTGAGATATTATAAGACTGCTGGGTTACCAACCCGCGTGCCAGCATATTGGGCACATAGTTTTTCTCTTTGGCGTACTGGACCACGCGGGCGCGGGTCGCTTCGCTGACACGGCCATTGCCCGAAAGGGCACGGGATACCGTGGTCTTGGACACGCCAAGGTCTTCAGCCATCTGGCTGATGTCAATTTTTTTTTCTCCTTCTGTCTGTTTACGGCGCGGCATGGGTTTACTCCTGTTAACGTTTGCTTCTATAAGATCTTCTTTCTGTCCTTGCCGGTTTTCCGCCCCACGGGCAGTTCCCAGGGTACTGTTCCAGAAACCAGTCCCCCACCCCGGCCATTCCCTACTTGGTTAATAGGCTTAACATATTATACCACATTTCCCTGGATCATGGTAGCCCCCTGTGCAAAGAAAGCAAAGAACACGCTACCCCAGTATGGGGTCATTATATCATTCCTGGCTCTGTTTTTCAACCGATTTTTGGCTCTGTTTCCGTTTTCCAGTGTGTTTTATAACCTGGTAAAGTTTTCTCATTTTGTCCGTATCCTGCTCAGTCATCGTACCTGCGCCAAATTGGGCGGCTTGGGCCAATGCCAGCAGAGCTTCGGCATCCTGGGGTTCAAGGGCGGGGACACAACTTTGCAAAAATGCGGCAAACTCCGGCGCATCGGATGGTGTATCCGGCGGCAGGCCGCGACGCACCAAAAGGCGGTAGATGCTGCCAAACACGGCCAGCACCCGCGCGTTGCAGTTGCCCCGGCCATACCCCATGGCATGGCGGCGGGCCAGCACCAGCAGCACCACAGCAGCCAACAGGCAGCCCCCCAGCAACGCCGCCAAAACCAGCCTGCTGCGGGGCACGATGGTGGCTGCGGGTTCGTTTGTGCTGCTCTCCCCTGCTGCGGGGGCGGTGTCTTGACCTTGAGTTTCGGGCAGCGGGTCGGTGCGCAGGTCGGCCTGTTGGGCACTGACCAGCACGCCGGGGGTCATCTCCATGGGGGTCCAGCCCTGGCCGGAAATGTACACCTCCGCCCAGGCGTGAGCGTTATCGTCCTGCAAAATGGCGTGCCAGCTGCCGTCCTCCTGTTGGGTAAACAGGCTTTGCGGCGCGGCATAGCCCACCACATAGCGCGCAGGCAGCCCGAACATGCGGAACATAACCACCGCCGCCGAAGCAAACTGCACACTGTACCCCTGTTTGGATTCCGTTAAAAAGTAACGGATGGGGTCGGCCCCCTCCGGCGGCTGGGGAGCGCTGGCGTTATACTGGTAGTTGGTGTTTAGGTAGGCGCGGATGTAATCGCCAATGTCCACAGCTTCGGTCAGCTTCTGGTCCTTTTTGGCTTCATCGCACAGGGTTTGCAGCTCGTCATAGCCGTCCGGCACGGCGGTGTAGCGGCTGGCGGCGTAAGCGGCATAGGATGCTTCCATCCGGTCCAGCACGCTGGGGTCGGCATCGGCGCGGGCTTCCAGCTGGGTTTGGGCGGTATCCCGCGGGTAATACAGGAACACATCGTCCTGCGCGGTCTGGCCCGCGGCGGCGCCATCGCCCTGGATGGTGTAATAATCGCCCCAGTAGGCGTTGTACGGTGCATAGGTGTACTGGGTATCGGCGTGGATGCGCTCCACCGTCAGCGTCTGGGGCTGGGCGGTGCCGTCATAGGCGGTGCGCAAAAACGGCAGGCTTGCAATGGTCAGCCGGGCGTTATCCTCGGTTTTCCAGTTCATAGCAGCGCTGTCAAAGGCATCGGCATCAGGAGCCTGCCAGGTGGTGCCGTCATAACTGCCGCCGATAAATCCCCGCAGGTATACGGTTTCTTCGGGTTTGTCGCTGGCGGTCAGGGCCAGATCCGTCACTCCGCTGACCTGGATACCCCCGCCCTGGCTCAAGGCGCCATCCGCCACACCACCGGCAGCGGCTTCTACCTGAATGTTCAGCCTGCCGCCGCTGATCCGCGGCAACCAGGTAATGGCGGTGCTCAGCGCGGCGGATTCCACCCGCTGGGCCGCGGGCTGCAGCCAGCCAAGGGGAACCCCCAGCGCCGGGCGCAGCAGCCACCAACAGGGCAGCGCCAGCGTAAGGCAAAGCCCGCCCGCCGCCAGCGCGGCAGACTTTTGGATGTTATAATGGCGGCAAAGGTTCTGGCGGTAGTTTTCGGTATCGCGCCTGCCCCACAAGGCCCGCCGCTGCACCGAGCAGGAAGCCGCCCACGCCCCCATCCAACCGGCCAACAGCAGCAGGCAGGCGGGCACAGCCGGCGCGGCCCCGGCCAGCGCCAGCAGCACAACAACGGGCAGCAGCATTAGATCCAGCAGCAGGGCATCCGCACGGCGCAGGGCCGCAGCGGCCAGCGCCCCGGTAACGGGCAGGGCGGCCAGCAGCAAAAACAGCCCCAGCTGCGCCGCACTGCCGCCCTGGGCCACCGGCAGCGCGCTGCCAAGGCGGGCGTTCAGGCTTTGGGCAATGTTCCCGGCGCACTGCTGCGCCCCGGCCAAAAAGTTCCGCTGGCAGATGAACAACACCACAAGATACGCAATCACCCCCGCCAGCAGCCCCCAGCGGCGCAGGGCTTGCGGCGCACGCAGGAACAGCGCCCACCCGGCGCAGAAAGCGGCTGCCGCGGGCCACACCCACAACGGCACCGCAATGCCGAACCCGGTAGAAAGCACCAGCAGCAAACCAAAGGTGAGCGCCAGCAGCAGCGCGGCATCTGCCGCCAGCCACAACGCGGGGTGCGCTGCGGGGCGCTGGGTGCTCACCAGCACACGGTCCACAAACTTCAGCCCGCTGCCGGGGTCGGCAGCGCCGCGCCGGCTCAGGGCAGTACGTTCTTTTTTGCGCTTGGGCGGGTTTTTGCGGTGCTTCGCCGCCTGTTGGGGAAAATCCCCCCATTCCTCCGCTCCGTCCAGGTCCCCACCGGGGGTCAGGGCAGCGCGCAGGGCGGTCAGCGGTTCGCGCACCATCAGGCGGTCCAGCTTGGCGCTCAGCTTCCAGTGTACCTGCTTGAGGGTATCCCCGTCCCGGTACTCCCGCAGCTCATAGCTGCCGCCCAGGGCGGCGCGGGTGTCGGCTTCGTCGCCGTCCTCATCGGGGGCGGTTTCCGCTTTGGCTTTGCCAGCCGCGGCAGCGGGCAGCACACAGATGCTCCGGCTTTGCACGGCAGCCGGGCATGCCGCGGTGAACACCCCCAGGTGATCCCGCAGGGTGATGCCCCGCACCGCAATGCTCCACACGCCGCTTTTGCCTGCGTTTAAGGTAATGCGCTGTTCGGCGCGCTCTCTGCCGCCCAGCATGGCGGCGCAGCGCAGGGTGATCTGCCCCCCGCCCCATTCATCGGCGGCGTTCAGCAGCACCACAAGCGCAGGGATGGGCAACCGGCTGCGGTTGCGCAGCCGAACCGTCAGGGTAAAATCTTCGCCCTGTATCACGGGTTTGTCCGGCACCAGCAGCTCTGCCGTTACCTGCCTGCGCAGATAGGCGGCATCCAGCCGCAGCAGCACCAGAAGCACCAGCGCAAACGCTAACAGGAACACCGCCAGCGGTGCCTGGGTGATGAGCGCCGCGGCCAGCAGCACCAAAAGCACCAGCGCCCGGCCCAGCTTACCTGCCATGGCGGTCAGCCTTTTCGGGGCGTGGGCGCGGCACGGTGCGCAGCAGGTCCTGCATTACGCTGTCCACCGTTTCGCCGCCTGCGCGGGCCTGGTCATTCAGCACCAGGCGGTGGCGGGCAACCGCATCAAACACAGCGGTCACATCCTGCGGGGCAACAAAATCCCGCCCCGCCAGGTACGCCGCCGCGCGCGTCATGCTGGCCAGCGCCAGGGTGGCACGGGGGCTTAACCCCACGGCCAGGCGCGGGTCCTTGCGGCTGGCCTGGGCCAGCGCCACAATGTAGCGGTACATCAGCTCATGCACAAATACCGTGCTGACCTCCTGCTGCATGGCAAGCAGATCCGCCTGACCGGCAACGGGGCGCACACGGTCCAGCAGGCGGCCTTTGCTCTGCCCGGCCAAAATTGCCAGCTCCGCTTCCTCATCGGGGTAGCCCATTACGGCGCAGACCATGAAACGGTCCAGCTGAGACTGCGGCAGCATCTGCGTGCCGGCGGCGCCGATGGGGTTCTCGGTTGCAATTACGGTAAAGGGTGCGGGCACCGGGCGGGTAACGCCGTCCACCGTCACCGTGCCTTCTTCCATCACTTCCAACAAAGCCGACTGCGTGCGGGAGGAGGTACGGTTGATCTCATCGCCCAAAAACAGGTTGCACATCACCGCACCGGCGTGGTACACAAACTTGCCGGTCTCTTTCTGGTAAACAGAAAATCCCACCAAATCGGACGGCAGAACATCCGGCGTAAACTGCACGCGGCTTTCTTTCAGGTCCAGCGCGCGGGCAAAGGCCAGCGCCAGCGTGGTTTTGCCCACACCGGGAATATCCTCAATCAGCACATGGCCGCCCGCCAGCATGGCCATCCAGATGGTGTTTACCGTTTGCTGTTTGCCCTGCACGGCCTTGTTTACTTCGGCCGTAACGGCGGCGGCCTGCTGTGTGTACTGCATGGTTAATCCTCCCGGTGTTTTTTCCATATCACCATAATGCCAACGGCGGCGGCAATAACCACCAGCCCGGCCCACAGTGCGTTGTTTTCCAGCCAGATCATGGTATTGGAGATCGCGCTCCCCTCGGATTCCGCGCTGCCCTCCCCCGGCAATGGGGTCAGGGCCTGGGGGGCCACTTCGGCAATGGAGCTGCCGCCGGCATCCTCCACGGTCACCTGGCGCGGCGTTTCGTCCCAGGTAGCGGCGCTTTCCTGCAAATCCTCCTCTTTGGTGGTGTCCGCAGCGGCGGTGTCGTGCTCCGCAATTACCAGGTAGCGCTGGCTGTTGCGGGTGTAGGGGTGGCAGGTGGAAAGGGTCAGCAGGTCCCGCCCCGGCTGGATCAGCACGGCGTTGATATCACTGGGGTCAATAATTTTCAGCTCGCTCACGCGGTAAATCAGCGTTTCCCACGGGGTGGTCAGCTGGATCTTGTCCCCCACCTGGATCTGCTGCACGTTGCGCAGCATTTCCGCGCCATAATAGCCGCGGTGGGCGGCAATCACGGTGTTGGTGTTTTCGCCGCCCAGCGGCATCGAGGTCTGGCCCAGCAGCGCCGCGCCTTTGGCCAGGTTTTCGCGGCTGGCGCCCAGGTAAACGGGCAGCTCCAGGTTCAGGCGCGGGATCCACAGCACAGCCAGCACATCATCGTCATAGCCATAGGCAGCAAGGTCCAGCGGGGCTTCCTCGTAGGCGAACGGGTCGGTCAGGCCGCTTTGGCCCCCGGCGTAAATTTCCGCGTTATAGTCCTGCATCGCGGCGTACAGTTCAGGGTAGGCGCGTTCCGGCTCCGGGGGGTCGGCTGTGGTTTCCTCCGCCGCGGGGGCGGTGGGCTGGGCTTCGGCGCGGGCCGCAAACTGCGCAGCGGTTTTGGCGTTGCGGGTGCTGGTCCACCACTGGGCGGCGGTGGGCTGTATCAACAGCGCCAGCCCCAGCAAAATGGCCAGCCAGGCCAGAATTTTAGCAATCAGCCGTCCCATTTAGTCATCCTCCTCGCGCTTTTTGCAGCGGTGCAGCAGCAAAAGCAGCAGCAGCGCTTCGCCGCCGATCACAATGCTGCCCGTTACCGCGATCCACGGCCAGGCATCCACCACGCGCTTGACCACCGTTCCGGTGCGCAGTGCCTGATACTGCACGGCCTGCGGGGTGTTGGTTTCTTCCTCTCCATTATAAGGGATGCGGGTGCCGCGCACAAGCATGCGGTGGGTGTTGATGGCATACGGCGTGCAGGTAACAAGGGTGCAGTAATCCTGCCCCGCGGTGATTTCCAGATCCTCGGTGTGCTCCGGTTCCACCACTTTGATTTGATCCACCTGGTACGCCAGCGTTTCATCCAGAATATGCAGGTAGAAACAGTCGCCCTCTTCCAGCTTGTCCAGGTCGGTGAACAGCACGGCTTCGGGCAGGCCGCGGTGGCCGGTCAGCACGCTGTGGGTGCTTTCGCCGCCAAGGGGGTAGCTGGAGCCTTCCAGATGGCCGACGCCCCTTTGCAGCACATCATCGCTGGTGCCTTCGTAAATGGGCAGGTTGACGTCAATTTTCGGGATGGTGATATACCCCAGGCTTTCGCCCACATCCACAAGGTCCACATAGCTGGTGCCGGTATCCTCCGCTTCGCCTGCGGCATCGCGCTCCACGGCGCTGTCCAGCTGCTGGTTATAGCGGCGGGCGGCCTCCTTGGCGGCGTCCAGTTTTTCGGTATCCATGCTTTTTACGGTATCATCGTAATTTTGGATCGCTTCGCTGGCGTGGCGCTGCGCCACCGCGTTGCTGATAACCGGGTACGATGCCACCCCAATGCCGGACAGGATCATCAAGGCCGCAAAGCCGACTTTTAGTTTTGTTGTGGTATCCATAGCGTCACCGCGAACCTTTCCGTGAGAGGGTTGAAGTTGGGAGCTGATGCAATTAAGAATTAAGAATCAGGAATTAGCAATGAGGAATTGGAGGTAGGCGAAAGAATCATTTCTGCAGGAGGCAGCGTCCCCAACGGGCCAAAAAATTGCCGCCCATCCGCCCCGCGCAACAAACATAAAAACCATTTGTAGGGGCCGATGCTCGCCATCGGCCCGTTTGACGGGCCTTGCTCTATGTATTTTTAGGTTCTGCACGGGGAACCACCCCTCAGGCCGCTCCGCGTCCAGCTCCCCTCAAGGGGCGCCAATATCTTACCTTATGTTTGCGGTGGCTCCCCTTGAGGGGTGGTTCCCCGCCACAAACCTGACGCCCGTGGGGTGGTTCCCCACGCAGGGCCTAAAAATCAACCGAACAACGGCCACATATGCCCAAAAAATTTATTCCCCAATAACCCACCATAGGGGGAGGGCCAAACCCGGCCCTCCCCCTGTGTATGATGGATTATCCCTCTATACCCTATTGGTGAATTGTAAAATTGTTTTGCCTTGCGGCGGGCGCATCAGGCGCGGTTTTTCTTTTTCAGGCTCAGCAGCACGCCAACACCGGCCACAACCAGCAGCACACCAATGCCGCTGAACAGCAGGGTGCCGAAACCACCGGTGGTGGGCAGGTTGAAGCCCTTGCGGTTGATGATGACGATCTCTGCATATTTGTACTCAGTATCGCCATTCATAACCTTGGTGGTATTGTAGTCATGCTTAATCAGTTTACCCGTCTCATCAAAGGTTTTCGTATCATCCCATTTGGTGGTGTAGTCCAGAGTCAGGTTTGCGTCCACCGGCTCAGTCAACAGGTTATAGCCTTCGTGAGTCTTGGTTTCAACCAGCTTATACTCGCCATTCGGCAAACCATTTGCAACAGCCTTACCGTCTTTGCCCGTCTTCAAAGGCATAACAGCAAACCACTTAGGCTCATTCTCACCATCAGTAACGTTCAGCTTTTTTGCTTTTGCTTCCGCAGGCGTTAAAATGGTCTTATCAGCACCCATAAACGTAACGGCGGTGCCAGCTTCGTTAATCTTATCTTTTTTGGGATCAACCTTTTTATAAAGGGTAAATTCAACATTCTCCAGCGGTTCGCCATCCGCACTATCACCCTTTTTCAGGATGCCAGTCTTGAACGTATAAACAACAGCTTCGTCATGGATATCATACGGAGGATCCTCTTCGGTAGTTTTAATATCTGTCTTCTTGGAGTATTTCAGGTCGGCACTGTTTACATTGCCCACTGCACCAACCGAAGCGCCGTCCTGGAGCTTTGCGGTATAGGTAATGGTAATGGTTCCACCTGCATATGCAGCAATCTCTTTAGTATTAAATGCAATCGTAAAGCCAGACTTACCGTCAGCATTCGTTTTCGTCAGGGTATACTCAGTACCCGCTGTAAATGTCGTTTCTGCAGCATCGCCAGCTTTTCCTTTAACAAGAATATCATCATTAACAACCAGCTGGTCGCTATTCATTTCATCAGATACGGTGAAAGTCTTCAGTTTTGCAACGTTTTCAGGAACATTGACAGTCAGAGTATACGGAACATCATCACCAATGCCATAGTCTGCATCCTTTTTACCTGTAATTTCCTTTTTGAAGTCCGGCTTGTAGTTCTTTACTTTAACCTCTGTTGCATTAAAAGCAGTAAAGTCAAAGCTCGTTGCATTTTCAGGGTATATCTCGTTTACAACATCAGCTTCGGTCGCTGCAACCATATCGCCATTGTCATCGATCTTAAAAACATAGGCAATGCCGGAATCCAAAATGTAACCATCGTTTGCATTAACTTCAGTTTCCACAAAGGCATATACACCTTTGGTCAAACCAGAAACGCTGATTTTGCCCTCTGCACCCGTGGTAAGGACACCCGTTTTATTATCTGCGTCAAGCCACTCGCCTGCATTATCTACGCCATTTGCAGGCTTCCTCTCAATCCAAGTCCATGCTCCGTCATCATTCTTCTTATAGAGCTTAAACTTGTAGCCCTGCATGGTTAGAACTTCTTCATCCGTACCGCTCTGCTTACCGACTTTCTGCAAAACAGCCTGACCATATGCAGTAGAGTTTTTCGGGAAGACATGAACATCGTACAGCCAATCAGTCAGACCGCCCTTCGTATCACCCGAGACTTTTGTCATAGGAACAGAGACAAAGAACGGCTCACATGCAGTCCTGACAGAATCCGGTGTTTCGGTTTCAAGCACAAGGTAAAGACCCAAAGGCAATTCTTCAAACTTAACAACGCCACTGGTATCTGTCGTTTCCGAACCAACTTTAGTTAAAGTTGCAGTCACGTCACTCTTCAGTTTATAACCGCCGGTAGCAGTATCCTTTTCTGCATACTCTGTCCAGCTTGTAGGCCAAGTTACAACTTTACCATCATAATAGTCTTTCAGTTCATCTGCACTCTTAACCTGATAAACGGTAAAGGTTGCACCTGCCAACGGAGTAGGCGTTTCACCTTTGTCATTCGAAGGAAGACTCCCTGCGTCTTCTGCCTCGCCGGTTGCAGGCCCTCTAGTATCATCGTTCCACTCATATTTATGAATCGTAATGGAACCGGTATCCTGCGTCCAAACCGGATTTGGAGTAGTTCCCGGTGTTGCTCCAGCGGCATCCTCTGCCATTGCTGGCATGGCGCACAGGCTGAGGGCCAGGGCGGCGCTCAACAGGCCTGTGAGAAAACGTTTTGCTTTTTTCATTTCAGTACCTCTTCTCTTAAAAAAATCATCATCGGATGGGCGGCAGGGCCGCCCGGCTTAAGGGTTCTGCATCAGCACGGCGTGCAGTGCGGGGCGCTGCAGCGGGGAAACGCTGCCGCGCCGCCCGCACTGTGCCGTAAAGAAAAAAGGGAGGGAAAACCGGGCCGCTTGCCCACTTGGCTTAAGGTGCATCTGAAAACAAAGGAAATAACGGATATTTCGCAGCCACAAGCAGGATGTAAGGCAAAGAGCCACCGGAATCCTTTCCGGATCCCAAGGCTTCTTAACACAAAATCCGGCTGCGCTTATAGAAACAGGCGATATTTTCAGCTTTTCAGTTATACCCCGGCTTATGGCTGCGCCCTGCCGTAAAACGGGCGCGCACTGGCGGGCAGGCCCTGTACCCTGGGGGTTGCTGGGTTTCCGGGGGATGGTTAATGTCGCCGGCCCCCTTTCCTGTTGTAGCGGAATGTGAATATCAACAGCCCTGCCACCGCCAGCGGCATGCCGATCAGCAGCCACAGGCTTGGCGCGTCTGCACCCGTGTGGGGCAGCTCAGGCGTTTTACGGTTCAGAACGGTAAGGGTCAGGGTGTAGGTGTTGCCGGACGGCACAAACGTATTGTCCGTAATTGGCTGCCCATCAATAAAACACTTGCCGTCTTGGGTAAATTTGATCACAATTGGCTGTGCCAACAGGTTGTACCCCGGATGTGCCTTGGTTTCCGTCAGGCGGTATGTACCGGGTTCCAGATTTTTGAACGGGTTCGGGGTTATCTTGCCGTCCGTTCCGGTTGTACCGGTAATGGAATCTGTCTTTGTGCTATCGAATTTGTAGTTTTTATCTACTACCCACTGCGTTTTTCCTTCGGTTGTTGTTTCGACCAGCTTTTCCAGCTTGAACTCAACACCACTCAAGGGCACGTCATTGCTATGTTCGTCTTTTTCCGCGTCCTTCTTGATGATATTCAGTCCAAACTTCGGGTTCTGCAGCGTGTTGGTCAGCTCAATCTTGCCGCTGCCGCCGGTGATGGTTCCATCGGGGGTTACTGTGGCTGTATTGCCTGTTGAGCTGCCCGCGCTGTTCGTTTCGCTGTTTTGTGTTGCTTTAGCCGTTACAACATACGTATTACCGTTAATCGTAATGGTTCCGTCTGCCGCTGCCGGGGTAAAGCTGCCATCCTTTACCGTACCTTCCACAATGCGGTAAATATAGTTATTATCCGCGCTGCCGTTAATTGGGTACTGATCCAGGTTGTTAAAGGGATACAGCCAGCCGTTATCTGTATGGTGAACCGTAACATATTTGCTGCCCGAGGTCGGGTAGTCAACAACATCCCACGGGGCATCCTCAGCACTGTTTGCCAGGCGGCGCTGGAGCTGGATGTAAATCTCGTTCGGCTGGTTCGTTGTACCAAGGACCGTATCATTTGCATCTTTCCAGAGCTTGTCGAACTCAATGTTGATCAGTTTGCGCTTGGTGTTGGTAAAGATTGCGGTAACTTCCGGATCGTTCGGCTTTTCGCTCGCCACAATCATGCCTTCCACCATGGTGTTTTTGATCACATGGGCTTCATTGCCATCCGGAACAGTTACGCTTTGCAGTCTGGAACCATCTTGCGGTGTAACTTCCTCGATGGTATAGCGGGTGCCAACGGGGATGCCGGTGATGGTTCCGGTGCTTTCGCCCTTGCCCATATCAATCGTAACGGTTCTTTCGATGGGCTTTTCTTCCAGACCCTCACCGCCAACATCATTAAAGGTAACTTTGAAGGTGTAGGTTCCGGTCAAGGTTTCGTCCTCTGCGGCCTTCTTTTGGATTTTCAGCCCGCCGGTTTTGACGGTGTTGACGTATTTTACCTTTAGCTTTGTCAGTGTGGAGCTTGTTTCGTCCGGGTCCTTATAGGAGCGGAAGACGATGGTGTTGGCTTCTTCGGGCTTTTTGCTCACCTTGTAGCCATCATTCTTTACACTATCGTCATAAACTTCCGTTCGGCCATCATCGGGGCCTCTGGGGGGATCTTTCTGCTCTTTTAACGACCTGTCTTTCCCGAATGTTACGGTCTTTACATTTGATATGTCCTCTGGATTCGTCGAAGTAACCGCCTGCCCGTTCTCGTACACGGTCCATGTGGTGTCGTACAGGCTTGGGTTCAGTTTCTCTTTGAGCGAAATGTAGCTGCCGCGGCGGAACTGGTCGCTGAAGGTAACGGTTTCTCCATCTTCCAGAACAAAGCGTCCGGCATCGTCCACCAACTGGGTGTCGCTGTCCTTGTTGGAGGTGTACTGTGCGTTTTCGGCTTTTTCCAGCTGACCGCTTTTGGCGGAGCCGTAATCCGGGATGTCCTTCTGATCGGTTGTAAAGCCGGTCATCGTACTTGGCACCGCTTTGGGAATGAAGGTAAAGTTCCTGAAATAGATGTTGCGGCTATAGTTATCGCCCACGCGGATGGTTTGGACGTTGTCGTTAAAACCGCTCTGCTCTTTCATCTTGTGCAGGTCCAGCTTTACGGTGACCCATTTGTCTGTCTTCACTTCGACCGAGCCATACGTTGCGCCGTTAATGCCTGATGTGCCAAGGCTGCCTTTTTGGACGCCTTTATCATCCAGCAGTTCCAGATACAGGTTGTTGAGGGAAAGTCCATCACCATCTTTTTGGGAAACGTAAACCTGGAACGTAAGGAAGCGCATTTTTTCGATATTGATGGGTTCATTCAGCGTCAGGATGCCATAACGTTTATCACGCGCTGCACTGACGGGTTCCGTATCCATATAGCGTGCGTACCAGTGAAGGACCTGTTCGGTATTTTGCCCGGTATCTGGCTTGGAATCTGGCCAGGGATTTGTAACCGACTCGAAAATGTACTCATCTTCCTTTTCTTTGGTTGCGGGTTCAATCTTGCTCGTAGCCAAATTCACCACTTGGGACGGAGTACCGCTTTCATCCGGGCCAGCGGCATCTTTTGTTCCATAATGGGTTGCCTGGTTCTTGATGGTGAAGTTGAAGATTTTCTGGTTTTTAAAGCAGTTTTTGAAGTCATCATCAGTAACGTTGGTCAGATCGACTTCTTTTTGAACCTGCAGCTCGTTATTATCCGGGAAGTTGAACGCCACCGCCATGTTGGACTCCCACATACCACGTTCCATGTAGTACATGGTAAGGGTGTGCTTTTGGCCTTTGTCGAATGTAAGAGTAGTGCCTTGCGCGTAGAAATCGATGTCCTCGCCATTATATTTTACGGTCTTGGCAGGACTTCCATTTTGGTTACTTTCTGGCGTTCCGCCTTTTTTGACCTTACTGACATAGGCTGTTACACTATTTTTTTTCTTTCCTTCTTCCTCTTTCTCGCCAAATTCCAGCAGGCCGGAAACCTTACCATGGGCACCGCCAACGTCAAGCGCCAGCTTGCCATCAATGAATACCCAAACGTCATCGTCACCGGAGAAGAAGAACTTGATGCTGGTTCTTCCCTTTGTTCCATCTGCATTCTTTGTTTCAACTTTGCCGTCATCCGTCAGGGTAAAATCCATCTGCAGCTTGGTGCCAAAGCCGTAATTGTAGGTAGAAGCCACACCAGGGTCTGCTGTTTCATTGAACGGGAAGTAGCCATATGTGATTTTTGGGGTCTCGTTCGATGTCGAACCCGTATTCTTTGAAGACTCTCTGTTACTGGTACTTTGGAGAAAATATTTTGAATCCGGATTTTGTCCCGAATCTTGTTTTAGATACAAGGTTGTATCCTTGCTGTCAAAGCACCAATAATCAACGTCCAGCTCATTACCAAAAAGATTTTCCACTTTAGTAAATGGGAACTTTACATTCTCATACACTTCACCAAGCTTTGCATTTTTACTATTCTCTCTTAAGAGGAAGTCTTTGTTAAAGTGCGGTTCTACTATTTCTGTACCTTTCAGCAGCGGTTCACCTGTTGCTTTACCGTTGGATGTTGTATTCGCAACCAAGCCCTGATAGGCATAGTCATAACGTGTACCCACTCCGTCTTCATTGATTGTGGAGTTATTGATTGCCATGAAGCGCTTTTCATCTTTGAAGTCGTTATTAAGCCCCCAAAGATTCAATGCAGCACTAATCGCATCAAACCTATATCCCCAGTTAGAATAAGAAGGCTGGAAATGTCCGGTATAAATCGGGTATTGGGCATTTGCCTTCTTATAATAATCGCTCAGCGCCTGATCAAATTCACGGAAGGTTACCCAGTTGCGGTAACTTGCTTTATTAGATTCATTGTACTTATATGTATCACGGTTCTTGCCATTCAACTCGTAATCTGTATAATAGTCATACAGCGTACTGGTAACATACTTTGTGTTTGGTTTTTCCGTAAATTCAGCGGGGTTAATATCTACTACTTTAGTGCCAGTCTTCTTCCACTTTTCGGCATCACGCAGGGTACCTTTTTCAGCCCAGTAGCCTTCGCGGTTGCCACCTTTATAAATTACATCATCGCTGGCATCCGCAAAGAAACACGGTTCGGAAAGGTCGGCTGGGATGTCCATCATGACCGTACCATTACCGTTATCGGCTGCGTTTTCGTTCTCAACTGCCCAAGAAGCAAAACGGATTTTTGTATAACCTTCCGGCACTTCGTAATACCAGATGTTGGTGTCCTTTAGTCGCTTCATCTCCTGTTTTGTTATAGGAACCTTACCATCGCCCGTCAGATAGCACCAAAGCTTACCGTCCTTCGTCGGCATGCCACATCCAATCGCGCCATGTGTTTCACTTGTTTCATTCTCATAAGAAAGCCCGGAGAAAGTTGCATCGAAGTAAATAACTTGCTTGCCTTGCTTGCCTTGCGGGGTTCCCCAGGTGGATTGGTTATTTACATTATAAGTAAAGCAATATTTTTTGCTTGCGTTATAAAGGAATGTATTTTCGTCTGTTCCCTGTTCGTAGAAGTTATAGCTCGTACTTAACTGTTTTTCACCATTTTCGGCAAAGAATTGAACAGAAGAGCAGGCACTTGTAGGAATTTCAAAACCCTGCTTTTTGTCTTTGGCAACATCACCGATCTTTACCGTTTGAGTTGCCGTTGTATTTCCGGAAGAATCTTGTTCCGTAAATACTGCGGTTACATTTGCCAGGTCAGAATCACTCAGGTTTTCAAAGACCATCTTCTGGCTACCAAAAGCGGTGTGGCCAGCAGGGTCAGGTAATGCTGATGCATTTGCCCAGTTGGCATCATTCCAAGCTACATCACCATTTTCGCTGTTTGCATCGCCATCATAATATTTGTCATTAAATACCTCAACTTTTACAAAATTGCTCTTTTCAGGTGGAGCTTTTACTCTTACTTTATGGCTTCCATCTAAAGTAAACTGCATCCAGACATATCCGCCCCAGGGACATATCGTCTTGTCGCCATTTATTTTATAAATGCGTTGGCCTTTGGAAGTAATTTTGTCGGGAACAAGGGACATTAGCTGTTCGCCAATCTCTCCGTCATCTGCCAGGCTGCCATTTCCGCGCTTTGCATTAAAGGTAATTGTAGAATTTTTTGTTACTTCCCAACTGCTCGGGACTGCAAAGTAAACGGTAAACTGATTAGATTGTGTGCTAACCCCCAGCGCCCTATCCATATCTTCCGCTTCCTCGGCGTCCATCTGCGGCTGTTCGGTCGGTTCCGGGGTGGCGGTGGGGGTCACGGTCGGCACAGGGGTGGCCGTTGCGGTGGCTGCCGGTTCCGGGGTCAGGGTGGGTTCTGCCGCGGGCTCCGGCGTTTCGGTCGGGGCGGGCTGCTCCGGCCCGGCGCTTTGTTCCGGTTCCGGGGTGGCGGCGTTCTGCTCCAGCGGAGCGGTATCCTCCCCGGAGGCCGTTCCCGGCTCATCCTCCAGCAGCTCTACTTCGTCAGGTGCGTCGGGCAGAGGATCCACCTTGGCGTATACAGGCAGGGCCATTGCCATAACCAGGCAAGCGGTGACAAGCAGCGCTGTCAGCCGGCGCGCCCAACCTGTTGTGTTGTTTCCTGTTCTATTCAATCTGCTCACCCGTCTTTCCCGCTGGCTTGATGGAAGCACATTGTTCCACAGGGGATCCCTGTGGAACAGTAAAAGAAGCTGGCTTCTTTTACTTGCGCAACCGTTGCCCTGTTGTTTTCAAAAAAAACCGCATCGAGTTTTCTCATTGCGCATTTACTTTTTATTGTTAAAATATAGCACCTTTACACCAGAAAGGCAATACAATCCACGTAAATTCCTGTTTTTCAGCATTTTTACTGATTGCGCTTTCCTCCGATTATACAATATGTTCAAAGCCTTTGTATAATTTATTTCTAATTTTCTTTTTGGCAGCGGTCATTTTATATACTTTGACCGCGCGTTTTATGATCCCCTGCGCACGCAGAGCGCAACTTTGCAGCAAAATTCGCCTTTTTTGTTGCGTTTCCCTGTTTTTGCGCAATTATTTGTTTCGCATGCGCCTGTTTGCGGCGGGGCCTGGCGGCTGGGTGGGCGCCTTGTGGAAGGGATGGCAGGTTTGCGGCGCACGGTTCCCGTTTTTTGCGGCGCGATGGGTACACCGCGCCCCTGCAAACGGTTTGCGGTGTTTGCGGCGGCGGGTGTGTGTTTGGTGGGTTGCATGCCCGCCAACGGGACGCCGTTCTCCCTTTACAACGGGGTGCGGGTTTGCTGCAGATATGCCATTCGCTTTTTTGCCCCCCCTGCCCCGCCCCTGATTCCCGGTTCCCCCTTGCCGATTTCTATTTGCGCCAGCTCCTGAGGTGCATCTGAAAGCAACGAAAATAGCGGATCTTTCGCAAGCACAGAATCCGGCTGCGTTTGCTGAAACAGACGAGCTTTTTGACGTTTCAGATAGATCCCAGCTCCCAGCTTTCAATCTATCCTGTGTAAACTGCAACCCCTCACGCGCCATTCTGTGCGGCACTTACCTTATAATATAGGGGTGCTACCCTGTGTAAATTTGCAACTGATCTATTTGAAGCAGCTGTGAGCTGTTGCAATTTTGCACAGGGTATTGCCCGCATTCTGTGCCGAACATTCACGAAACGTGTTGGAAAAACGCACAGGATTGCCTTGTTTCCCTATGCCGCTTACCGTTGGAAAAACGCACAGGTTACCCCCGGAACAGTTGCATTTTACACAGGGTATTCCCGCTCCCCTGCCCCGCCGTGACCCGCGTACCTGTTGGAAAACCACACAGGATAGGCCCGTTCCCCGTGTTGCAATTTACACAGGTTTGGCTGTTTTTGGCTTATTTGCAACTTTACGCAGGTTGCTTTCCGCACAGGAAAATGGTGGTGGAATGCACAGGCTGCAGTTGGTTGAACACACAGGTTTGCGTTGTTAAATTACACAGGCTCTACTTATTACTAATATAAAACTAAACATCTAAGCTGTAATAACAACCAGAGGCAAGCCGGGAGATGGGGGAGAACGGGAAAAACTGGTGTTGCCATTCCATCAGGTTACAGAACCCTGAAGCAGCAGGACAGAAAAGCACAATAAACCCTGTGTAACCTGCACCCGGGCTGCAACCCCCACAGGATATATGGTAAACCACAACGCGGGTGTTGCATTTTGCACAGGGTAATGGCGGTGAAACCCTGTGTAAATTTGCAATTCTTGCGCTGGACAACAGGATGTGCTATAATGTTTAGCATGATGTGCGTGACCACCCGGGATACAGCAACCGATATAGGAGGCCCCTGCTTATGGCGGCAAGTAAACAGAAAAAAGATGATCCGTTTGTCGTTACGTTTGAAGAACGCGGGGACCAGACCATCGTTCGCAAATCCAATGACCTTGTACAGATGACGCGCAACAACCTGACGCTGAGCCAGCAGCGCCTGATGCTGCATATTTTTTCGATGATTAAGCCGGAGGATACGGACCTGCCCTCTTATGAGCTGAGCATTTATGATTTTATCAAGATGACCGGCATGGACCCGCACAGCGGGGCGCTGTACAAGCAGGTGCGCAAAAATATTGAGGAGCTGGCCAACGCGCCCATCCAGTGGATCAAGAATAACGGAACTTCCACGGTGGAAACATTCCGCTGGATCGATAAAGTGCGCATTGATGAGGGCCGCGCGCGCATGACCATCACGCTGGACCCGGTGCTGAAACCGCACCTGGTGCAGCTGAAAACCCTGTATACCACCATGGATGTGACCTACACCATGCTGATGCGGTCCACCTATTCCATCCGCATTTACGAGCTGTGCAAGAGCTACCAGAGCCTGTACCTGAAAAAGAAAGCGGCCGGGGAACCGCTGGTATGGAACCTGAGCATGCTGTATGAACAGCTTTCGTATACGGCCAACCGATGGTCGGATTTCCGCCGCCTGGCACTGGAAAAGGCAAAGGCGGAAATTAACGAAAAGACGGATATTATTTTTAATTACGATGTGTACGAAAAAAAGGGGCAGAAGGTTCTTTCGCTGGTGGTAACGATTGACCCGGTGGATGATGCCGCTGCACAGGCCAACCTGGACAGCATCAACAGCACAGTGCGCAAAAAGAGCAAAAAGAAGGGTCGCCCCACCGTGGCGATTGAGGATTCGCTGCTGGATGACCCCAGCGTGATCACCTTTGATTATGTTTCGGCACCGGAAACAACGATCCCCTATTCCTTTGGACGCCACCGCACCGAGCTGCGGGAGGAAATTGTTGTGAAAGCGCGCATGGATCAGCTGCGCGCGGAGATTACGCCCGAAGAGCTGCACGCGGTGGAAGTGATCATTGATGTGTTGGCAGATGCCTGCTGCACCATCCAGGCAGGCGATGGCGAGCAGGACGGCGGCAACAAAACGGTGTTTGGAAAGATGAATGCCATCATCCTGGATTGCGGCGGGCTGACCAGTTGGCTGGCCGGTGTGGCACCCCGCTATGCACAGGAGATCATTCCCCGGTCGCAGAAGATGCGCAGCCCGGCGCGGTACCTGAACAAGGTGCTACGCGAGGATATGGATAACTATCGCATTTATATTTTCCGCAAGGCAAAGCCGGCAGCAGAACCCAAAGAGGAGCTGCTGGAAGCGGAGTACCATGTGATGGACGAACCGGTGCAGCAAACGATGCCGGAGCCTGAGCCGCCCAAGGTAGAGCTGATTCCCGAAACGATTGTAAAACGGCAGGATATGCGAAAAGAGTTTGCAAAGTTTGTAGATGATGGATACCTGGAAAAGACGTTGACGAGCGGCCAGCGCGGCGCTTACCACGAAATTTACCGCCACCTGGCAGCGCGGTGCGTGCCATCGCCTTCCAGCCTGCGCAATGGGCTGAAAGACGAAATGCGGCTGCATTACCTGGCCTGCATGAATGAAGTGATTGAAAAGTATGGCAGCCTGACCCCGTTGATGGAAGCTATGGCGCATGAACTGGACTTTGATGTGTTCTGGGCAAAGGCCGCCAAGGACCCCAACGTGAATAACCCGATGGGGCTGTTCTACCACATTATTGAAGAACGCGCGTTGAACCCGATCGGCACCATAATGAACGACCAGGCACAACGGCAGAAGGTTGCCGCCAAGGAAAAAGGTGAAAAAGATAAGTGGCACAACGAAAGCTGGATGGATGCTTTTGAGGAAGATATCCCGGATGACAGCGAAGAGTAATTGAGATGAAGCGGAGCGGAACATCCGGGAGCGCTATAATAATAAGGTAAGCAGCGGCTGGCAGATTGCTGGCCGCTGCTTTTTTGTTGAAATGCAGCTGAGAAATGGAAATATCCGGCGTTTTTTGATTTCAGATAGACCTTGGGATAATAGGTGAGAATGAAGGTACGTGAGCGGGAATGCCTGGATGAAGTGAAGAAGGATGGGAAGGAAAAGCGGCAGAGAAAAAGCGTGAACAGCAACGAAGAGATGCCTGCATAATATTCGTCAAAATATCCGTTGACACACGCGAAGCATATGATATAATAGAAGCTATAACAGCAACGAAGAGATGCCGCACGGCATGGGGGTGGCCATTTTTGTAACCCGCGGTTAAGGCAACACCGCACAATTCCCGCCTTACGGCTTAAGCACCGCTCCGGCAGCTGCGGCACGGCATCTGCGTTGCCAAAATGCTCGATAATGTCGGGTTGCGGTACCCGCATCGTGCTTCGGGGGCAAAAGCCCCTCGCACTCTGCGACCGCTGCCCCTGCTTCGGTTCGCTGTTTCCGCCACTGGCGGCGCTCACCTTTGCAGCATCCAGTATTATCTGCGCTTTTGGCTTGGCATCTGCCGCACCTCACTCGCCGTATCGGCACTTAGAATTATGCGGTATTGCCTTAGATTAAGATACCGGCGTGCGGTACCGCAAAAAGAACCGAACAAAAGCCAAAGATTAACCGACAGCAACGAAGAGATGCCTACACAAAGGCGCTCGCAAGGAGGAAAACAATGGGATATTGTATCTCAGTCTGCATTGAAAAAGGCGGCGTGGGAAAAACCGTTACCGTCTGCAACCTGGCGGCGTTGATGGCGCAGGACGGCAAACGGGTGCTTGTTGTGGATATGGATGCCCAGGGCAACTGTACCTATACCCTGACGGGCGCCCGTGTAACCGATAATACTTTTGACCGCGCTGGCGTGTATGATATGTTCCGTGCCTATGGCATCAGCGGCACGCAGAACTATATTTCCCGCACGCAGTTTGATAATATTGATATAATTCCGGCAAATGGCAACACCCCAATGGCGGCCAAGCAGCTGCAAATCCTGGAACAGTCCGAAAGCACCAGTATCAATATGTTTTTGGCCATGTGCCTGGCACAGGTTGCCAGCGAATACGACTTTATTTTGATCGATACCCCGCCG
Source organism: Candidatus Cibiobacter qucibialis (assembly GCA_004000625.1). Lineage (GTDB taxonomy): Bacteria > Bacillota > Clostridia > Oscillospirales > Ruminococcaceae > Gemmiger > Gemmiger qucibialis. The sequence goes on along the minus strand of SAUS01000016.1, from coordinate 2,801 downwards.
TCCCGCGATGTAATGGTGACCAACGCCCTGATGGCCAGTGACTTTGTGCTGATCCCCTGCGTGTGCGATGACTACAGCCGTGACAGTGTGTACCGCACTGTGGCCATGTGCCAGCAGTTGGAGCACGATGAGGGCGAAAAAATTGATGTTTTGGGCATTATCCTGACTATGGTGGAAAAAACTGCCCTGACCGAAGTGATCCGCAATGAACTGCGGGAAAGCCAGCTGGGCAGCAAGCTGTTTGCTGCCGAAATCCGTAAGGGACAGGCTGTAAAGGATAGCACCCGCCTTGGTGCGCCGGTTGTGCTATGTGCACGCAGCAGCAACCCGGCAAAGGATTATGCAAAGGTGTATGCCGAGCTGAAAACGCGCGTTGAACAGGAGGCAGAGTGATGGCAAGCAAACTGGACCGACTGCAGAAGAAAGGCTTTAAAGTAAACGAAGCAGCGTTAAGTAAGATCGCGCGCGGCGACCAGGAGCCGGGCGGTGAATACAGCGAGATCAATATCAATGATATTGAAGAAAACCCGGATAATGCCCTTTACCGTGAGCTGGATACCGAGGAAGATATTGCGCTGCTGGCCGATGATATCCGCCGCGCGGGGCTGCTGCACAACCTGGTTGTGTTCCCTAAGACCGGTGTTGGCGGAAAATATGTGCTGCTTTCCGGCGAGCGCCGCCTGCGTGCGCTGCGCCTGTTGGTGGAGCAGGATAAACGCGAGCAGGAAGAAAAGCAGCTGCCCAACCGCATGAGTGAATGGCAGAAAGTGCAGTGCAAAGTGGTGCGCAATTTGACGGAAAACGAAAAAGTTGTGTATATTGACAGCGCAAACCTGCAAGTGCGCGGCGGCATCAGCAATGAACGTGTGATGCGCCAGGCGGCAGCGCGTTTTGTGGAAAACCTGCAGAAAGCACCGTATAACCTGAGCGCAGCGGAAGCGAAAAAAGCGCTGAAAGAGGTCAGCCCGCTGAATTCCCGCACGATTGATAAGGCGCTTTCGATTCAGAATGATCTCAACCCTGATCTGCGCCGCTTGCTGGATGAGGAATTCCTGAACCGAGCCGAGTGCGAAACCTATCTCCGCCTGACCCTGGAAGAACAGGCCCGTGCAGCCGCAGTGTTTTTGAAAATTGCAGCCCTTGACCCACGCAGCCATGAGCGCCGCGCCATCAAGGACGCATTGACCACCGCCATGCTGGATGTAGCAGTGGAACGCCGCAGTATGCAGGAGCGCGAGAGCGTATTTGCAGCAGCGTTGCAAAATGCACAGGATGCAATCGATCAGGCCAAGACGCAGGAAAGCAAGGCGGCGGCAGTAGATAAAGACCACAACTTTATTTCGGCCAAGCTGCCTACCACGGCCCGCAAACTGCGTAAAATTGCAGCGGCAAAAAATATTGAAGCTAAGATCCGCAGTTATACGGCAGAGGACCGCAAAGCAATGTCGGACCAGATGCAGGAGCTGATTGCGGCAGCGCAGGAGCTGAAAGCACTGATTGATGCTGTGGAATAATCCAGATCCACGAAAGCAGCAAACAACAAAAATCCATGCAAATAGGAATACAGGAATCCACGATATGAAACAGCGAATTGTCATCCGGCTACACCTGGCTGTGCGGGCAGTGCTGCAAAGCGAAGCGGACTGGCGCGGCACGCGGCTGGGCACCCTGACATCGGAGCTGATCCATGAACAGGCTGCGAAAGCGCGCCTGTGCGGGGTGCAGAATTACGAGTTGAACCCCGTCAGCAGCCGCTATGTTCCCGTTACAAACGGGACAAAATATAAGCAGACATCTGGCCTGGAGCAGATCTCCATCTATCTGAACGATGAGGATATGCAAACCCTGAAAGAGCTGGCACTGGCCAACGATAGTGTGCGTGTGATCAACGGCAGGCAGGCAATCACCTACCGATATGTTGTTCCCGGAATGCTGCTGAACGACCCGGTGTTTACGGGGCTGACAGAGCAGAACAGCACGGCAGGGTAAGCACTTCAAAATCTTGAATAAATCAAAGGCGGCACCGCGTTTTTTGAAAGACGCGGTGCCGTTTTGTATGCAAAGCAGCCTGAAAATACTACAAAACATAAACCTGTGCGAAGTTACAACAAAACGGATAGAAGATGAGAATAGGAAAAAAGGGAGAAATATGTTGGAATTTTACACAGGTTTACAGAGCAAAACATGAGGAAAAGCGCGATGCAACGTTTGCGAGATAAAGCGGATTTTGGGTGAATCAGGTGCGGGGAACCAAAAAAGAGGGGAAACCTGTGTAAATGGCAACAATCTGCAGGGTGAATTACCTTTTTATAATACGACAGGGATAGTAATACCCTGTGTAAAGATGCAACACTGTACGCTGCGAAAGGGAAGAGTTGCAATTTTACACAGGGTATTGGTTATTCTGTCAGGCGGAGTAGAAGGAAAACATTAAAAACAAAATGGTATATATGAGCCGTATTATACGATTTGGAATTAAAACAGCCAACCAAACGATGGGATTTGGCGGGATAGGGAGAAAGGCGAAAGTTGATATGGAGAGAGCGAGGGCAGAGGTTGGCATGCTGCTTGATAGACAAAAACGTGGAAACGTGATGTGAAATGGCGGGAATACAACGCTATTTTTGTATTAGACTTATTAAATAATACAATTTGTATTTCTGTACAGAGAATCTCTTTGGAAACCAAGCGGGAATAATTTGACGATTTAAGCAATAGTAGATGGCCTGCAACTTGAGAAAGTATTGGCAACACCGCACAATTCCCGCCTTGCGGCTTAAGCACCGCTCCGGCAGCTGCGG
>SAUS01000115.1 GCA_004000625.1 Candidatus Cibiobacter qucibialis | reverse complement strand
CTGCCGCACCTCGCTCGCCGTATCGGCACTTAGAATTATGCGGTATTGCCCAAAGAAAGGCGGTGGAAGAATGGACGTTCAGGTTGGTGATGTGATCATAACCAAAAAGCCGCACCCCTGTGGGGCCAACCGGTTTGACGTACTGCGCGTGGGCATGGATTTTAAGATCCGCTGCCAAAAATGCGGCCATGAGATTATGCTGCCGCGCGTAAAGATTGAAAAGAACATCAAAAAGATCCTGCGCAGCGGGGAAGAGTAGCGGCAAAAGCTCTTTAACCATCCGGCACAATTTTGTGCCCCTAATGTAAGGAGATTTGCCCCTATGTTTGACGATTTAAGCCAGGTAAAGCGCCGCTATGAGGAGCTTGCCTACCGCATGACCACCCCCGAAGCAATGAATGACCCCGCGGCCTATGCAGCCATGATGCGGGAGTATAAGGAACTGACCCCCCTGGTGGAAGCATACCGCAGCTATACCGCCCTGCAAAAAGAAGTGGACGAAGAAAAAGCGCTGCTGGATGCCCCCACGGAGGATGCTGCCTTTAACGATATGGTACAGCAGGAATTACGCGAAAACTGGCAAAAACTGGAAGACTTGGAACAAAAAATCCGCCTGCTGCTTTTGCCCAAAGATGCCAACGATGAAAAAAGCATCATCATGGAAATCCGTGCGGGTGCCGGCGGCGAGGAAGCCGCCCTGTTTGCCCACAGCCTGCACCGTATGTACACCATGTACGCCGCACGCCAGAACTGGGCCTGCTCCGTCATCAGCCTGAACGAGACCGAGCTGGGCGGTGTAAAGGAGATCACGTTCTCGATCGAAGGGCCCGGCGTTTACAGCCGCTTAAAGTTTGAAAGCGGCGTTCACCGCGTGCAGCGCGTGCCGGAAACCGAGACCCAGGGCCGCATCCACACTTCCACCGCCACCGTTGCCGTCATGCCGGAAGCCGAGGAAGTGGAGCTGGAACTGAACCCCAAGGACCTGCGCATTGATACCTTCCGCTCCTCCGGCGCAGGCGGCCAGCACATCAACAAAACGTCGTCCGCCATCCGGGTGACCCACCTGCCCACCGGTATGGTGGTGGAGTGCCAGGACCAGCGCAGCCAGCGCGAAAACAAAGAGCAGGCATTGAAAGTTCTGCGCAGCCGCCTGCTGCAGCAAAAGCAGGAAGCATACGACCAGGAATATAACGCCAAGCGCCAAAGCCAGGTGGGCAGCGGCGACCGCAGCGAGAAGATCCGCACCTACAACTTCCCGCAGGACCGCGTGACCGACCACCGCATCGGCTTGACACTGCGCAATTTACAGGATATACTGGACGGCAACCTTGACCGGGTGATTGAGCCGTTGATTCTGGCCGATCAGGAAGAAAAGCTCAAAAATAACCCCATCCAGTAACCTCACATCGTAAAAGAAGGAATCAAGATCTATGAATACTCAGGTTTTGCCTGTTAATGAGGAAAGCATTGCCCTTGCCGCCAAACTGCTGCAGCAGGGGGAACTGGTAGCTCTGCCGACCGAAACGGTGTACGGCATTGCCGCCGATGCCCGCAACGGTGAGGCTGTCAAAAAAATTTTTGAAGCCAAAGGCCGCCCGCAGGATAACCCGCTGATCGTGCATATCTGCGGCATGGAAATGCTGCACGGCATTGTGTCTGAAGTGCCGGAACGCGCCAAAAAGCTGGCCGCCGCATTCTGGCCCGGCCCGCTCACCATGGTCATGCCCCGCGGACCGGAAGTGTCCGAAGTGACCTGTGCCGGGCTGGATACGGTCGGCGTGCGCATGCCGTCCCATCCGGTGGTACAGGCGGTCATCAAAGCCAGCGGCGTGGCGTTTGCCGCCCCGTCTGCTAACCTTTCCGGCAAGCCCAGCCCCACCAACGCACAGGATACCTTTGTGGATATGGATGGCCGCCTGCCGCTGATTCTGGATGGCGGCGAAAGTGCTGTCGGCGTGGAATCCACCGTCGTGGCCGTGACAGGGGAACACCCGATGATCCTGCGCCCCGGCTATGTGACAAAAGAACAGATGGAAGCCGTTCTGGGCGAGGAAGTTCTTGTCAACCACGCCATTCTGGAAAAGCTGAAAGACGGCGAAGTTGCGCGTTCCCCCGGAATGAAGTATAAGCATTACGCCCCCAAGGCGGATGTGACCATCCTGAAAGGCAGCTTTGATGCCTACCGCGATTATATTGCCGCCCACGCTGGGGACGGCGTCTGGGCGCTCTGCTTTGACGGCGAGGAAGCCCAGCTCCCCGTTCCGGCCATCTCTTACGGCAAAGAGGGGGACGGCATCAGCGAAGCGCACAACCTGTTCACCGTGCTGCGGGAACTGGACCGCAAGGGTGCCAAAACCGTTTATGCCCGCTGCCCGCTCAGCGATGGCGTTTCCATGGCCGTGTATAACCGCCTGATCCGTGCTGCGGCGTTCCGCGTGGTGGAGGTCTGATATGCAGATCATTGGCATTACCGGGCGTTCCGGCTGCGGCAAATCTACCCTGACGGACAGCATCCGTACCGCGGGGTTCCGCTGTGTGGATGCCGACCAGGTGGCGCGGGAAGTTCTGCTGCCGGGTTCGCCCTGCATTGTGCAGCTCCAGCAGGAATTCGGCGCCGATATTGTGGATGAAGCCGGTCAGGTGCGCCGCCGCCTGCTGGCGGACCGTGCCTTTGCCACACCGCAGGGCACCGCTCGGCTGACCGCCATCACCCAGCCGGAAATCTACCATCGGTTGGATCTTGCCATGGCGGAAGCCCGGCAGGCGGGGGAAAAGCTCTTCTTTGTGGACGGCGCGGTGATCGTGGGTACCCCGTTCCAAAAGCGGTGCAGCCATCTCGTTTTGGTTGCCGCGCCGTATGAAACCAGCGTGCAGCGCATCTGTGCGCGGGATGGCATTGCGCCGGAAATGGCGCGCCGCCGCCTGGACGCTCAGCTGCCCGAAAATGTCTTGCGTGCCGCCGCAGACTTTGTGATTGAAAACGATGGAACTTTGCAACAGATGCAGCAGCGCTGCAATGCGCTGTTGACTGCCCTGCGGAAGGAGGCTTATGGCGAAACGTCAGACGAAAAATAAGCGCAAACGCTCTGTGCTGGCACCATCCCCGCCGCAAATGGTTATTTTGCGGGTGTGTATGGTGCTGCTGGCCCTGCTGCTGGCGGCTATCACCCTGTTGAACCGCGGCAGCGATACCGTAATGAACACCGCATACCCCCGCAAATATGACGAGTATGTAACCTATTACGCGGGCAAATATCAAATTGACCCTTACATCCTGTATTCCATTATCCGCACCGAAAGCAATTTTAACCCGCAGGCTGAATCCAACGTTGGCGCACGCGGGCTGATGCAGATCACCGAGATAACATTCGACTGGATCAAAACCAAGATTGCGCCGGATGAACCCCTTACATTCGATGATCTCTATGACCCGGAGGTAAACATCCGCTTTGGCAGCTATTTTATCAGCTACTGCCTGCAGCGGTATGACGATGACCTGGCCACCGCCGCAGCCGCCTACCACAGCGGGCTTGGCACCGTGGATACCCTGCTGGCGGACAGCCAGTATTCGCAGGATGGCAAGGTACTGGATGCTTTCCCGTACCCGCAAATGCGCCGCTATGTGCAAAAAGTAACGGACGCATACGCGCAGTACAGTGAAATATACGGCACGGCGGACAGCTCCGGCTGATACCCCTGCCCGAATTTGTAAGAAGAAAGGATACCATCATGAAAACAACACAGGAACTGAAAGAACTGTTGTATAAAAACAAAACAGTCGCTGACCAGCAGCCTGATGCCATTGCAGAAGCCAATGCTTTCTGCGAAGGTTACAAGGCTTTCCTGAACGCTGCCAAAACCGAGCGCGAAGCCGCCGCTTATAGCGAGCAGCTGCTCAAGCAGGCTGGCTACAAGCCCTTTGTGCCCGGCATGGCACTGAACGCAGGGGATAAAGTCTACCTGATCAATCGCAGCAAGTGCGTGCTGGCAGCTACCATCGGCGAGCGCAGCATGGCCGAGGGCTTCCACCTGAACATTGCCCATATTGATTCCCCGCGCCTGGACCTGCGCCCGGTGCCGCTGTTTGAAAAGGATGGCCTGGCTTACTTCCGCACCCACTATTACGGCGGTATCCGCAAGTATCAGTGGCCCACCATCCCGCTGGCACTGCATGGTGTTGTCTGCCGTGAGGACGGCACCACCGTAACCATTACCATCGGTGAAAACGACGAGGATCCCGTCTTTACCATCACTGACCTGCTGCCCCATCTGGGCCGCGAACAGAACCAGAAAAAGCTGCCCGATGCCATCACCGCCGAAAACCTGAATGTCGTGCTTGGCTCCCTGCCCATTGCGGACGCTGATGCCGAAAACCGCATCAAGCTGAGCATTCTCGGTCTGCTGAACGAGATGTACGGCATTACCGAGCGTGATTTTGTCACCGCTGAAATTGAGATTGTGCCCGCATTCAAGGCCCGCGATGTTGGCCTGGACCGCTCCATGATCGGCGCTTACGGCCATGATGACCGCGTGGACGCTTACCCGGCCCTGATGGCTGAAATTGAGGTACAGCGCCCGGCCCACACCACTGTCTGCATCCTGACCGATAAAGAGGAGGTCGGCTCTGACGGCGTGACCGGCATGAATAGCATGTATGCCTACCACTTCCTGCAGCAGCTCTGTGCCGCCAACGGTGTGGATTCCATTGCTGCGTTCCAGGCATCCAAGTGCCTGTCTGCCGATGTTACCGCTGCTTATGATCCCAGCTTCTCCGAAGCATTCGAGCCGGATAACGGCACCTATGCGGGCCGCGGCGTTGCAATTTACAAATACACCGGTGCAGGCGGAAAGAGCTCTACCAGCGATGCCAACGCCGAACTGGTCAGCTACCTGACCCGCCTGATGAACAAGAACGGCGTGGTTTGGCAGATCGGCGAAATGGGCCGCCTGGACCTTGGCGGCGGCGGCACTATCGCCAAATATGTGGCCAACCGCGATATTGATACCATTGATATCGGTGTGCCCGTTCTGGCCATGCACTCTCCGTTCGAGGTCGTTTCCAAGGCCGATGTTTACATGGCTTACCGCACCTTCCGGGCTTTCTGTGCGGATGCTGAGTAACACTTAAGGCAATACCGCATAATTCTAAGTGCCGATACGGCGAGCGAGGTGCGGCAGAT
>SAUS01000114.1 GCA_004000625.1 Candidatus Cibiobacter qucibialis | reverse complement strand
ATGCCGTGCCGCAGCTGCCGGAGCGGTGCTTAAGCCGCAAGGCGGGAATTGTGCGGTGTTGCCCAAATACTGATTTTATTGCTGATTGTAGACAAAAAGACCTCCATTCCTGCACGGTTCTGTGCTTGGGATGGAGGTCTTTGGTTTATTTGTGTGTACCCTGCGTTACGGCAAAATTATTCCGCCGTCAGCAGTTTAACAGCGCGGGAGGTGCCCAGGCGGTCTGCGCCCAGATCCAGGAACTTTTCCATGTCCTCAACGGTGGAAATGCCGCCGGCTGCCTTGATCTTGCAGCGGCCGCGCACGCAGCGGGCAAACAGCTCAATATCATGGAAGGTTGCACCTGCGGTAGAAAAGCCCGTGCTGGTCTTGATGAAGTCGGCACCGGCTTCCACCACGATATCGCACATCTTCTCTTTTTCTTCATCGGTCAGCAGGCAGGTTTCAATAATAACCTTGAGCACCTTATCCCCCACGGCCCGCTTGACGGCGGCGATATCCTCGCGCACAGCGTCATATTCCTTGTTCTTCAGGCGGCCGATATTGATGACCATATCCACTTCCTCGGCGCCGTTTTCCACAGCGGTCTTTGCTTCAAAGCACTTGGAAGCAGTATCCATTGCACCCAGAGGGAAGCCAACCACGCAGCACACCGCAACACGGCCCGCCATATACTGCACAGCCTGCTTGACATAGCAGGTGTTGATGCAGACGGATGCCGTATGATACTTGATGGCATCATCGCACAGGGCCTGAATCTGGGGCCAGGTAGCCTCCGGTTTCAACAGGGTGTGGTCAACTTTGGAAAGGATTTCCTCCTTGGTGTATTTCATTTGAATTCTTCTCCTTTTTTACAGGTCTTGCACAGGTGCGCCTGGTGCAGGCCGATGGTCGAAAATACAATGGCCGTCAGGCTGACCGTTGCGCCCACAATGCCCAGGATCAGGCCGGTCAGACGGAATGCACCGCCGCGGATTTTGTTTGTCATAAGAAAGCCCTCCTTATCATGGTCGGTTTGGTTGTTTCGGGTTTCTATCTGTTCTGTGTTGTTATTTCTTTTTGAAAATAAACAACTTGCTGAACACATAGTTGGATACAATCACGATAACCTGGCTGAACAGTTTAACACCCATGGCCCACAGGTCAGCGTTGGCTGCGGCAAATGCCACATGCGGTGCCAGCACGCTGACGCCCAGCCAGATGATGACCTGGTCCATGACCATGGTGCCAATACGGCAGGCCACAAACTGGCCAAACTCCGCCAGAGCAGCCTGGCCGCTGTTTTTGCTGCGGAACACAAAGGTGCGGTTGGTCCAGTAGGCAAACAGAATGCAGATGATATTATCCAGCACATTGCCAATGCCGGTTGCAAAGCCCGTGCCCAGCACAGCCTGGAACACGGCAAACAGCACCAGGTTCAACAGCGTGGCAAGCCCGCCAAAAAACAGGTAGGCAAGCCCCTCATAATATTTTTTAATAAAAGCCTTTAATTTTTCCATGCAGTTTATCCTTTACCACACAGCGCAGGGAGGTTTGCAGCGCTGCTCGCCAGTGTACGCCAACAGTGCACACTGACATATAACAAAAGGGGCCCGCCTGTTGCCAGGCAGGCCCCTGCTGCAATTCGGGGATTATTCAGCGTCCTCGGCAGCCTCATCGAGGCAAGCCTTCATGGACAGGCTGATGCGCTTGCGATCAAAGTCAACATTGATCAGCTTAACCTTGACCATGTCGCCGACCTTCAGAACGTCGGAAACCTTGTTCACGCGCTCGTTGCTGATCTCGCTGATGTGGACCAGACCGTCAATGCCCGGCAGAATGCGGACAAATGCACCGAACTTGGTGATGGAAACGACCGGAGCCTCGAACTCAGAGCCGATGGGATACTCGTTCTTGAGCTTCTCCCAGGGGTTGTCCTCTTCCTTCTTGTAGCCCAGGGAAACCTTCTGGTTCTCGGGGTCATAGCTCTTAACATACACTTCGATGGTATCGCCAACGCTGACGACCTCAGAGGGATGCTTGATGTTGTTCCAGCTCAGTTCGCTGATGTGGCACAGGCCATCCACGCCGCCGATGTCAACAAAGGCACCGTAGGAAGTCAGGCTCTTGACAACGCCAGTGTACTGCTTGTCAACTTCAACGTTCTTCCAGAACTCATCGCGCTTTGCCTTGTTTTCTTCAGCAGTAACCTTGTTGATGCTGCCGACGATCTTGCGGCCTGCGCACTCGGTGATAACCAGCTTAACGTGCTGGCCAACCAGCTTGGTGTAGTCCTCGTCGCGGCGCATGGTAGCCTGAGAACGGGGAACAAACACACGAACGCCCTTGACGTTGACAACAACGCCGCCCTTGTTGGCTTCCATGACGTCGCCTTCCATAACGGTGCCGTTTTCGGCAGCCTCGGAAACATCCTTCATGCCCTTCTGGGCTTCAAAACGGACACGAGAAAGGGTGTCAACACCTTCCTGGTCATTGGTCTTGACAACAACCAAATCCAGCTCGTCGTCCACCTTAACAAGGTCTTCCATCTTGGCGTTGGGGTCATGGCTCATCTCGCTGAGCTTGACGATACCGGTGTGCTTGGAACCGTCAATACCGACGACACATTCCGTCGGGGAAACGCTGATGACCTTGGCTTTTACGATCTTACCTGCGTACAGGGGCTTTGCTTCGGATGCAGCGAGCATCTCCTCAAAGCTCATGTCGTCACGGATTTCTTCACTCATACAGTTAAGTACCTCCTCAATTATAGACGAAGGCGTTGAAGCCCCGGCTGTTACGCCCACGATCCTGGCACCGTTAAGCCAATCTTTGTCGAGTTCATCAGCTGTCTCCACATTGATAGCTTTGGTATGCCGGGCCGCGACCTGCAACAGCTTTTGGGTATTGGAAGAATGATGACCACCAATGACGACCATATGATCGCATTTTTGGCTGAGGTCTTCCGCTTCCTGTTGCCTCGCCCACGTTGCATTACATATTGTATCAAATATTTTGGCATTTGTACACTGGTTTTTCAAAAATTCCTTGCAAGTTTCCCAGCTTTGGACATTGAAAGTGGTTTGCGCTACCGCAAAAATAGATTTTTGTTGTGTGAGTTCCGGCAGCAGTTTTTCCAGCTCTGCCAAGTTGGCAAACACTTCCACTTTTCCCGTAGTATGGCCCACGATTCCTTGTACTTCGGGGTGTTTGGCATCGCCTGCCACCAGCAGCATGGCGCCCTCCGCACCGGCCCGCGCAGCAATTTTATGGATTTTTGTAACAAACGGGCAGGTGGCGTCATGATACGCCAGGCGGCGTGTTGAGATTTTATCATACACACTCTGCCCAACGCCGTGGCTGCGGATGACAACCTCGCAGCCGTCCGGCACATCGTCCACACTGTCACAGGTAATGGCACCTTTGCTTTCCAGATCCTCCACCACCTGCGGGTTATGGATCAGCGGGCCAAGGGTTGCCACCGGGCGGCCCTGCTCCAGCAATTCATAAGTCAGCTTGACCGCGCGGTTTACCCCAAAGCAGAACCCTGCGGTTTTTGCAAGAATAATTTGCATGGCTATTTCTCCCTGCATCGCGTTTTAGAAGTGATTTTCTTCGTACAGGCGTTCCAGTTCGGTTTTCAGGCGGGTGCGCAGGGCACGCAGCTTGGGTACCGAGCGGCGCGGGTCCTCTACCTTCATCTCCTCTGCCGGGATGGGGGTGCCAAAGCAGATGCGGATGCGGCAGAACATGTGCATGCGCTTATCCGGCGTATCGTAAATAATGCGGCAGGGCACCATGTCGGCATCGGCGTTGCCGGCAATCAGGAAAGCACCGCTTTTTAAGGTCAGCAGTTCGCCGGTCTTGCTGCGGGTTCCTTCAGGGAAGATCAGGATCGGCGTGCCGTTTTTGCATTCGTCTGTCACTTTATTAACGGTGCCCATATCGCCCTTGCCGCGGTCAATGGGCACCGCGCCCATGCAGCTCAAAAACCAGCCGATCAGCGGATTTTTGAACAGCTCCTGCTTGGCCAGGATGGTATAGCGCTTCCAGCTGAACACCGCTTCCAGAATATAGACCGGGTCCAGGTCCGAAAGGTGGTTGGATGCGATAACATGGGCACGCCCGCGGGGGATGTTCTCTTTGCCGACCACCTCAATGCGCCACAAAATATGCAGCAGCGGCCAGACGATCGGCAGTAGGATCCAATAAAGCAGCATAGTTTTCCACCATTTCTTAGTAATTGGTTAAATGTTTGTTGTTCTGTGTTTTTGGGTACGTTGAGCCGTCAGGTTATTTGCCCCGTGTATTGTCGGAAGAGATTACCTACATTAAGTTGGCGGGCGCACAATGTGCACCCCTACGGATTCTACAGAACAAATATTCGTTTTGGGGGCAGCTTTCCCCTATTTCCAGGTGCAACGCTCTCCCCTGCTCGCAGCGCGGCTTTTATTTTGCGCGGTCCTGAATGACTTTTTTCAGGGCTTCAAAGCTCTGGTCAAAGTTCAGCTCGCTGGTATCCACCAGCACAGCGTCTTCGGCCTGGCGCAGCGGGGCTGCTGCACGGTGGGTATCCTGATAGTCGCGCGCGCGGACATCGGCCAGAACATTCTGGTAGTCGTGCTTTTCGCCTTTCATCAGCAGCTCTTTATAGCGGCGCTCTGCGCGGGCTTCCGGAGTGGCAGTCAGGAAGATTTTTACCGTTGCGTTGGGCAGCACCACAGTGCCGATATCGCGGCCATCCATCAGCACATCGCGGCTGGCGGCCAAAGTGCGCTGGGCATCCAGCAAAAAAGTGCGTACAGCCGGAATCGCCGCCACAGCGGAAGCCGCCATGCCGATCTCCTCGGCACGGATGGCCGAGGAGACATCCTCGCCGTTCAGGTAAAAGTGCTGGGTGCCCTCCTCCAGCTTGGTATCCAGGTGGATTTGCGGCAGCAGGGCCTCCACGGCAGCGGCATCATGCGGGTCCTTGCCCTGGCGCACGGCGTACAGGCCGATGGAGCGGTACATGGCACCGGTATCTACATAGGTAAAGCCCATATCCGCAGCAAGGCGTTTGGCAAGGCTGGATTTGCCCGCCCCGGACGGGCCATCGATTGCAACAGAGATCATCAGAAAAACTTCCTTCCGTTATAGTACTGTGTTTGTAGAAATAGGCGATATTTTCGACTTTTCTGATACACCCTAGGGCAATACCGCATAATTCTAAGTGCCGATACGGCGAGCGAGGTGCGGCAGATGCC
>SAUS01000015.1 GCA_004000625.1 Candidatus Cibiobacter qucibialis | reverse complement strand
CGGGTCTGATGACCGAAATGCACGCCGGCTTCGAGAAGCTGTTTCATAGATACGACTGCCATAGTTAATTTCCTCCAAAATTTAGTTTTTTACCCTCCGCATCGCGTACTTGTTTTCTAACCTTTTTACGTGTTACGGCAAAAAAGGCACAAAAAAACAACGCAATGCGTGTGTATTGCTATAGTATAGTAGCACAAGGTGCAGCAAAATGCAAGAACTTTTTTTCATTATGCGAAAATTCTTGCCTGCACGGCGCAAAATATGCACCTTTACAAAAAAAATGCGGCCCATATACAGGGCCGCACGGACTTTACCGCATCAGATGGAAATCGCCTGTGCCACTTCGATCTCCATCGGGTCAAGGTATTTGTGCATCGACAACGCCACGTTGACATCATAGTCCACGATCTTACCGCCGGACAGGGCAACCACGCGGTTATAAATGCCCTTATCCAGCAGGTCCACTGCATGGTAACCCATCAGGGAGGCATTCACACGGTCACGCACGGTAGGTGAACCGCCGCGCTGGATGTGGCCCAGAACAGTTGCACGCGAATCAACACCTGTTGCAGCCTGGATCTGGTTGGCCAGGGTCTGGGCATCGGTAACGCCTTCCGACACAATGATGATGAAGTGCTTTTTGCCGGTAACCTGGGTCTGGCGCATACGCTGGAGAATGTCACGCTCAAAGTCGAACGGACGCTCCGGCAGCAACACAGCCAAAGCACCGGTAGCAATGCCGACGTTCAGCGCAATATAGCCTGCATGGTGGCCCATAACCTCAACAACACTGCAGCGGTCATGGCTCTGGGTGGTATCACGCAATTTATCAATGGCTTCTACCGCGGTATTCATGGCTGTATCATAGCCAATGGTATACTCGCTGCAGGCAATATCGTTATCAATGGTGCCGGGAATGCCAACGCAGGGAATGCCCTGGTTCGCCAATGCGCGGGCGCCCATGAAAGAACCGTCACCGCCGATGACCACGAGGGCATCAATGCCAAGTTCCTTACAGCGTGCAAGGCCTTTGGCCTGGCCTTCCTTGGTTTTGAACTCCAGGCAGCGGGCAGTATACAGAATCGTACCGCCGCGGTGGATGATCTCCGACACGCTGCGGACGTTCATCTCGTAGCATTCGCCGTTGATCAGGCCGTTATAACCGCGCTGAATGCCCATCATGCGGTAGCCCTTGGAGATGCCTGCACGGACAATGGCGCGTACCGCTGCATTCATGCCGGGGGCGTCGCCGCCGCTGGTCAGTACACCGATGGTTTTGATTTCCTTAGCCATAAAAATGTCCTCCTGTTATAGTTGAGCCGCGCAGAGCGGCCCAATGAAGAAAACGCAAAACTGGTTTTCCCCGGCAGGCATTTTCCGGCGTACCACCGGGCAACCTGCCTATTTTTTAACATACTCCCCTGTCTGCTATTATACCATACCAGCGGCCCAATTTTATGGATAAAACGTGCAAAGTGCATGGATTTATTTTGCCGCTTGTGCCGTTGTGAACTTTACATGGTCAGCACCCAAGATGCGTTCCAGCTCCTGGCGCAGCAGCGGGTGATCCATGGCCCACATACTTTGCGGCGCACGCACCCGCTGGCCGGAATCTTCAAATTTGAAATATACGGGTGTGGGGCCGTCAAAAATATTTTGCAGCAGGTTTTCCACCTTGTGCATCTGGGCGCATTCCCGCGAGGGCACCAGCAGCCATATGCTTTGGGCAGCCGTATCCCCCGCTGCCGCGCTGATGCGCTGGGAACGGTTCTGGCCAAAGCTTTGGGATGGATCATAACCATCGACCGGCAGTACGCTTTCCACGATCAGGCGGGTGCCTTCATCCTCTTTAACGGAAGCGCGGCCAGTGGTGACAACAACGGCGTTCTCCTGCAAATACGCACGGCAGCTGGTCAGCACGCGGGGGAACACCAACAGCTCCATTGTGCCGGTCAGATCTTCAATGGTAGTAAAGGCCATCAACGTATTGGACTTTGTGGTCATGATCTTGTTTTTGACCACGGTACATACCAGGGTAACCGTCTGGTTATCAAAATCCCTGGCATTCTCTCCCTGCAGCTGAGCGATGGTACAGGTGGAGATTTTTTCGATCTTTTCCCGGTAAGCATCCAACGGGTGGCCGGACAGGTACAGGCCCGAGACCTCTTTTTCCATTTTCAGCAGCTCGCCGGAATCATACTCACGCAGGTTGGGCACCTGATAATCATCGTTCTGGGGGGCTTCCTCGGCACTGGCCATGGCGCTGAACAAATCCAGCTGGCCATCCAGATTCTGGCGGGCATCGTTTTCAACAATGCGCAGTACCGTTTCCACGCTTTCCATCATGCCGTGGCGGCTGGGTTCCAGGGTATCAAAGGCACCGGCTTTGATCAGGTTTTCCAGCGCACGGCGGTTAAGCATGTTGCTGCGCATCCGCTTGCAGAAATCGTACAGGCTGCGGAATGGGCGGCTTTCGCGCTCTTTGATGACCGCTTCAATTAAATCGCGGCCAACGCTTTTGACGGCGTTCAGGCCAAAGCGGATGCTCTGCCCGTCCACCGTAAAGCCGCCGCGGGATACATTGATATCCGGCGGCAAGACCTTGATGCCAAGGCGCTGGCATTCGGACGAATACTCAATCACCTTGGCGGTGCTGTCCAGTACGCTGGTCAACAGCGCAGCCATGAACTCGCGCGGGTAATGGCACTTGAGATAGGCTGTCTGGAATGCCACATAGGCATAGCAGGCCGCATGAGATTTGTTGAACGCATAAGAAGCAAAACTGACCATATCGTCATAGATCTCATTGGCCACGGCTTCCGGGATCCCGTTCTTCACACACCCGGCGCACTCTTTGCCCGGCTCAGTACAGCCATGCACAAAGTGCTCTCGCTCGGCTTCCATGACTTTATGCTTCTTTTTGCTCATGGCACGGCGCACGTTATCAGCCTGGCCAAAGCTGAAGCCTGCCAGCTCGCGGCAGATCTGCATGACCTGTTCCTGATAAACGATACAGCCGTTGGTAACATCCAGGATATGGGCCAGCTGGGGTGTTTTATAGGTGACTTTATCCGGCTCCCTGCGGTTGCGCAGATAGGTCGGGATAGAATCCATGGGGCCGGGGCGGTACAGCGAGATGAGGGCGATGACGTCTTCAAGGCTGCGGGGGTGCATACTGACCAGCACCTGGGTCATACCAGTAGATTCAAGCTGGAAGATGCCCTCTGTTTCGCCCCGTTCCAGCATAGCATAAGTAGCGGCATCGTCATAATCCAGATTGGCAATGCGGAAATCCGGTTCATGCAGGCGCACGGCGGCTTCGGTATCATGGATAACGGTCAGGGTGCGCAGGCCAAGGAAGTCCATCTTGAGCAGGCCAAGGCGCTCAATTTCCACCATGTTGAACTGGGTAACCGGCAGACCATCGTTGGTGGAAAGCGGCACATACTCGGTAGCCGGTTCGCGGGTAATCACAACGCCCGCCGCATGAGTGGAAGCGTGACGCGGCATGCCCTCCACTTTCAGCGAGGTATCGATCAGCTCATGCACCTGGGGTTCAGCGTCATACATTGCTTTCAGGTCCGGCGAAACCTCCAGCGCATGGTTCAGCGTCATTTTCAGTTCAGTAGGAATCAGCTTGGCCACCTTATCCACGTCCTGGTACGGCATACCCATCACGCGGCCGACATCGCGCACGGCGGCACGGGCGGCCATAGTTCCAAAGGTCACGATCTGTGCCACATGGTCACGGCCATACTTGCGGTTGACGTAATCAATCACTTCCTGGCGGCGCTCGTAACAAAAGTCAACATCAAAGTCTGGCATAGAGACACGTTCCGGATTCAGGAAGCGTTCAAAAATCAAACTGTAGCGGATGGGGTCAATGTCCGTAATACCAACACAATAGGCCGCCAGGCTGCCCGCACCGGAGCCGCGGCCGGGGCCGACCGGGATATCGCGGCTTTTGGCGTAATTGATAAAGTCATACACGATGAGGTAATAGTTGGTGTACCCCATCTTTTTAACCACGCCAATCTCGTATTCCAGGCGTTCACGCAAGGCATCCGTTATCTTGCCGGGGTAGCGGCGTTCCAAGCCCTCATAACAGAGCTTTTCAAAGTATTCCTGGTTTTCCATGCCGTCCGGAGCTTTGAAATACGGGAGCTTGGTATCGCCAAACACAAAGTCAAAGTTGCACTGTTCTGCAATTTTGTTGGTGTTCTCGCAGGCTTCCGGCACCATGGAGAACAGGTCATACATTTCATCGGTGCTTTTTACATAGAATTCCTCGGTCTGAAACTCCATGCGGTCCACATCGTTGACGGTTTTGCCGGTCTGGATGCACAGCAGAATGCTCTGCATCTTGGCGTCCTCGCGGGTGATGTAGTGGGAGTCGTTGGTGGCAACCATGGGGATGCCTGTCTCCCGCGAAAGGCGAATAAGCTGCGGCAGAACGGTAGTGTCTTCTTCCAGGCCGTGGTCCTGCAGCTCAATATAATAGTTGCCCTGGCCGAACAGATCGTTATAGTAAAGAGCAATCTGCTTGGCGCGCTCATAGTCCCCTGCCAGAATCGCCTGAGGGACCTCACCGGCAAGGCAGGCGGAAAGGCAGATCAGGCCTTCGTGGTACTGCTCCAACAGGTCATGGTCAATGCGCGGCTTGGAATAAAAGCCCTCCAAGAAACCGGCGGATACCATTTTGATCAGGTTTTTATACCCGGTTTCATTTTTGCAGAGCAGGATCAGGTGGTTGTTGCCGTCAATGCGGTTGACCTTATCAAAGCGGGTGCGGGTGGCAACATACACCTCACAGCCAATGATCGGCTTGATGCCTGCGGCTTTGGCTGCATCATAAAAGGCAACGCAGCCGTACATAACGCCGTGGTCGGTAATGGCAACGGCGGTCTGGCCCAGCTGTTTGATATAGTCAAACAGGCGGTCAATACGGCAGGCGCCATCCAGCAGGCTGTACTCAGTATGCAGGTGCAGGTGGGTGAACTGTCTTTGCGGTTGGTGTGGCGTGGTTTCTGGCATAATGTATCCCTTTGCTGCTGTGGTAAAATGCGGAAAAGCCGCAGCAGTTACGCAGCGGCTTTGCGTGGTTTATTGCGGAGATGGTGCGATGTCCTGTCCTGCTGGTTCCGGCGCTTTAAGATTTTCCTGCTCTTCCGGCTGTGCTGATGCAGCGGCGTTCAGGCGAGCGGCAGCTTCCTGGATCCGCTTGAACCGGTGGGAAAGCCCTGCTTTGCTGACAGGCGGGTCAAACTTTTCCGCCAGTTTGGCAAGCGGCATTTCGGGGTACTGCATCCGCAGGCGGGCTGCCTGCTGCAATGGTTTGGGCATGGTTTCCAGCGCGCCGGCCTCTTCCAGCATCTCAATCGCAAGGCGCACCTGCACGGCTGCCTGTACGGTTTTGCCCATGTTGGCGGTTTCGCAGTTGGAAAGGCGGTTGGTTTTATTGCGCATATCGTTATACATGCGTTGTTCCATGATGCGCATGGCGGCGTTGCCCGCGCCCATAAAGGTCAGCAGATCTTCCAGATGGTCGCTGGATTTGACATACACCGTGTTGGCCCCCTTGCGCACGGCGCGGTGGGGATTGAACTCATACTGGGCCAGAATGCCCTCCAGCTGCTGCGAAAGTGAGTGCCGGGGCGAAAGGAACTCAATGTTATATTCCTTTTCCGGGTCGGTTGCCGTACCGCAGCATAAAAATGCAGTGGAAATGAAAAATGATCCGCATTTCTGGCATTTGAAGCAGTCCGGCCGGATGCGCAGGGTGGTTTCGCGGCCAGTATGTCCAAACAGGTTCAGCATTTTCTGTACCTGTTCGGGGTCTTTTACGCTGAACTCATAAATCAGGCCGGTGCCGCGCTCCTTGGAAATTACGGTACCGGTAATGCCGCAGCGGGCATACAGCTTTTGTGCCAGCTGGGCAATGCCCTCGTTTTCGGTCTGCAAAACCACGCCGCGGTCATCAAAATACTTGCCAAAGCAGGCAACCGCGTAAGCTGCTGCGGTAACACAGCAGCTACGCACGATTTTGCGGTGCAGTATCTCGTTTTTAACGTCTTGGGAAAAACTCACGTTTGGTGTTCACACTCTCTTTATCGGGAGATTTGGATGTATCAGGCCGTGCGGCGGGCATCGCGGTGCTGCACGCTGGGCTGGTAACCAAGCTTTGTGCAGTACTCCCCGATCTTGCGGGCAAAAGTGATAGAACGGTGCTTGCCGCCGGTGCAGCCAATGGCGATCATCAGCTGGCTTTTGCCCTCCTTAACATACAGCGGCAGCGCATATTCCAGAAAGCTCTCTATCCGGCGCAGCAGCTCCTGCGATTCAGGGAACTTCATCACATAGTCCACCACTTCCTGGTCCAGGCCAGTCTTTTCTTTCAGCTCTGGCACATAGAACGGGTTGGGCAGGCAGCGCACATCAAACACGATGTCCGCTTCCTGCGGAAGACCGTATTTGAAACCAAAGGAAACCACGTTGATAGACATGGCACACTGACCTTTTTGCAAAAACAGGCTGGAAACACGTTCCCGGTTTTGTGCGGTAGAAAGCAAAGAGGTATCGATCACATATTTTGCACGTTCCCGCAGGGGCTGTAATATCTGCCGTTCTTTGGTGATTGCCTCACTGACCGGGATCCCCTCGCTGATGGTCATGGGATGCACACGGCGGGTCTCTTTATAGCGGCGGCGGATGGCGGCATCGCTGGCATCCAGGAACAGGATGTCATAAGGCATTTTCTTTTCGTCCAGCGCTTCCAGTGCCTCATTGGTTTCCTGAACAGAATGCAGGCCGCGGATGTCCATCACGACCGCAACGCGGCTGAGCTGGTTTTCGCCCTGCTGGGCAAAGTCCAGGATACGGGGCAAAAGGCCCGCCGGGATATTATCAATGCAGAAAAATCCGATATCTTCCAGCGCGTTGACCGCCATGGACTTGCCTGCGCCGGAAAGGCCGGTTACGATCAAAAAGTTCATCCTGTTGTTCCTCTCTCATTCAGCGGGACGGAATACCGTTCCTTGCCTGGCAGGCATCAAGATGCGGCATGGTTATTCCACCACGCGGATCTCGCGTTCCAGGGTGCAGCCGGTTTTTTCCAGCACGATCTGCCGCACCTGCTCCGTCAGGCTGACAACATCCGCGCAGGTGGCATTACCCAGGTTGACCACAAAGCCGCAGTGCTTTTCACTGATGGCTGCCCCGCCCACGCGGAAACCGCGCAGGCCGCAGTCCTCGATTAGCTTGCCGGCAAACTGGCCCACAGGGCGCTTGAAGGTACTGCCGGCGGACGGGTATTCCAGCGGCTGTTTTTCTTTGCGGCGGCGCATATATTCCTGCATGGCGGTATGGATCTCCTGTGCATCACCGGGGTGCAGGGTAAATTCCGCTTCCAGGATGCACCAGGAGCACCGCTCAAAAATGCTGGTGCGATAACCCAGCTGCAGTTCCTGCACAGGCAGGGTTTGCAGATGCAGGTTTTCGTCCAAGAACGTAACAGCTGTCAGCACGTCCTTTATTTCTCCGCCGTAAGCGCCCGCGTTCATATACACAGCCCCGCCCACCGTGCCGGGAATGCCGAAGGCAAATTCCAGCCCGGCCAGGCTTTCCTTCTGGGCGGTGTTGCAAAGAGCGGAAAGCATCATGCCAGCCGGGGCCAGCACCTTGGTGCTGCCATCCGGCTGGGCCTGCATGGAAAAGCGGGAGTTTAACCCCGTCAGGCAGATAACCGCCCCGCCGAACCCTGCATCCGAAAACAGCGTGTTGGAACCGTTGCCCAGCAGATAGGTGCGGACTTGATATTGGCGGCACAGTTCCAGAATACGGGTCAGCTGCGTTACCGTGGCGGGCACACAAAAAAAGTCTGCATTGCCGCCAATGCGGAACGTTGTATGCCGCCCCAGGGATTCATCAAGGCTGACAGGCAGGTTTTCTGCCTGCAAAGCTGCAAGAAATTGCTCGTTCATAAGCAAACCTCACAAACGGCTCAGATAGAATTTGCCAGGGCTGCCGCGCCGATCACGCCGGCATCGTTGGTCAGCACACAGGCACGAATAGCGGGCATTTTGCCGGTGGTAATGTTTTTGGTTTCTTCCTCCACATACTTGCGGATGGGTGCCAGCAGGGTTTCTCCCTGATTGGAAACACCGCCGCCAATGCAGATGGCTTCCGGCTCAAAGGTATTCACAACGTTGGAAATGCCGCAGGCAACATATTCGATCCAATTATCCACAACAGCCTTGGCGGTTGCATCGCCGGCTTCCATCGCGTCAAAGGGGATCTTGGCGTTCACATGGTCAATATCCCCCGCCAGTTTCCACATCATGCTCTCGGGGTGCCGGGTCATCGCTTCGCGGGCATCCTCCGAAAGAGCGCGGGAGGAAGCATAACGTTCCCAGCAGCCGTAACGGCCGCAGTTGCACTTGCGTCCACCCTTTACAATCACGGTATGGCCCATCTCGCCAGCAGCAAAGTTGAATCCGCGCAGAATCTTGCCGCCCAGGATAATGCCGCTGCCAATGCCGGTACCCAGCGTGATAACAACGGCATCCTTGAAGCCCTTTGCGCCGCCTGCGATGTATTCGCCAAATGCTGCTGCGTTGGCATCGTTTTCCACATAGACCTTGCAGCCGAGCAGAGCTTCCAGGTCAGGCCCCAGGTTCCAGTCATAGTAGCCGAAGTTGGTGTTATAGCCCACAAAGCCGGTGGTAAAATTCACACTGCCCGGGGTACCGATGCCCACATAGCTGACATCTGCAAAATCAATCTTGCAGTCTTTGGCAACAGCACGGCACAAATCTGCCAGTGCCCGCTCCAGGTCCTGCGCCGGACGCGGCAGGCGGGTCGGGCGGGTAATTTTGCCCACAATGTTGTAAGCTTCGTCAACAAGGCCTGCCGTCATGGTAGTGCCGCCAAGATCGATACCAATGGTGTATTTCATAAGATTTCTCCTCCTATATATTCTGCACAGATGCGGCCGTGCAGTTTTAGCTCATTTACAAGGTTCTGCCGCGTGGCGTTTACCACAAGTTCCTGCGGGAACTGCATTTCTTCCAGCATCGCCAGCAGCGGGGGCATGTTGCCTTGCAGCTGGGTGGTGCTGTGGGCGTCGGTATCCAGCGCAATATGGCAGCCGTTTTTCAGGCAGGCGGCCAGCAGCAGCTTCATGTTGGGGATACCATCCCGCCGCACATTGACGGAATTGCCGTTGAGCTCCACAACCTTATGGTTTTTGGCGAACGCTTTGGTTACAAGGTCATAGTCATAGCGGTAATTCTGCTGCTCGGAATGGCCGATGCAATCCACATAAGGGTTTTCGGCCACAGCCAGCCACAGGCGGGTGGCTTCTTTTTCGGTCAGCAGACCGGGGATGCAGGGGCTGTGGATGGATGCCACAACCCAATCCAGCGCCCGCAAGCGGCTTTGGGTAAAATCCAGCCCGCCGTTTGTGTCCATCACATTGGCCTCCGCGCCGTACATCATCGCAACGCCGTGCAGTACCAGCGGCAAAGCCGTCTGGTTGGCAAAATGCCACATGTGCGGGGCATCCGGCATAGCCGGGCCGTGGTCGGTAATGGCCAGCGCCGCATAGCCGAGGGCGGCGGCTTTGGCAGCCATTTCATCTAAGGTATTAAATGCATGGGTAGCGCTTAAAGTATGGGTGTGAAGATCCGCAATGATCTGCATACAGATGGTACTTCCGTTTCTAGTGATAAAATGATAATTTACAGCCAGGCTCAGAACCCGCTCACATCGTTCTGCAAGCCAAGGCGGTTGAGCAGTTCCTGCGCCGCGTTATAGCCCATCTCTTTCTGGCGATTGTTGATGGCTGCAGTTTCCAGGATAACGGCCAGGTTACGGCCGGGCATAACGGGGATCAGCATACTGGGCACCTTAACGCCAAGGATATCATAGGTATTGCTTTCCAGACCGGTGCGGTCATAATTCTTGGTGCGGTCCCAGGCCTCCAGCTCAATGACCATTTCCACCTCAACGCTGTTTTTGACCGCGCCGATACCAAACAGGCGCGCCACGTTGATGATGCCGATGCCGCGCAGCTCAATAAAGTGGCGGATGTTCTCCGGTGCCATGCCCATGATCTTGCTGCTGGAAACCTTGCGCAGCTCCACAGCATCGTCCGCAATCAGGCGGTGGCCGCGCTTGACCAGCTCAATGGCCGTCTCGCTTTTGCCAACGCCGCTGTCGCCAAGGATCAGGATACCTTCGCCGTATACTTCCACCAACACGCCGTGGCGGGTGATGCGGGGGGCAAGCTCGGTGCTCAGCGCCTGGATCAGGGAGCTCATCAGCGGGGAGGTCATCTCAGCCGACTGCAGCAGTGGCACGCCGTACTTTTGGGCAAACTCCATCATTTCCGGCAACGGCTCAAATCCGCGGGTCAGGATGACTGCCGGCGGCTGGAAAGAGAAAAGCTTTTCGAGATGGGTACGGCGGATTTCCGGGTCCAGCTCATTCAGGTAGGAAAGCTCAGTCAGGCCGATGATCTGGATCCGGGTGCGGTCAAAGTACTGATAGTAACCGGCCAGCATGATGCCGGGGCGGTAAACCTCGGCGGTATAGACCTTGAACTGGTCAAGATCCTTGGGGGTGTAGGCAACGGTCAGATGGGATTCGCGCGCAAGCTTGTCAAGGCTGACGAAAAACTGCTCCACGGAAAATGCGCCCCTTTCCAATTTTAGTTATGGTATATCGTTTTAGGTTTGCGATCAAATGGTTTTGTTAGTATTATAACGTACAGGATTTTTTTTGTACAGTCATAGCCGAAATAATTTTGATTCTTTCCTTGTTCCGGGGGTGAAACAGCGGGGCTTTCCCTGCCGGTTCTGCCGCACAGGTGTCCGCGGCGCTGCGATATTCGATCATAATTCACCACAGAAAAAAATGCCCGCAGCAAAGCAGGCATTTTCATCTTAATGCAAATTATGGGGCACGTTATTCCGGTTTAGCAGCCAGCTTTACCGCACTGCTGCGCACCCAGGCATCCAGCCGGAAGAGCGCTGCCGACGCCGCGTCAACGGCCAAAAGGTAAACGCCAAACAAGAGCGCGGTATCCCGCCGGGTCATGGCGGCCAGGTCAAAGTTTTCCACCAGGCGCAGAATGATGACATGGTGGGTCAGAAAGACCGCATAAGAATACTTGCTGAGGAGCGCACACGCATTTTGCAGCGGCACCCAGTGGATGCAGCCCCCCAGTGCAGCCAGCAGAATGAACGCCGCGGCACTGAACAGCGCACAGGCCACCTTGCCATCCGCCGCAGCGGGGGTAAACAGCAGCACCGCACACCCGGCCAGCACGCCAAGGCGCGCCGGGCGCTTCCAGTGTACAAACGCCATGCCGAGCAGGAATTCCGGGATATGGATTGCTACCAGGCGGGCATCCCACCCCATGTAATGCACCGGCAGGCTGGCCGCCAGCACCACGACCCAGGTCAGCAGCGGCTGTTTGCGCAGCCCCCAGCGCAGCAGTGGGAACAGCAGATACAAAAACAGGATGCTGCCCAGGAACCACTCGCCCACGCAGGCAAAATCCATCGTGACCCAGCCCGCGGCCTGAGCAAAATTATCCAGCCCCAGGACCGTCAGCAGCAGGCTGGGCGTTTTGGCTGCGGCATAATACCCCGGCTTTGTGACAAAACGGATGGGAAAAAATATACACCACGCCAGCCAGAACATGGGGTACACCGCCTTGGCGCGCTTTTGGTAAAAGCGCGCCAGATTGAGCGGCTCTCTTCCCTGGCCGGGGCTGGTATACTGCAGCGCCGCGCCGGAAACCATAAAGAACAGCGAGGAGCCAAAGTCCCCCAAATAGATGTTAAAGGGCAGCACACTGCCGAACAGTTTGGACGGCAGTGTAAAATACCCGGTAACGGCAGCATTGAAATGAATGACCAGAATGCACACCAGCGCCACAGCGCGGATGAGGTCCAGATAAAACAGTCGCTGTTTTTTCACCGGGCACTCTCCTTTCGTTTGCGCAGGGCATTTTTGACGGTGCGGCCCATCAGGCGGAATACTGGGCCAACGCCGCGCTGGGCAGCAAGGGCGGCATCCAGCACATCGGCGCGGGCCGCACACTGAGCGGCGGTTTCAAATGTAGCGCTGGCATAGCCGTTATACTGGGCCAGCAGCGGCACCAGCCAGAAATCCGACTCCGTTTGCAGCGGCGGCAGCCCCTGCGGGAATGCCGCTCCCCGCACCAACAGACAGCCGCCATTGGGCAGCGGCGGCGGGGTTTCATCCAGAGGGAGCGGGCAATCCAGTGCAGACAGTTTTGCCTGTACGGCAGGTTTCTGCTGCTGCCAGCGCCGGGCTTTTTCGGTGGCGCAGCCCGCATACAGCGGCAGAGCCGGGCCAAGCACACCTACCAGCGGGTGGGCATCAAACAGTTCTGCCGCCTGGGCCAGCTGCAGGCTGGTTGGCATAGACCGGGCATAATAATAGCCCTCCACCCCGGCAGCACGCGGCAGCGGCAGGCAGTAGACGGCATCCGGCTGCAGGGCGCAGCCTTTTGCCAAAGTGTTGGCATCCAGCAAAATGGGCGCACACTCCCCCGCCGTTTGCGGCAGGATATAATGCCAGTGCAGGTTTTGCGCCATGGCAGCCAGCGGCTGCACCGGCAGCAATGCGCGCAGCAGGTCATCCACCGGGTAATCAGTCTCGGATTTCAGATAGTCATACAGTTCTGCGGCGGCCTGGCCGTCTGTGCGGCGCAATTCATCCGCATAGGGGGTAAAAAAGCTGCGGCGCTTGAAAAACGGGCACCCGCGGTCCGCCAGCAGCAGCTTGGGGCAGGCCATGATGGGGTTGACGAAAAGGCTTGCCAGGTCTTTTGTATCCACAAAGGTATCCCACCGGTAACCAAGGGCGGCAAAGTGGGCGGTAAACTGCGTTTCGTGCAGGCGGACGGAATCTTCATAGCTGGCGGGCAGGGCGGCCGCCTGCCAGTAAGCAAAAAAGTCTGCCATCATGCGGGAACGCACCACAACAAAGTGGGATTGAATATGCTCCGGCACCATGGCTTTTGCCCCGCCAAAGCGGTGGCTGCGCATAGCATAGTGGCGGGTCAGGCCCCAGAAATCCAGCTCCGGGCGCCCATCCATCGCAGCAAACATGGCAGCTACATCCCCCACCGGCCCGGCAAGGGTATAGTTCATCAGCACTACTTCATCGTATTGCAGCAGCATATCCAGGCCGGTCTGCAAAACAGCGTCCCGGTAGGCCCCCACATCAAAGCCTGTGTTTTCACGCTCCAGCACAGTGTGGCAGCAGCCTTGCGCCCACTGGCGGGATTCCGGCTGCAAGGGGCCGTTATTGACAAAGAACACCTGCCCCACTGCGGCCATTTGCTGTACAGCAAAGCGGCAGGCTGCATCAGCCTGCCCGTTGGGGTGATAATTGAAATAGATAATCAGCCGTTTTTTCATAGCGGTTGGCTTAATCCTCATAGTTCACGTCATGGGGGCCCAACACCGTGCGCTTAACGCGCATCATGTTTTCGTAAGCGGATTTCGGCATCCGCTTACGCAGCCAGTTGCGGGCGCGGCGGCGCTTGGAATTCTCATACGGGCCATAGTTTCCAAAACCGAACCAGTGCCTGCGCGCGGCAAAAGCACCGGCGCTGGCAGCGGCACTGCCAAAGGTGGTGCAGTCAAACACACGAGCAAGCGGGCGGATCAGACCACCCGCGTATGCCTGCATGGAATCGCAGCGGGCAACGGCATAATCAGCGCTCATGGCCTGGGCGGGGTAATACCCTGCCCCCTGCGCCACAAAGGGATAGATACGCTCAATGGCATGGCTGATGGTACCATCCTGCGGCAGCGGCTCCGGCGGGAAATCCTCGTGCTTCCAGCCGTGGTCAAACAGTGGGGCCAATGCTTTTACGCGGAACCAGAATACGCTGCCAAAGGGGGCAATGGGCATTTTTTCGCCGGAAATAGGGCGGTCAATGCCCAGCTTTTTCATCAGGGCCTTGGTATTATCAAAGTTGGGGCCCCAGCCGTTGGAGCACATGTTCATGAAATACACGCCATGCGTGGGGAACGGCGGGCAGAGCAGGCCCAGATAAGGGTCTTTTTCAAATTCTGTCAGCACATTCAGCACATAGTCTGCGTTTTTGCAGATATTCTCGTTACAGACATAGCCAAAGCTGGCGCCAACGCTTCCGGGTTTGGTCTGGATGGCCTTTTTATCGTGCATAAAGCAGGCGTAATCATACTCCCGGATCTGCGGGGCAAGGTCACACAGGAACGCTGCCACATCGCGGCCGCGGTTTTCGACCACCTTTACGGTAACGGCATGCAACGGCAGGGTGCGGAACGCTTCTTCGATCTGCTGCTTTTTCTCCGGCGTGTTGGTGGAAATAAAAACGTCAGTCTCCGGCGGCATGTTGGCGGCAAAGGCGCAGCTTTGGGGCAGCATATCCATAAAATACAGGTGCATGCACAGCGCAATGCGGCGGTTTTTGCGCACGGCAGCGGCGCAGGCCTCGTCCTGTACCCTTTCCGGAATCAGGCGGGTCAGACCCAGGTTGCGGGTAAAATCATAAGGGTGCATGGTGCGGATCATGTTTTTCCAGATCAGCTCCAGCGGGTAATCCGTATGGTCCCGCAGGTAGGCGTACAGTTCCCGCACCGGCTCCCCGGCGGTATCATTCAGATATGCCTCAAAATCATGCATAAAGCTGCGGCGCTTGAACAGCGGGCACTTTTTATCCCGCAGCAACCGCGTGGGGCAGACAAGCAGCGGATAATCCGTAAACTCTTTCAGATCGTCCGTGTTGACATAGACATCCCACTGGTAGCCTTTATCGGCAAACTGTTTGGTAAACACCGATTCGTACCGCTGCACAGAGTCGGTATAGCTTTCGATCATGGGCATGGTATCCCAGTAATTTTGCAGCTCTTTGCTCTGGATGAACTTTTTGCGGTAGACAATAAAGTGGGACTGAATGTGCACCGGTAGGTAATTATAAAGATGTTTGCCCTTAAAGGGGTTGCCCTCCGCCCCATGGTGGATCGTCAGGCCCCAAAAATCAAGGTTGGTGCGCTCGGCCATGGCGTCAAACATTTCTTTCAAGGGGCGCACAGGGCCCATCAGGGTAGAGTTCGTCATGACCACTTCGTCAAATTCGCTCAAACGCTGCCAGCCGTAATGATCCAGCGCGGTTTTATAGGCCCACACATCCAGGCCCTTGTTTTCGCGCACAATAATTTGATCGGTAAATTCTTCAAATGCCGCGCGGCCCTGCTTGCTCAGCTTGCCGTTGCACACAACGATCAGCTCAGTCAGGTTACGGGCAAGATCGCGCAGGTAATAGGTGATAAAATCATCCACATCACCGTTTTTTTCGTAAAAGAAAAAAATACCCAGTCGTTTCATTCTGTCACCCTTTCCGGTTATCGTTATGCCAAACCTGCATCTTTTAATATTGCGTTAATCTTGGTGGGGTCGCCCCAAACGCCGGGGCTGTCATACGGGCGGTCCGGGAAAACGCCGTAATCCAGTTTGATCTTATAGTTTTTATCCCGCAGGAACTGCTCCACACGGTCAGCCAGGGTCCGCGGCTGGCCGGTGCAGACGTTGATGATGCCGTTGACCTTGTTCTGCACGCTGGCCGCCACAATCATGGTTGCCAGTTCATCCAGATCAATAAAATCGTACTTATTCTGCCCGCTGGTAAAAGGGAAAGTTGTTTTGCCGTCCAGCTCTGCCTGTGCGATTTTGGCAAAGATGGAACTGCCATGGGCTTCGTCGCCCGTAATATAATAGGCGCGCAGCCAGTGCAGGTTGCAGCTGCTGCCCTGCAAGGAGAGCATCATGCTCTGGCGCAGGGCATTTTTGGCAATGCCGTATTGGCTCAGGGGGTTGCAGGGGGTATCATCCTCAATAGCGCCCTCCCAATAGCCGACTTCGTGCATAGTGCCCATCACGGTCAAATCCAAAAGGCCGCCCGCTGCCATATTGTTCAGGAAGGTAACATGGGAGGAAAGATCCTTCATGTGGCTGGGCGCATTGTGGCGGAAGCCATCCCGCCAGGCCATATGGATGCAGACATCAGGCTTGCCCAACGCCGCATAAATATTTTTGTCCCCGCTGAAAATAGGCACATCGCAGAATTCTGCGCGCTCGTCCACGCCCTTAAAGGCAAAGTCCGATGCAATGACGCGGTAGCCCATATCCAGTGCTTTTTTTACAACATGGCGGCCGATATAACCGGCTGCGCCGGTAACAAGGATGGTTTTCATTGTAGCAGTTTCTCCTCCCGGTTTGGCAGGCAGGCATACAGCCCCTGCAGGTGGGTACGGAACAAAAACAGTGCGGCACCCTGTTTTTTATTGTGCCGCAGTGCATACCAAAAGTCAAGCCTGCTGTGGGGGCAGGCTGCCAGCGCCTGCTGCAGGCTGCGCCAGGCAGCCGCTTTGGCTTTGGGCGGCAAGCGGCCATCCCGCAGCTGATGCATGACAAAGGTGACAAACTCTGCCTGGCGGGCGCTCCACACCTTTGGCAGCTGCTGCGGGGGGCACCAGGCGCGGGCTGCGGTATATTCCGCCTGCACCCACCGGGGCAGGTATTGCAGCCGTACCTGCACTGCTGCCGGGTTCCCACAGGCGGAGGTACTGCCCTGCCGCTCCAGGTGTTCATATACGATCTGCGGCGTATATGCGGCTGAATCTGCCTGCTGGAACACTGCCGCGTTGAAGGCAAAATCTTCCAGCCCTTTGCGGCAGGTTTCATCAAAGCGCAGATGGCCCAGCCGATTTGTACAGTACATAGCGTTCCAGACAAACTGCGGCCCGCTTTGCTGCAAAAATTGCAGGTAGCCCTGCCCCGTCGGCTTGTGAATGATTATTGCCTGCCCCGGCGGGTGGGGCAGCTCCACAGCCGTTCCTGCAGCATTGGCCCGCAACAGGCGGTAGCCACCGCGCACCACATCCGCCCCGGTTGATTTGGCAAGGAGCAGCAGGGTTTCCAATGCATGGGGCAGCATGGTATCATCATCATCACAAAAGGTGAACCACTGGCCGCGGCAATGCTGCAAGCCAAGGTTGCGCGCAGCGCAGATGCCCGCATTGGGCTGTTCCAGCACCCGGATGCGGCCATCTTTTTTGGCCAGTTCATGGGCCAGCGCAGCACTGCCATCGGTGGAGCCATCGTCCACCAGCAGCAGCTCAAAATCCGCAAAACTCTGGCGCAGCACGCTTTCCACCGCGGTATGCAGCAGCACCCCGGCATTATAGACAGGCATGATAATACTGATCAATGGGGCCTGCTCCATACGGTTCACCTGCCTTTTGGTTTATATTCTATATCCATTTTAATGCTTACTTTTTATGTTTCAGTGCAGCGTACACCTTGCCGTATGGCAGCGGCACGCCAAACAGGCGCTGCAAAAACGCAGGTTTCCAGCGCGCCTGGGCAAGGTCCCGTTTCAGCTGTGCCGGGGCGTGCAGATAGGTGCCCCAGTTGGCTGGGGCAGCCAGCTTCCAGCTGCCGCCGTCCTCCACGGTGATCTCCCCCAGGGTGCGCACCTCCTGCATGCGGGGGGCCTGCACCATCTGCAAAAACGCTGCGATGCAGGTTTGCGGCGGAATTTGCACTTCCCGCAGCGGGCCAGCCTGCCAGCGCTGAACAAAAGCCCTCATGCCCTGCCAGAGCGGCGCGGCGATTGCCCTGTTATCTGCACCCGCCTGCCCGATTTCCGGCACCATCTGCCCGGCCTGTGCGCGGTACCCCACCGTGGAGCCGCATGGCTCGGAGAGCAGAACTTCCAGCATGGGCTGGCCCACCCAGTACCACAGGGGGGCCGGGCAGCCGTCAAACAAAAATGTTTTGGCACGCTCCGGCGGCAGGTTCTGGTGCAGGCGCGCATCGCAGGCAAGGTAACAGCCGTACAGCTGGGTGTGCAGCAGCTCTTCCAGCACACGCTGGGTGGTTCCGCCGCTGCCGATATCCACCAGCAGCACCGGGCCATTCGTCAGGCCTGCCTGTTCCAGATACGCTCTTGCCTGCTCTGCCCGCCTGCGCAGCGGTTCCCCTTTCGGCAGCTTGCTGTGGGCCGCAAGGGCCAGCAGCATCTCTTTGGTGCGGCACGGCAAGGGGCGGGTGCGCAGGTCATAGGTTTTGGTGGTGTGTCCCTTCGGGGAATCAAAGCCAAGATAGGCGACGATCTGCCGCTGGGTCAGCTGCTGGCGCGGCAGGGTATCCGCCAAAAGTGCCAACGCCTGCTCATTCATTGGACATTGCAGCAGGGCTGGCAAAAGGCTTTGGCGGGATGCTTTCAGGTAAAAGGTTTCTTCTTCTGGGTACAGCAGCTGGTACACCTGGCGCACCAGGTACATATCCCGCGCCAGGAATACAATCTTTGCCCCCGGTATAGCCGCGCGCTGCCCATGCAGCCAGGTGGCAAAGCCAACCGCCAGCGGGCCAAGCAGCTCTGCCCCCAGCGCAGCGCTGGGATTTAGATTCTGGCAGCAGTTTTGCAAGGTGGCAATTGCGACACCACCTACGGCATCCGCCGGGGTTTTGGTGTATGGCAGCGGGGTTGGCTGCGGCAGCAAAAAGCAGCGGATACCCGCCAGCGCTGCCCCGGCAAAATCCGCGCGGGGGCTATCCCCCACAAACAAGACTTTCGCCGGGCGCAAGGCAGTTTGCTGCAAAAAAAGCTTGAACAGCTTACCGCTGCGCTTTTGCACCCCGTACTCGCAGGAAACGAACACTCCATCCAGAAAATCCAGCCCGCATTTTTGCAGCATGGCTTCGATCTGCTCTTTAGGCAGATACATATCCGAAACCGCATATACCTTTTGCCCGCGGGCATGGCAGGCCGCAGCGGCTTGGGCTACCGGTCGGTTGGGGGCAATCATAGCCAGTTCCGCTGCGCACTCTGCAGCGGGGTCAGTATCCCGCAAGGCAGGATGTGCATAAATTTCGGCCAGCGTCACCTCGCGGCCAAGGGTCTGGCGGGTTTCTGCCTCTGCGGCAACGCGCGCCCCGGCAAAGCCGAGAGCCGCCTGATGGGTAACTTCCATCAGGGCGAACAGATCCGCCGGGTGGGCGCAATCCCGCTTGAGCAAGGTATCGAAAATATCAAAAGCAACCGCTTTGTACCCCTTTGCCGCATGCAGCAGGCGCAGGGTCAGGCAGTTTGTGTGTGGTGTATTGTTCATCGCTCCTGTGTGGGTAAGCCTTGTACGGTTGGGTGAAAGTTGACTCCAGCAAAAAAACCGCGCCAGATAATGCCCAGCCGCTCACATTTTTGCGAGCCGTGGCGCAGCACCTGAACGCTGTGCCAGGCATCTTTGGCAATCAGCCACAGCCAGCCACGCAGCCCCTCCCGCCGGTAAAGCACCACATCATTGCGGTAAAAGTAGCGGTAGCGGGGCCAGCGGTCCGGGGTATCGGTGGCAATGTTGACAACCGTGGCGTTCTGCATTGCATGCACCACCCGGCTGGCGGGAATTACATAGCACGGCATGCTGCGGGAGATACGGCGGGTATACTCCCAATCGTCCGACCAGATGAAAAATTCTGCAATGGGCAGGCCAAAGCGCTGCACTGTGCTGCTGCGCAAAAACAGCGAAACAAAGCTGGCCATAACCGCGGGCTGCCGCGGCCCGGCAAAGCTTGCCAAATCTTTGTACGGCGTGCTGCGCTGCAGGTTCATGGGCTGGTCTTTACCGTCCGGCGCCAGTGCGCGGGAGGAAAGCCAGCCGTACTGCCCGTCCAGTTCGGCATCCGCCAGCAGCAGCTGCTGCAGGGCATCCGGTTCCGGCAGGCAGTCATCATCCATAATCCACAGATACTCTGCCCCGGAACACGCTGCCTGCTGGATGCCGCAGGCAAAGCCGCCCGCACCACCCAGGTTTTTGCCGGTATTATAATAGTGCATGGTTGGCAGGTTCAGCTGCGCCACCAGTTCGGCCGTGCCGTCCGTGCTGGCATTATCGATCACCCACAGTTCCGGCACACCGGCCGTTTGGGTACACAAAGCCCGCAGGCAGCGCTGCAGCATTTCCTTGCGGTTATACGTTACAATAACCGCTGCCGTGCGTTTCATTTGTGAGCCTCCTTGTGGGGGAAGAACTTGCGGTTCAAAAAGGCCATCCCCTTGCGCAGCCAATGCTGGCTTTCCATATATACAACGTCAAGCTCTTCATAGGCGATGTTGTTGGTGATCAGCCAGGCATCCAGCAGGCGCTCGCTCACAAAGCCGAACACCCGCTTATCATTGGTGGAATAGCTGCTGATATCCAGCTCTTTTTCCAGCTCAAACAAAATATCGAACAGCCAGGTGCAGTAGTGCTGCAGCAGTTCCTTTTTCATCACGAACATATTGAAGTGATGGCCGTGCGTTTTGGACATGTAGGTGTCATACGCCGGCAGATACTCCGGGCATTTGCGCTCGATGATGGCGCGGGTCACCCGCAGGTCCTGTTCATGGTGGGCGTGGATATACTGGGTATAATTGGTTTCAATAAAATAGTGGCGCTCTTTAGGCAGCACAACATTGGTAGTGGCCAAAATAGCGTTGAGTTCCTCGTGGCCGATGACCCGACGCTTTTTGCGCTCAAAACGGTGCAGGCGGCTGGCAAAGTAACGGCGGTAATGCACGATGCCGATATAATCGGAATCCAGGTTTTTGGCCGCCCAGTACAGGCCCGTCAGCTCGCAGAAATTGCCGTTGCGCTCTGAAATATTTTCACCGGTATCGTCCCCGATGTAGCCAATGCCGGGGTGGATGGCATGACCCATCTGTACCGGCAGGTACATGGGGTCTTCCGGTATCCAGTACGGTTTATGTGTTGCTATGATGATCGTTGTCTGCAAAGTGTATTCCCTGCCTGTTTCTTACTGCTGCGCATGGTTAGCAAAAAAGCGCAGCGTGTTTTACTCCAGCCGGCAAAGCACCGGCACACATGCAAAATAGCTGGCGGTGGATGATGCAGCGCACCTGCCCAGCCGCACAAGCCCAATATCAAAAATAGTATACCGCTTTTTATCAGGAAAGCAAGTTACAGTTTCATTACTGTTTTTAATGTTTCTCATTTTTTGCAGCCGGATCTGCCGCAAAAAGTGCCTCCGGGCCGGTGTGCCAGATGCAGCGCTCAACGCGTTTTTCAGGAATCACTTTCTGCATCCATGCGGTCCTGTTCCTCTGCCAGCTTTTCCCACTCGTCATACAGTTCCTGCTGGTGGAAGCGGGAATCATCCAGTTCATCGCACTTATCCCGCAAAAGCAGGTGGTCGCGCAGAACCTCCGGGTCGTTGATCTCGTTTTCCAGCTCAACAATATGGGCGCCAAGTTCTTCGATCTCGGTTTCCAGCGCTTTCAGGCGGGTGCGCACCTCGGCACGGCGGCGGCGCTGCTCCTTGCCATAGCCTGCCTTCTGGGGCTTATCCTCCTGCTTGGCGGGTTCCGGCTGTTTGGAAGTATCGCGGTCATGCAGCTTCTGGAAGTTCTGGTAGAAAGTCGCCTTGCCATCTTCCAGGTACAGGATCGGGCAGCCGAGGGTCTGCATCAGGTAGCGGTCATGGGTGACCAGCAGCAGGGTGCCCGTGTAGGCAGACAGCGCATCAGTCAGCGTTTCGCGCATGAAAATATCCAGGTGGTTGGTCGGTTCGTCCAAAAACATCAGGTTCGGGCGTTCCAGGGCCAGCTCCGCAAAGCGCAGGCGGGCCATCTCACCGCCGGAAAGGGTGGCGCAGTCCTTGAACACTTCCTCGCCGCGGTATCCGAACCTGGCCAGGTGGCTGCGCACTTCCAGCTCGGTAAAGCGGGGGTATTGGTTCCAGATGGCATCGATCACGCGGCCTGCGCGGCGGGTCTGCTGCTGCACAAAGATACCGGGCTTGGCACCGGTGCCCAGCCGCACCATACCGCCGGAGGGGCGGCGCTTACCGTCCAATACCTGCAGCAGGGTGGATTTACCGGTGCCGTTGGGGCCCGCAATAATCAGCTTGTCCCCACGGTGGACAACATAATCCAGTGCTTCCAACAGGGTGCGTTCCCCAATGCGGATAGTTAAGCCTTTCATGATGACCAACTCATCATACGGCTCAATATCATACTCAAAGCGGAAATTCAGCTGGTGGGCTTCCGCCTGGGGTGCTTCGGTGATTTCCAGCTTTTCCAGCTGTTTGCGGCGGCTCTGGGCCATTTTGGTGGTGGAAGCGCGCACCAGGTTGCGGTCAATATAATCCTGCAGCTTGGCCGCCTTTTCCACATCGGCATCATGCTGTTTTTGCAGGCGCTCGTCCGCTGCTTCGCGCTGGGGCAGGTAGGCGGAGTAGTTGCCGCGGTAGGTGGTGATGGTTTTGCCGCGCAGCTCCCAGATACGGGTACAGACAGAATCCAGGAAGTAACGGTCATGGCTGACCACCAGCACTGCGCCGCGGTAGGCTTTCAGATAGGTTTCCAGCCAGTCCATCGTTTCCAGATCCAAATGGTTGGTGGGTTCGTCCAGAATCAGAATGTCCGGGCGTTCCAACAGCAAGCGGGCCAAGCGCAGGCGGGTCTGCTCGCCGCCGGAAAGCACCCCGGCCTTTTTCTTCCAGGTATCTGCCGGGAAGCCCATGCCGTTGAGCACCTTTTTGATCTGGGTATCCATATTATAGGCATCCATGGCATCGATCACTGCGTTGCAGGCTGTGATCTTATCCGTAATAGCCGTGTTGTGGTGGTCAGCTGCCAGCTGCTTTTGCAGGGTCTCCAGCTCCGCCATGGCATCAAGCGCAGGCTGGAACGCAAGGCGCATGGTTTCGTAAACGTCTTTCTCCGGGTCAAGATGACCCGTCTGTTCCAGGTAGCCGCAGGTTGCCCCCGCCGCAAAGGCAGCGTCACCGGCATCGGGCAGGCTTTCGCCGCACAGCACACGCAGGAGCGTGGTTTTGCCGGTGCCGTTTGCACCAATAATACCAATGCGGTCGCCGCGTTCCACACTGGCTGTTACATGTTTTAAGACCTCGTGCTCGCCAAAGCTTTTGCCAAGGTCCTGCAGTTCGATCAGCATAATTTCACACCTTATCGTATCCCTGGCCACCAGGGTGTATCAGAAAAGTCGAAAATATCGTCTATGGCAACACCGCACAATTCCCGCCTTACGGCTTAAGCACCGCTCCGGCGGCTGCGGCACGGCATCTGCGTTGCCAAAATGCTCGATAAGACATCCAGTATTATCTGCGCTTTTGGCTTAGCATCTGCCGCACCTCGCTCGCCGTATCGGCACTTAGAATTATGCGGTATTGCCCTATTTCTACAAACACAGCAGGATTTTGCATTAAAAAGCCTTAAATCCTGCTTGTATTTGCGAAATATCCGTCATGCTCTTTGTTTTCAGATTCACATTAAAGCAGCAGCCAGTTTGTTTTACTCTTCCACCAAAGGGCGCATCAAACCCGAAAATGTGCCGCTGCTCAGTTTTTTCCCCGGCAGCGGCACATTACATTGGTCTGTTTCAGCCCTCGTTCATATGCCGACGGTTGCGCACGCCGACATTTTCCAGTTCTTCCGGCTCCATTACAATGCGGTACAGTTCTTCATAGCTGTGCACCGTATATTTGGGCTGGATGTCGGTTTTATTTTCCTCGTTGGCAAAGTTGACCCAGCAGGTATCGATCCCCGCGTTGATACCGCCCTTGATATCGGCCAGCAGGTCGTCCCCCACCATCAGTACACGGCTGCGGTTGGTCAACCCCAGGTCCCGGATGGCATAGTCCAGCAGCTTGGGCGAAGGCTTTGCCGCACCCACTTTTTCCGAGATATACACACCATCCATAAAGCGGCCAATGCCGGATGCCGCAATGCGGGATTCCTGTACCTGGGTAGCACCGTTGGAAACGATTGCCAGGGTAGCAACTTCGCCCAGTTCTTCCAGAGCGGTCAGCGCACCGGGCATCAGATCCGCATGGTTGGCCAGCTCGTTCTCATAAAAGTCGTTCATCTCGCGGGCGTTGCCGGCTTCCGGTGTGCCAAGAGCCTGCATCACGCGGCCAAACCGCACCGCAAACAGCTTGCTGCGGTTCAGCTCGCCTTTGGCAAGGCTGTCCCACAGCTGGCGGTTGATCTGGTGGTAGGTTTCCAATGCTTCGGGGCCGTTGGGCATGCCGTAATGCTCTAACGTAATGCCGACCGCAGCACGCTCTGCTGCGTTAAAATCCAGCAGGGTGTTATCCACATCCAGTAAAAGACAAGTATAATTTGCCATAGATTTATTCCTTTTTTCCGGTCTATTCTTGCCGGATAACTGCCGGGGTGCTGCCCTGCCACCAAAACAATTACTCCGTGTGCTGTGCTTCCGTCCGTTCATCGTCCGTCAGCGCATCGTCAAGGGGTTCTGTGTCAAGGGGCTGACCCCAGTCAAAATCATAGTTTTCCACACTGCCGTCGGTCACATCGTTCTGGCCGTTATCCGGCTGATAGCCAGCCTCACAGTCAAAGACAAACATGTGATCACCTCCCGGCTTATGCTATGCCGGGGGCAGGCGCTGTGTGACTACAATCAGTTTCCGCCGCCAAAGGGGAAGAACGGGAACTGATCGCCCGAATCACTTGGTTCCGGGGTTACCGTGGGGTCCGAAAGGGGTTCCGTTACGTTGATGACAAGCTCTGCATACTGACCATTGTTGGCAGCACGCACGGTATAGCTGCCAACGGTATCCGCGCTGAACTGCACGTTATCGCCGGTTGCACTCCACTGCGGCTTCTGGGCGCAGGTCCAGGTGGTATCCCCCGAAGGATTGCTTACGTTGGCCTGCAGCGTTGTGGTACTGCCTGCCGGCATGGAGCTGACACCGGTGATGCTGACGGTGGTAGCCGGTGCCTGCACATGCACCATCAGTTCCTGCGAAGTATAGGTACCGTTGACTTCTAGCCCGGCCTTGATGCGGTAATCTCCGGTGGCATTCGGCGTAAAGGTATAACTGGCGCCATTCTGCATCAGGTCATCGTTGACCGACCACTGCACACCGCTGTTATCATAGCTCTTACCGCCCAAGGTGACACTGGCGTTGATGGTCAGGGATTCACCCTGCTTGATGGTGCTTTCGCCCTGATCCAGGTTGATCTGCACACGGGCATCGTTGAACATTGCCGTCACGGAAATATCCTTGGTCGCGCTGTCCACACGGGTAGCGGTGGTCAGGCCATCGCTCCACTTATAGAACGTATAGCCGTCCGCCGCCACAGCGGTAATGGTCACGGTCTGCTTTTCGGCTGCATCCATTTCGATGGAAGTTACGCCGCTCTGGTCATTGCCCTGCAGGGTGCCCTTGCCTTCTTCCACCAAGTATTGCAATTTGAACATTGTAGGGGTCGCCGAAGGCGTGGGCTCCGTGGCGGCTGCGCTGCCGCCAGCCTGCTCAGTACGCTGCGGAATATCATCCGTGTTGGGGCGGGTATCCGCAGTATCGTAAGCATGATTGCGCAGGTAGTTCAGCACCACATTAGCGCCGGATGTGCTGAAGCCATTCTGTTTGTTGTTCAAATAGGCTGCTTCGGCATAGCCGCTGTTGCTGTCTTTCAGTGCTTCGGCCAAGTTCAGGTATTTATAGCCTTCATCATTGCACATCTTGGCCAATTCCTGGTTGAACTGGTCGATCATCAGCTGCGTTTTGGCGGCATCAGATGCATTTTTTGCCACAGGCGGAA
Source organism: Candidatus Cibiobacter qucibialis (assembly GCA_004000625.1). Taxonomy (GTDB): domain Bacteria; phylum Bacillota; class Clostridia; order Oscillospirales; family Ruminococcaceae; genus Gemmiger; species Gemmiger qucibialis. Next base: position 17,986 of record SAUS01000015.1, on the reverse strand, counting down.
TGGCACAGACAATGACATCGCAGTACTGGTACGCACCGGTAATTGCGATGACAGCCTGCTTATAGTTACGGGCAAAATTATCATAGGAAAGGCTGCCGTCCAGATCGTTGCTGCCCAGCAGCATGACCACGCGGCGGGGTTTCATTTTGGATACCGCCTGCGGGACGGTATAGGCGCTGGAATCCCCCGCAAAGTAAACGCAGGCATCGTTCAGCAATGAGCTGACAGTCAGGCCGTCCTTGCCTGCAAACTGATCCAGCGTGATGACTTTATCGTCATACAGGGACTTGGCAAACTGATCCCCCACAAACAGCGTGGAGGAGACATAATCGGTACCTGCATCAGAGGTTTTGGCCAGCACGGACCCCAGCGAAGTATCCAGCGGATATGCCTGCGGGTCATAGCGGCCGCTGCCGCCCAGCGACAGCTTGCCCGGCAAAACCCAGGATGCAATAAATGTAAGGATGACAGCCAGCACACATACTGCCAGAACAGCACATGCCTTGCGCTGGGTTGGGCTGAAGGATGCCCGGCTGCCGGATGTTTTGCGGCTCATAATGTTCGTTTCTCCCTTTGTTCCTTATGTAGGATGCGCCCGCGGGCCGGGTTGGTTCCGGCGGCGGGCTGTGCCCGGCAGCGCTTTGCACCGCGCGGGGTTCAGCCCAGAATATACTGGGTCAGTTCTTCACAATTTTGCGCCAGCAGCACCGGATTCCAGGGTTCCATTTCTTCCCTGCTACCATAGCCGTACAGCACGGCAGCAGCGGGCAGCTGGTTGTTGACTGCGCCCTGCATATCATCCTGGCGGTCCCCCACCATCAGGATGCGTTTGCCCGCCAGGCGTGGGTCCTGCAGCACAAGGCGGATCACATCCGTCTTGTTGTCCACACTTTCGTCCATGCTGGCCCCGCCAATGCGGTCAAAATAATCAAACAGCCCCTGCTCTTTCAGGATGGGTGTTACAACTTCGACCGGTTTGCAGGTTGCCGTTGCCATGTACAGCCCGGCATCTTTCAGGGTATCCATCATCTGACGCACCCCGGGGAACAGGCTGCACTGGTGGCTGCCAACTTCCTCGTAATGCACGCGGTAATACTCTACGGCCTGCTCCACCTCGGCATCCGTTGCAAAGTGCTGGGCAAAGCTCCAGCGCAGCGGAGGGCCAAGGTAGCGGGAACAATCTATCGCATCCGGGTCAAGGCCCATTTTACGGAACGCATAGGCAAAGCAGTTAAAAATGCCCGGCCGGGAATGGATCAATGTTCCATCAACATCAAATAAAACGGCGTCGTAACGCTGCATTCAAAATACCTCCTGCGGAAAGGCGGTGCTCCCTTTATACAGTCCTGATAACTTCCCATGGCGCTTGCGGCCGCGTTGTTTATGGCTACTCTCCCGGTGTAAAGCACACTCACTTTACATCCATTTCAAGAGCCTTGGCCGCATACCATGCAGAGAAAACAATGAACTTTCCTGGGTTCTTTCTGTTCTCTTTTGGTGTATACGGAACCGAAAACAGACGATCCGATACTCTGCCGTCTGTCAATTCCGTCATAATATACAGTTGTATTATATCATAACTGTCAAGGTTTGAAAATGACTTCACGGAAATTTGATAATTTGCCCCTTCTTTCCTGCTCCAAAAGACAAAAAAGCCGTTGCAAACCGGTAAAATCCGGCCCACAGCGGCAGTTAAATGGTATAAAACTTATCCAAATCCGATCCTGTACGCAATCTTATCAGGAAAGGATCATGCGGTCATTGGCTTCGCCGCCAGCCTGCTCAAAGCGCTGCAGCAGATCCGATACTTCCAACTTTGTCTTTTCTTCGCCGCGCACATCATAAATCACATGGCCTTCGTTCATCATGATCAGGCGGTTGCCATAGCGGATGGCATCGCGCATATTATGGGTGATCATCAGGGTGGTCAGGTGGTTTTCCTGCACGATCTTGTTGGAAATTTCCAGCACCTTGGCGGCGGTCTTGGGGTCCAGGGCTGCGGTGTGCTCGTCCAGCAGCAGCAGCTTGGGCTTTTTCAGGGTCGCCATCAGCAGGGTGACTGCCTGGCGCTGGCCGCCGGAAAGCAGACCGACCTTGCTGGTCATGCGGTCCTCCAGGCCCAGGCCCAGGGTTTTAAGCAGCTCGTGGTACTCGGCATTTTCCTTTTTGGTAATACCAATGCGCAGGGTGCGGCCCGCACCGCGGCGGGCGGCCAGGGCCAGGTTTTCATCAATCTGCATCGTGGCGGCGGTGCCCATCATGGGGTCCTGGAACACACGGCCAATGTAAGCGGCGCGCTTGTGCTCCGGCAGGCGGGTGATATCCTTACCATCAATAATGATCTTGCCCATATCCACCGGCCACACACCGGCAACAGCATTCAGCATGGTGGACTTGCCCGCACCGTTGCCGCCGATTACGGTGACGAAATCGCCGTCCTCCAGTGTCAGGTTCAAATCATTCAGGGCAACCTTCTGGTTGACCGTACCGGGGTTAAAAGTCTTGTAAACGTTTTTGATCTCAAGCATTGCTGCTGCCGCCTTTCTTTACCGCAACGCGGGTGAAGTATTTTGCTTTCCAGTATGGAACCGCAAGGAAGATGGCGACCACGATGGCGCTGAGCATTTTGAGCAGGTCGGTATCGATCTTGAACCAGATGCAGATCTGCATAACAATGTAGTAGATGACGCTGCCGATGCCAACGCTGAGCAGCTTGAGCGCAAAGTTGCGAAAAATCTTGCTGAACACGGCTTCACCGATAACAACGGCAGCCAGGCCGATCACGATAGCACCGCGGCCCATCTGGACATCAGCAAAGCCCTGGTACTGGCTGAGCAGCGCACCGGAGAATGCCACCAGACCATTGGAGAGCATCAGGCCCAGCACAATGTTGAAATTAGTGTTGATGCCCTGCGCCCGCGCCATGTTGGCGTTGCAGCCGGTAGCGCGGATGGAGCAGCCAAGCTCGGTGCCGAAGAACCAGTACAAAATAGCGATAACAACCACCATAAGAACGGCCACGATCAGGATGGTATTGCGGTAAAACGGAACGCCTTTGATATAACGCAGGGATACCAGCAGGTCATATTTGTCCACGTTGATAGCCTGATTGGCTTTTCCCATGATTTTCAGGTTGACCGAATATAGGGACAGCTGGGTCAAGATACCGGCAAGGATGGCCGGAATGCCCATAAACGTGTGGAACAGGCCGGTCACCAGGCCAGCCAGCAGACCAGCACCAAACGCCAGCAGCAGGGACAGCCAGACGTTCATGCCGGAAGTCATACACATGATGCAGACCGCACCGCCAAGGCCCAAGGTGCCGTCTACCGTCAGGTCGGCAACATCCAGGATGCGGAAGGTAAGGTAAACGCCAATCGCCATAATGGCCCAAATCAGGCCCTGCGCCAATGCGCCCGGCATGGCATTGAACAATGTTGCAATGTTCAAGAGATCGTCAACTCCTCAAAAAAGATATAGTCTTTTTAATTATATCAAAAAATCGCGGGAAAGAAAAGCCTTTTCCGCGATTTTTGTATTAAGGCAATACCGCATAATTCTAAGTGCCGATACGGCGAGCGAGGTGCGGTAGCTGCTAAGCCAAAAGCGCAGATAATACTGGATGTATTATCGAGCATTTTGGCAACGCAGATGCCGTGCCGCAGCCGCCGAAGCGGTGCTTAAGCCGTCAGGCGGGAATTGTGCGGTGTTGCCTTAAAGTTACCTGCATCAAATCAAAGCAGGCCGTTCTGGCTGTTTAGCCCTCGTATGCTACATAATCATCTGGGATGGTGATGCCCAGAGCTTCGGCAATGGTCGGGTTGTATTCCTTAGTGAACTCCGGAGCGTACTCAATGGGCATCTCCTCAACCTTGCTTTCGCCGGTCAGGATCTTGGCGGCCATCTTACCGGTAGCAACGCCCAGGTCATAGTAGCTGATGGACAGGGTAGCAACGCCACAGCCGCTCATGATGCCTTCCTCACCTGCAACGACAGGCACACCGGCGGGCTGGCAGATGTTATTGACAATCTCAGTGTTGTTGGCAACGGTGTTATCGGTGGGAACATAAATCACATCGCTGGCATCGGCAGCGCTCTGGCAGACGGTGGCCAGATCGTTGGAGTCAGAGAATGCGTAATACTCGCAGGTGTAGCCCAGTTCTTCCAAGCTGGCCTTTACGGTATCAACCTGATACTGGCTGTTTGCTTCGGCGCTGCAATACAGCAGACCAACGGTCTTTGCATCGGGGAATAGTTCCTTGATGATTCCTGCCTGCTCATCCAGAGGAGCCAGGTCGCTGGTGCCGGAAATATTGGTGCCGACAAGGCCATCGAAGTCATCAATACCCAGTGCCACGCCGTACTCGGTAACAGAGGTGCCCAGAACCGGGATGGTGTTGGTGCCGGCCTGTGCAGCCTGCAGGGCGGGGGTTGCGTTGGCCAGGATCAGGTCAACATTATCAGAAACAAAGCCATTGATGATGGTGCTGCAGGTGTTGGAATCGCCCTGGGCATTCTTTTCCTCAAAGGTAACGGCATCGCCGAGCTGCTCGGTCAGGGCATCCTTAAACCCCTGGGTTGCAGCGTCCAAAGCAACGTGCTGCACCAGCTGGCAGATGCCGACCTTGTAGGTCTGGCCGTCAGCAGCGGCGGTATCGGAAGCGGCGGTGGATTCTGTGGCAGAAGAAGCGGTGCTGTCCGCGGCCGATGCAGCAGAGCTTGCTGCAGTGCTGCCACAGGCAGCAAGGGAAACAGCCAGGCAGCCGGCTGTCAAAATAGAAAGTGCTTTTTTCATGGTATCTTCCTCCCAAATCTATGCATCGCTCACCGGCATCCACTATGCTGCATAGCCTTGGGTAGGTGTCCTCTCCGAAAAGCGATTTAGTGATTTAAAGTATAGCATCAATCGTATTCCTCTGCAAGATACAATCCGCCAAATCACGGCGCTTTAGAGCGCTAAATTTCCACATTTTGCACAATTTTAACAAAAAAGCACACCCTGCGTTCTGCCTTTGGGGCATTCGCACAGGGTGTGCAGTATCAATAAGCCTTATAAAATGATATTTTTCTCTGTTTCAGCAATCGGGTTCTGGATTGCTTTTGTGTTCCTTGCCGTTTTGGCCTCATTTATGCAAAGATTGCCGCTTCGGTCTGGTTCAGGATGCGGATAAACGCCTCTCGCGTATCCGCCATACGCAGTTTTTCCGTCAGGCGGTGGTCGCTGAGCAGGTTGACAAGGCGAGCCAAAATCAACAGGTGGTCGCTCTGGCGGTCCGGCGGAACCGCAACCATAAAGATCATATCCACCAGCTTGCCGTCCGCTGCGCCCCAGTCCAGCCCGCGGGTAAGGGTCAGCGCGGCCAGACCAAGCGAGGCAACGCCCGCATTGCAGGCATGCGGGATGGCAAGCCCTTCCCCAATGGCGGTGGTGCCGCCCGCGCGTTCACGCTCACACACGGCTTTATAGTAGGCGGTACCGTTGGTGATCACGCCGTTGCTCTCCTGAAGTTCCACCAAGGTTTCCAGCGCCGTCTGCACACTGGGCATCTCGGCATGCAGCATCACGCTGTCACGGTTCAGTAAACGGCTGACTCTCAGCTGTGTCTGCTCACTTTCCCTGTGTTTCATACGCCCTCCACCTTGCTGATCAGCTTGTAAAGGAACTCGCCCACCGCGCCGCCGGTGCAGTCGCAGTTGGTCACTTCGTTGGCCGCTGCTTTTACTTCGGACGGCGCATTGGCCACAGCCACGGAATAGCCCGCTTTTTTCATGATTTCGAGATCATTATAATAGTCACCGATCACGATGGTTTTTTTGATGTTCTCGTTCAGGATATGGCAAAGCTCTTCCATTCCGGCTGCTTTGCTGATGCCGGAAGGCATAATTTCCAAGTAGATCTGGTTGGTAGGTAAAAAGTAATTATCCCGACCAAAGTACCGCGTTTTGGCGTACTGTCCCGCTTTGCGGATAGTTTCCGGATCCCCGGCAAACACCACCTTCAGCCAGCCATCCGGCACATTTTCCAGCGGGCAGGCCACGCTTTCCATGTGTTCATCCACCTGGTGGGCGTGGGTATAGCTGCTGGCGTGAACAACATACATCTCCCCCGCACCGGCCATGACCTCTGCACCAATCTTCGGGAATTTTTGCAGCATATCGGCAATGGCGGCAGCGGCCTGTTCCTGATTCAGGCAGGAGCGACGCAGCACACGGTTGGTCTGGAAATCATACAGCAGCGAACCATTGCAGGAGATTGCTGGCAGCGAAAGCTCAATATCGCCCAGCGCCGCGCGGATCGACTCCGGCGGACGGCCGGAGGCGACGGTAAAGCGCCCACCCATGGCGGTAAACAACCGGATGACGCTGCGGTTGCAGGCGGGAATGCCCTCCTTTGCAGTCAGCAGGGTGTTATCCATATCACAAAAAACCAGATAATCACTCAAACGCTCCATGGCGGCTTTCCTTTCTCAGACGGCTTAAGTAGTCCTGAAACCAGTCAGGCAGTGAGCTGTCAAACTGCATCCATTCCCCGGTGGCGGGGTGCACAAAGCCAAGCTCCTTGGCGTGCAGGCACTGACCGTTCAGGCTGCGGATACAATTTTTGGGCCCATACACGGCATCCCCAGCCAGCGGGTGGCCAATGGACGCCATATGCACCCGAATTTGATGGGTGCGGCCTGTTTTAAGCTTGCATGCAATGTAAGTAAAATTGCCGAACCGTTCCAGCACCTGCCAGCCGGTGTAGGCATATTTGGAGTTCTGCTGGGTCACGGCCATCTTTTTGCGATCCTTAGGGTCGCGGCCGATGGGGGCTTCCACAAAGCCGGTATCCTCTTTCAGGTTGCCATACACCACAGCGTGGTACACCCGATGGATAGAATGCACGCTCATCTGTTCGGTCAGTGCCTGGTGGGCGGCGTCCGTTTTGGCAACGACTAAAAGGCCGCTGGTATCCTTATCAATGCGATGCACAATGCCGGGGCGGATGGCCCCGCCGATGCCGGACAGCCGCCCCGCACAGTGCCACAGCAGTGCATTGACCATGGTGCCGTCCGGGTTGCCGGGCGCAGGGTGCACCACCATGCCTTTGGGCTTGTTGACCACCAGCAGGCTGTCATCCTCATACACAATGTCCAGCGGAATGTTCTGGGGCTGGGCTTCGATGGGCTGCGGGTCCGGCAGGGTGAGCAGAATCGTCTGCCCGGCTTTCAGCTTATCCTTTTTGTTCAAGGGGCTGCCGTTGCAGGTCACACTGCCCGCTTCGATCAGGTTTTGCAGCTGGCTGCGGGAAAGATCCGGGCACTGTTCCGCCAGCCAGCGGTCCAGCCGCAGGCCAACGCTTTCCGGCGCAAGGGTCAGTTCACGCTGTTCCATCTGTGGGCGCACTCCCCTTTTGCTGTTTTGCTTTTTGTTCGCGGCACATATCCAGCAGCAGGCTGAGGACCAGCAGGCCCACGCCGACACAGATGCAGACATCCGCAAAATTGAACACCGGGAAATTGATGAACAGGCAGTTCAGGTAATCCACCACCACGCCGGTGCGGATACGGTCGATCAGGTTGCCAACACCGCCGCCCACGACCAAAATCCAAGCAGCACGCTCCAAACGCGGCATTTTGCGCAAAAGCAGCATACCGGCCAGCACAGCCAGCATCACACCGGTAACGATCACCAGCAGCGTGCGCTTGCCGCTGAGCATGGAAAACGACATACCATCATTGAGCAGGTAATAAAATTCCAGCACATGCGGGATAAAGGGTTTGCTGCCAACCGGCAGCAGTTCCACGGTGGCCCAAAGTTTGATCAGCTGGTCAACCAGCATCAGGCCTGCCGCAGCAAGAATGGATAAAATGCCAACCAGCATAAACGCCTCCGTCGTCCGGGCCAATGCAGCGCTGCAAAATGCCCTGACAAAAACAGCGGTGCAAAGGCTTGATAAAAGCGCAAAAGCACCGCTGTAAATCATACTATGGCAATACCGCACAGTTCCTGTTTTACAGGCTTAAGCACTGGAACAGCGCTTAACATCATGCGGCATAGCCCTTTATTTGAAATTAACCAAGAACTTTCGCACAGCGCGGGCACAGGCCGTCTTCGCCAACAGCTGTGTCGAACTTCCAGCAACGCAGGCACTTGTTGCCGGCTGCATGGGCAACGCTCATGCCCAGACCCTCGGTCAGACCCCTCACGCCGCCTTCGCCCTTGACCAGATCCACATGGGAAACGATCATCAGATCGGCCAGCTCATCCATCGGGATGGCGTTCAGGAAGTCATACATTTCATCGCTGCAGTACAGGGTAACGGCAGCTTCCAGAGAGGAACCGATGGTCTTATCGGCACGGGCCTGCTCCAGAACCTTCTTTACATCGTCACGCACAGCAATGATCTTGGCCCACTTGGCGTCAAAAGCGGCATCCTCATCGCTCTTGGCTTCCGGCATACGCTCCCAGCAGACATACTCCTGCATGCCTTCCAGCTTCGGGATGTAGCTCCAGATTTCCTGGGCGGTGAAGCACAGGATGGGGGCAACCAGCTTGGTGAAGTCAACCAGAATGCGGTACAGCGCAGTCTGGGCGCAGCGGCGTGCGTGCTCGTCCGCGCAGTACAGGCGGTCCTTGATGACGTCCATATAGAAGTTGGACATATCAATGACGCAGAAGTTGTAGATTGCGTGGTAAGCGCGGGAGAAATCGTAATTATCGTAAGCGGCACGCACATTGGCGGTCAGGCTGTTGCAGCTCTTGAGTGCCCAGCGGTCGATTTCGAACAGCTGATCCTCGGCAACCATATCCGTGGCAGGGTTGAAATCGCCAATGTTGCCCAGCATAAAGCGGGCGGTGTTGCGCATCTTGCGGTATGCTTCGGACAGCTGCTTGAAGATATTCTTGCCTGCGCGCACATCAACGGTGTAATCGCTGGAAGCAACCCACAGACGAACGATGTCAGCGCCGTAATCGCGGATGATTTCGGACGGCTCCACACCGTTGCCGGCAGATTTGTGCATCTGCTTGCCCTGCTCATCAACGACCCAGCCATGGCACAGAACGCCTTTGTACGGGGCAACGCCCTGGGTGGCAACGCTGGTCAGCAGGCTGGACTGGAACCAGCCGCGGAACTGGTCGGCGCCTTCCATATACAGGTCAGCGGGCCAGTTCAGTTCGGGACGTTCGCGGCAGACTGCGCTCCAGGTAGAGCCAGAGTCGAACCAGACATCCATGATATCGGGATCCTTTTCCCAGTCAGAAGCGCCGCATTCGCAGACCTCAGTCTTGGGCATGATCTCGTTGGCATCGTACTTATACCAGGCATCGGAGCCTTCCTTGCGGAACAGGTCGCTGACAGCCTTGATGGAAGCATCGGTGATGTGGTACTTGCCGCAGTTCTTGCAGTAGAACACCGGGATGGGCACACCCCACACGCGCTGACGGCTGATGCACCAGTCGCTGCGGTCACGCACCATGCCGTGCATACGGTCATGACCCCAGGCCGGCTGCCACTTGACTTCGTCAATGGCCTTATAGGCTTCCTCGCGGAACTTATCAATGGAGCAGAACCACTGTTCGGTTGCACGGAAGATGATGGGATGGTGGCAGCGCCAGCAATGCGGGTACTGGTGGGTGATGTGCTGCACGCCCATCAGGTGGCCGGACTGCTTGATGTGCTCCAGAATAACTTTGTTGGCAGCCCAGACCTTAAGGCCTGCAAACTCTTTGCCTGCTTCTTCGGTCAGGTAACCGCCATCGTCCACGGGGACAATAACGGGAACCTGCGGGTAGTGGTTGACGCAGACTTCAAAGTCCTCAACACCGTGGCCAGGTGCGGTATGAACGCAGCCGGTGCCGCCTTCCAGGGTAACGTGGTCACCCAGGATAACCAGGCCCTTGCGGTCCAGGAAGGGGTGCTGATACTGCATCAGCTCAAATTCAGAGCCGAGAACGCGGGGCTCCAGAACCTCGTAATCCTCGATATGGCAGGCTTTCATGGTGGATTCCACCAGACCGGCAGCCATCAGGTGATATTCATCGCCGATTTTGACGAAGGCATACTCCAGGCTGGGGTTCAGGCAGGTTGCCACGTTGGCGGGCAGAGTCCAGGTGGTGGTGGTCCAGATCACGATCCATGCCTTGTCCAGAGGGATACCGTACTTGGCCAGAACTCCGTTGGGGTCATCGGTGAGCTTAAAGCGGACATAGATAGAATCGCACTCGTCCTCGGCATACTCGATTTCGGCTTCTGCCAGAGCAGTACGATCCTCCGGGCACCAGTAAACGGCTTTCATGCCCTTGTAGATATAGCCTTTCTTGGCCATCTCGCCAAAGATCTCCACCTGGCGTGCCTCAAATTCGGGGCGCAGGGTCAGGTAGGGGTTGGCGAAATCGCCCTGAACGCCCAGGCGGGCGAACTGGCTGTTCATCACATCAATATGCTCGGTAGCAAACTCTTTGCAGATCTTGCGCAGTTCCAGCTTGGAAATGCCGGCCTTTTTATCGCCCAGAGAGGACAGAGCCTTCAGCTCAATGGGCAGACCGTGGGTATCATAGCCGGGAACATAGGGAGCACAGTAGCCCGACATGTTCTTTTCACGGATGATGATATCCTTGATGATCTTGTTCAGGGCAGTACCCATATGGATATTACCGTTGGCATACGGAGGGCCATCATGCAGAACAAAGCGCGGCAGATCCGCGTTATGTTCGATCATTTTTTCGTAGATGTGGTTTTTCTCCCAATCCTCCAGCATTTTGGGTTCCTTTTTCGGCAGCCCGGCACGCATTTCAAAGGGGGTAGCCATCTTATGGATGGTATCATTGTAATTCTGCGGCAAAGTTTCCAACTCTCCTCTATTTCCTTAATATAGCTGATATGGCGGCTTGTCCAAAGCGCAGTATACCAGGTTGCCCCGGCAGTTCTGCACCATTCAGGCAGGTCTTAAAATGCTTGGGGTACGCGCACGCACAAAAGCGGCACCTCAAACATCATAATCAATGTCATCAAATGCGTCAAGCTCCGCTTTGGCAGGGCTCTTGGTTTTGCGGGCATTTTTGCCCGTGCTGCGGGCCGAAGCGCCGCGGCTGCGGGAGCCGGATTTCTTGGCGGGCTTTTCCGGCATATCCCCGCCGTAAAGCCCGGCAACGGATGGCATATCATCGTCCGGCAGGATTGGCTTTGTTTTGGGGGCAAAGGCAAATTCTACCGTATCGATCTTTTCCTCGTCCAGCGACTGGACAGGTGCCGGAGCCGGTTCCGGCTCTTCGGGCTGGGCGGGTTCTTCCGGCTCAGCCTCGTAATATTCCGGTTCCTCATATGCCGGATAGCTTTCCTCCGGGGCTGCGGGCTGCGGAGCCGGGACATTCTCCGGGATTGGCTGGTTGGGTTCCGGTTCCGGCTGCGGAGCCGGGGCAGGCTGTTCTACCGGCTGGGGTGCAGGCTGCTGCGGGGCTTCCTGCGGTTCCGGCTGCGGCTGCGCGGCCTGCTGTTCTGCACGGTTGGGGTGATACTCCGGAATTTTGGCAATCATTTCGATGTGCTGGCGGTACAGATCCATCAGGCGCTTTTTGAACGCATCCGCTTCCTGCTTTATTGTCACAAGCTCCTGCTGGGCCAGCTCCACCTCATCGCGGGCGCGCTGTTCACGATCCTCCGCCTTAATGTTGGCGGCACGAATGATCTCGGCAGCTTTCTGCTTGGCTTCCTTGATGACGTTCTCGCCAAGGCGCTGGGCATTGATCATGGTTGTGCTCAGGGTATCTTCGTCGGCACGGTACTGGTCAATGCGCTGGGCCAGTATGACCAGCTTTTTCTGCAGGTCATCATTTTCTGCGGCCAGGCTGTCGATGCCGTCCGCAACCTGTCTGAGGTAATCGTCTACGTCCTCACAACGATAACCGCGCATGGCACGGTCAAAGGTCACGCGGCGCACATCATCCGAAGCAATCATCCAAATTCCTCCTGTTTCGGGTGGCACACACCCGGAATGGTATCCGAAATTTTACCGTTCGGCACGGCTGCCGGGCTGCCCCGGCCCATGGGTTTCACATTCAGGTTTTATGTTCAATACTGATAAAACGTGATAAAGATGCGGTCCTTGCGGCTTTTGTCGCCGATTGCCACCAGACGGTAGCGCCCAACGCCCCGCACGGTGAAGATATCGCCTTCAAACACATCCTCATGGGCGGTGCGCAGCGGAACGTGGTTCACTTCCACCCTGCCGCTTTGGATTGCCTGCGCCGCAATGGAGCGGGAGATGCGCATCATGGCTGCCAATACGGTATCTGCCCGCAAAGATGACACCGTTGCATCCTGCGTCTGGCGTTCCGGCCCGCGCAGGATTTCTTCCGGCACGGCATTGCAACGCTCGACATGCACCGGGCTGCGGCCAGCTTCCGTCAGGTTGGAAGCAATAAAATCCGCCTTATCTTCCAGCACAAAGGCATACACACTGCGGGCATCGGCCGGATCCGGCAGGATATCCCCCAAACAGGCACGATCCAGGCCAAGACCCAGGATTGCCCCCAGATAGTCACGGTGGCCCGGCACGGCGCTGCCGCCCTGCTGCGGCGCTGTGAAATGCAGCACCGCAACTGGCTCTTCCGGCCAGGAATCCGGTGGTTCAATGCAGAGCACTTTGCGTTCCGCATCCGGCCAGCCGCCCTGAAAGCGGGCAAAATCGCAGCCCTCACGGTTGAGCGCGGCCTGCGCAAGGGCCTGTTCGCGGTCCGAAAGGAAGCCCGTTGCCCGCGGGATGCCACGCTGCATGGCGGTACGGCAGAGTTCTTCCACCCGGCGCATCAAAAAGTGTTCATCCTCGTTCTGCGGCGGCACAAAGCCGCGGGTCCTTGTATCAGAAGAAGACGCCATTGTTCTCCAGCTCGTCCAGCAGGTCGCCCATAATATCAACGTTATACGGGGTAATGATGAATGTACTGGTTGCTACACGCTTGATCTGGCCGTTATTGGCGTAAGCCACGCCGGACAAAAAGTCGATCAAACGGCGGGAGACTTCTTTGTTGGTGGATTCAAGGTTCAGCACAACGGTGCGCTTTGCGTTCAGCTGGTCTGCAATGGCAGCAGCATCGTCAAAACGTTCCGGCTTGACCAGTACAACCTGCAGCTGGGTGGTAGCGTTGATGTTGACCACCTTGTTGCTGTGCTGCTTAGCAGTTTCCTGCGTGGGGTAGGCTTCTTCCGGGGCTGGCGAACCGCCCTGACCACCGCCAGGAAAGATATCATCCTCTTCGTTATCATCCACATAGGAATCTGCTTCGGGATCCTGGTTGATTCCGAGGACGTTTCTCAAACCGTCTATCATGGACATGGCAGTTACTCCTTACGTTTGCTTAGTTGTATAAATTGCACAAAAAAAGCCCCGATTGGCTTTTGTCACAACTATACAGTATTTATTATCTTCCATTTTTGCTTCGTTGTCAATACAAATATAACAGAATGTGGGGCAAAACGCCCGTTTTCTGTCCTTACAGCAGCTTGCCGTCCTGCAGGTTGCTGCCTTCCACGATCACCTCATCGTACAGGCGCAGCTCGTTATCCTCCCCCACTTTGCCGCCTTCCGGTACAAGGATGTAGGTATCGTCCTCATATAAAATGGTAATGCGGCGGAAGCGCTGCAAATCGCCGTATTTGACATATACGCCGCGCTGGCCGTTCACGATATGCAGGGCCCTGCGGTCAATGCGGATGCCCTGGTAGGTGTGCAGGCTGATTTCGGCTTCCTCATAATTCAGGCAGAGCACCTGAGCATTGATGCTGCGGCATTCCAGCGCCACTTTGGCAAGGCCGGTTTCTTCGTCGGTGGTCACATCCACCACGGTGGCAGCCAAAGGCTCTTCCTGTTTGCCCGGAACGCTGATGCTCACGCGGGACAGGCCGTTCAACCGCCCGGCAAGGTCTGCCGAACACACGGCATAAAACCGCCAGGAAAACCCGGTTACAATATGCCCGGCAAGGTCGGCATTGGACGGAGTCTCCCCTGCGTTGATCATCTTTTGCAGATCAGCCGGGCTCATGGCATCCAGCTCCGTGGGATCCCGCACCACCGGGGCGGCGCTTTCGGATGAGACAAAATACCCGTTGGTATCCGCTTCGATCGTCTGCAGGCCGTTCAGCTGGGCAGCAATGCCGTCCCGCTCGGCCTGCAGGCTGGCCAGCACCTCGCCAAAGCCCGCCGCCTGGCCGGTGCTGATCTGCAGTTTATTTTGCGCCAGCAAAAAATCTTCCGCAGCATCCTGAATTGCGCCGTAAGATGCTGTGTCGATCTGGTCCAGCAGGTTATACAGCGCCGTGCGCGTCTGGGTGGTCAGAACCGAAAGATCGCTGCCGGAGGAATTTTCCGACTTTGTCAGCAGCAAAATCGCACGATCCAACCGGTCCAGCCGTTCCCGCATTGCTCCCTGGGAATCATCCGTATACTGTTCCGCCAGAATGGTGCCCGCGCTGACGCGCTCACCATCCTGCACCACATATCCCAGGTTGCCGCTGCCAGGCACATCCACTGCCTGGAACACTGCCACGCCTTTCAGCGTGATGTTATCCGACATGGTGTAGGCAATGGCGGTTTCGGTTTTGTAAGTTCGGTGGAAGATCGTGTAAATCTGGATACAGAGATACCCAAGCACCACAACCAGCAGCGCCGTAAACAGGGCAAAAAGAATTTTTATGAATGCTTTGGGCTGGCTTTCATTCTGTTCATGCATTGGGTATCCCCCCCCTTGGTTTTATCCTTTATATATAGCGATATTGTTACTGCATTTCAAGCGTTGTTTTCCGCCAGGAACGCTTCGGTCTGTTCTGCCGCCTGCTGTTCCAGGTTTCCGTCTTCCAGGTAAAGCCACACAGCGTCCGTCTGGCGGCGGAACCAGGTCAGCTGACGCTTGGCATAATTGCGGGAAGCCTGCTTGAGGTGCGCAAGGCAGCTTTCCAGGTCTGCTGTTCCCTCAAAATACGGGAAGAACTCTTTGTAGCCGATGGCCTGCGCCGCGGTGCGGTAGGTATCGCGGTGGTCATACACCAGTTTGGCCTCTTCCAGAATGTCGCTTTGCATCATACGGTCACAGCGGGTATCAATCCGCTGGTAAAGAAGGGTGCGGTCGCGGCAGGTCAGGCAGAGACAGAGTGAACGGTAAGGTTTTTCCGCCGGACGGGCGGCCTCACGCTCAGCGCTCATCTTGCGGCCGGTGGCACGGTACAGTTCCAAAGCACGGATGACCCGAGGGGTGTTGTTGGGATGCACTTTGGCGGCATAGCCCGGGTCCACCGCGGCAAGTTCTGCATAGAGCGCCTGGGAGCCTTCCGCCTGCAGGCGGGCTTGCAGCTCCTGCCGGATGGCGGGATCCACTTTTTCCGGCGTAAAGCCAATGCCGTTGAGCAGGCTGGTAATGTACAGCCCTGTGCCGCCCACAACCAGCGGCAGCTTGCCCTGTGCCGTCAGCTGGGTGATGGTTTTCCCCGCAAGGGTGGTAAAATCCGCCACGCTGAACGCCTGTTCCGGCGCAAGGAAACCGACAAGATGGTGCGGCACCCCCTGCATTTCTTCCGGGGTCACTTTGGCAGTGCCAACATCCAGCCCCTGATAGATCTGCATGGAATCCGCACTGATGATCTCGCCGCCAAAGCGTTTGGCCAAGGCGACCGAGAGTGCGGTTTTACCAGTTGCCGTCGGTCCGCCAATGGCAACCACGCGGGGCTTGGCGGCATTATACAAGGCGTCCAAACTGTTTTTCCAGCTCCTTCCGGGTCAGCTTCAGCACGCAGGGGCGGCCATGGGGACAAAACGGCGGCACACTGCCGTCCATAATTTTCTGGGCCAGGGCCAGCATTTCATCGGTGGTGGTCCTGTCCCCCGCTTTAATGGCGGCGCGGCAGGCAATGGAATGCAGTACCCACTCGGTTTTCTCCCGCAGGGCATCGCGGCCGCCGTTCAGCAAATGGTCGGCCAGTTCCAGCACCATATCCCCCACATCGTCCACCGGCACATCCGCGGGAACGGCACGCACCACAACGGTAAAGCCGCCGTAATCATCCACTTCCACACCGCTGTTCTGCAAAAGTTCCTGGTGGGCCAGCAGGGCCTGCTTTTCCTCGGCGGAAAGGTTGACCTGCACGGGGACAAGCAGCATCTGAGACGGCACGCTGCCGTAATCCTTGGCGAGCTGCTCAAACAGGATGCGCTCATGTGCGGCGTGCTTATCAATCAGACAAAGCTCATTGTTGCGCTCGGTGATGATGTAGGTTTTGAATACCTCCCCCACCACGCGCAGCGGCAGGCTGGCGGGTGCCGGGGCAAAGGTCGTCTGCTCCGGCGGGATGTCCGCCTGGGCAGTTGGGTCATTGTGGGCGATGGGCAGTGCGCTCAGGCCGGTGGCAGATTTTTCCTCTTCCGGCAGTTCCGGTGATTCAATATTTTCCAGCTGGGCCGGGGCAGGCTGCTGCGCGAGGGCTGTGGTTACAGCGGGTTCTGCCTTGGGCTGCTGTTCCGGCAGGTCGGGCAGAATGTCCAGCAGGTCCTCCTGTGCCGTGTGCGGCGCGGGGGCGGCAAACTGCGGGGTGCTGGGTGCATTAAATGGTGCCCGCACCGAGTTCAGCTCCATCACTCCGCTGGTACCGGGCAGCGTGCGGGCAGGCACCGGGGCCGTGAGCTTATTCAATGCGCGGTACTCTGCCGCGGAAAGGGTGTTGAAATGCTTTTGCGGCTGCGGCGGCTGGGCCGGTGCAACCGCAGGCCGCTGAGGGTTGGACTGTGCCGGAGCACTGCCGGGCAGCGTTGTCTGCTGCGGGGCGGGCTGGGGATTTTCTTTTGCCACATGGCCCAAATCAAAGCGGCACTCTCCGCTGCCGGGGGCAGCCAAGGCCGCGCGCACCGTGCGGTAGACCGCATCGAATACATCGCTTTCCCGCGCAAAACGGATCTCGGTTTTGGCGGGGTGTACGTTGACGTCCACCAGGTCCGCCGGCATATCAACGCGCAGGATGGCGCCGGGGTATTTGCCCTGCATCAGGGTACCCTTGTAAGCGTTTTCCAGCGCAGCCATCATGGTGCGGTTTTTGACATAGCGGCCATTGACGTAAAAATGCTGCGCACTGCGAGACGCCCGGCAGGCGCGCGGCGGGGTGACAAGGCCGGTCACTTTATAAACGCCGCCATCGCCATCCAGCGGCAGCAGGTCGCGGGCAAACTCCCGCCCCAGCACCGCATAGGCAGCGCTGCGCAGCTGGCCGTCACCGGGGGTCATGAACTGCTGCTTGCCGTCCCGCAGAAAGCGGAATGCAATTTCCGGGTGGGACAACGCTTCATGCAGAACGATATCCGCCACAAAAGTTCCCTCACTGACGTCCTTTTTCAGGAACTTCATGCGGGCGGGCGTATTATAGAACAGATCGTTCACCGTTACGGTGGTGCCGCGCGGGCGGGCGCCGGGCTCCATGCCCTGGGGCTCGCCGCCCTCAATGCGATAGCAGCAGGCGTATTCGTCCGCTTCGGTGCGGGTCAGCACCTCTACCCTGGCCACGCTGGCGATGGAAGCAAGCGCTTCGCCGCGGAAGCCAAGGGTGTGGATGTGGCCCAGATCCTCGGCACTGGCAATTTTGCTGGTTGCGTGGCGCACAAAGGCTTTATCGATATACTCTGCCTCAATGCCGCTGCCGTTATCCGCAATTTGCAGCTGTTGAATGCCGCCGCGCACGATGGAGAGCGTGATCTGCGTTGCACCGGCGTCGATGGCGTTTTCCAGCAGTTCCTTTGCAACCGAAGCAGGCCGCTCCACCACCTCGCCTGCGGCGATCAGTTCAGCGGTATGTTTATCCAGTACGCGAATTTCTGCCATGGGGTACCTCTTTCTAGGTCAGGGGGTGTTTTTCTGCTTAAAGTTTAGGGCAATACCGCACAATTCCCGCCTAACGGCTCAAGCACCGCTCCGGCGGCTGCGGCACGGCATCTGCGTTGCCAAAATGCTCGATAATGTCGGGTTGCGGTAC